>NZ_VCKX01000749.1 GCF_005889725.1 Nonomuraea zeae
GCCCCCCTCTTCGACCCCGACGCCACCCATCACCAGGACGCCACCCACCCGGCGCTCAAGGCCCCGGACGTAAGCGGCCAGGGAACCGGCAAGCCGGAAGAGGCCGACCAGCAGCAAGCCGGCCAGCGCGGCATCGGCCAGCTGCTGGCCGGCCAGCCGGGTGCCGGTCGGCAACCAGCCGGCCTGTCGGACGCCGCGCAGCCGCGAGTCGGCGGGCCGAACGCCGGGCAATCGGGCATCGGGCCACAGGGCGCGGGGCAACAGGGCACGGGGCAACCAGGCGCCGGACAACCAGGCACCGGACAACCAGGCACCGGACAGCTGGGCACCGGACAACCGGGCACCGGACAACCGGGCGCCAGCCAGTCGAGCGCCGGCCAGCCAGGCACCGGAGCGCAGGACGGCCGAGACAGTCAGGACACCCGGGACGGTCAGGACGACGACGGCCGGGACCAGGACGCCACCCGCCCGGGCACGCCCCTGCCGCGAGCGGTCCGCCCC
>NZ_VCKX01000095.1 GCF_005889725.1 Nonomuraea zeae
GGCTGTGGGACGTGGCCAGCCGCCGGCAGGTCGGCGAACCGCTCACCGGCCACCAAGGAGCGGTGTACGCGGCGGAGTTCAGCCCTGACGGGCGCCTCCTGGCCAGCGCCAGCCAGGACGGCACGGTACGGCTGTGGGACGTGGCCAGCCGCCGGCAGGTCGGCGAACCGCTCGCCCGTCACGATCATCAGGTGTACGACGTCGACTTCAGCCCGGACGGCCGGCTGATCGCCATCGCGGCGGACGATGAGATGGTGCACCTGTGGGACACGGCCACCCGTCGCCAGGCAGGCGCACCCCTGGCCGGCCGCCCGGATCACCGAATTGGCACGGTGACCTTCAGCCCCGACGGCCGGACCTTGGCCGGCGGGGGACGCGGGGGCGGTGGAGCCCTGCTGGTGTGGGACGTGGCCACCCGCCGCCCGATCGGCGCGCCCCTTCTGGGACACACCGATCGGGTCTCGGACGTGGAGTTCAGCCCCGACGGGCGCGTCCTGGCCAGCAGCGCCACCACCAGCGGTGACGCTTCCGTGCGCCTGTGGGACATGGCCACACATCGTCCGCTCGGTCCGCCTCTGCCGCCGCATGACCAGGCCGGACGGCCTACGGGCGGAGGCGGTGCGGCCGAGGCCGTGACATTCAGCCCGGACGGGCATGTCCTGGCAGGGGCGGCCACCGGTGAGGACGCGACCGTACAGCTATGGGACGCCCACACCCGCCGCGCCCTGGGGCCACCACTCACCGGGCACACCGGTGCGCTCAGCGAGCTGGAGTTCAGCCCTGACGGGCGCACGCTGGTCAGCGCCGGCGGCGATGGGCAGGTGCGGTTGTGGGACACCCTCTCGCGCCGCCCCGCGCCTCCTTTGCAGGGAGGAGCCCACGCGGGAGAGGTGGCTTTCAGCCCCGACGGCCGCCTGCTGGCCACAGCCATCACCGGCACCGTCAGCAGCAATGACCCCGCCGAGGAGCGCAACGTCCAACTGTGGGACATAGCGACCCGCCACCCGATTGGAGCACCCCTGCTGGACCACACCGAAGGGCTGGCCGACCTGGAATTCAGCCCGGACGGCCGCACCCTCGCCATCGCGAGCAGTGAAGGCACCGGCCCGGAGACCAGCGTCACCCGGAACCAGGTCCAGCTCTACGACGTGGCCACTCGACGGCCCGTAGGCGCGCCCTTCGTCGGCCATACCGGCCGACTGACCGATATCGAGTTCGCTCCCGGAGGGCGCGTCCTGGCCAGCGCGGGAGCCGACAAGACAGTGCTGCTGTGGGATACCGCCACCCGTCGTCCGATCGGCGTCCCGATCAGCGATCACGATGAGGAGGTGACCGCCGTGGCATTCGCGCCGGACGGGCGCCTGGCCACCGCCGTTTTCGACGGGACGATCAGGTTGTGGGATGTGGCCACCCACCGTCCGATCGGAGCTCCCCTGGCCGCCCACGCCGGCGCCGTCCACGCGCTGGCGTTCAGCCCGGACGGGCGCACGCTGGCCAGCGCCGGCGATGACGGCGGCATCCGGCTGTGGAACGTCGCTGTCCCCGCCGACCCCGTCGAGGCGCTCTGCACGATCGCCGGCCGTACGCGCCACACCTCACCGGCAGGGTTGACCCCGGCCGAGTGGGAGCAATACCTGCCCCGCGAGCCGGTACGCCAGATATGCCCCGCCGTAACTCCTTGAAGGGGCGAGGGTGAACCCGGGTTGGTACGAGCGGACCGGCGAGCCGTCAGCCACCACAAGCCCTGCTCCTTGAGCACCCGGGCACCGGCGGTCGACTGGCCGGCCCCCGGGCTCGGCCAGGACGAGCGCGCACCGGCCCCGGCTCGCACAACAGCGCGTCGGCCAGCTCGCACATCGCATCGGCCCGCGACTTCGGACAGGCGAAGACGTCGTTCCGGACGCGGGACAACACTCTCGAGGCCGCATCGTTCAGCGATCAGTAGCGACTCGACACCGCACTTGATCACTCAAAGCCGTCTCGCCATCGAGGCCGACATCGAAGGCGAACTCGCGCAGCTCGGCCCGACCGGATACCCGGGCCGCCGCGGGTGGGCGACACCCTGTTCTGAGCCGAGGGCCCGGCCATGGCTCGGCGGACCGGCCGAGGCGCTGGGGCGGGGTGAAATCGAGATCCGGTGGGTGGTGCTCGAGCCCTCCGGGTACACCGTGCAGAGTCCGGAACCCGGGAGACTGTCCGCGGACGCAGATCGCGCACCGATTAGGTTCCCGCGCCACGCCCGTCTGTACGTGTGAGATCGACTCACGAGAGGCTGACACGATGCGGAAACTGATCTTCGGCATGAACATGACCCTGGACGGCTACATCGCCGCGCCCGGCGACGACATCGGCTGGAGCGGGCCGCCGAGCGACGAGCTGTTCCAGTGGTGGCTCGACCGGGAGCGGGCGAGCGGCCTGACGCTGTACGGGCGCAAGCTGTGGGAGACGATGAGCTCCTCCTGGCCGACCGGCGACCAGCAGCCCAACGCCACCCCGGCGGAGATCGAGTTCGCGCGGAACTGGCGGGACACGCCGAAGGTGGTGTTCTCCTCGACGGTCGACAAGGTCGACTGGAACACCCGCCTGGTCACCGGTGACGCGGTGGCCGAGATCACCCAGCTCAAGGCCGAGGACGGCGCCCCGATGAGCATCGGCGGCCCGACGCTCGCCGGGGCGGCCATGCGGGCCGGGCTGATCGACGAGTACGCCCTGGTCACCTACCCGGTTCTGCTGGGCGGCGGCACGCCGTTCTTCACGGCGCTGGACAGCTGGGTGAACCTGACCCTCGTGGAGACGCGGACGTTTCCCGGCGGCGTGGTGCTGACTCGGTACGAGA
Source organism: Nonomuraea zeae (assembly GCF_005889725.1). Lineage (GTDB taxonomy): Bacteria > Actinomycetota > Actinomycetes > Streptosporangiales > Streptosporangiaceae > Nonomuraea > Nonomuraea zeae. The sequence goes on from NZ_VCKX01000095.1 coordinate 2,837, forward strand.
CGAGACGATGAGCACAGGCCACATGCTCGGCTCGTGAAGCCGGGTCGAAGTCCATCCTGGCATGCTCACCGTGACCCTCGGCTTTGAGGGAACATTCCCCGGCCCCGTCCTCGCGTTCCGAGTGAGCTGTTGACCGACTCGCTGGGAGATGAGGACGACAGCGTCGTTGATCAGGACGATGTTCTTCGGATGCCCCGCCGGCAACGCCGGCGGGGCAGTGGTGTTCAGCTGGTCGCGGTGCTCATTCTGCGGTGACGTCGGCGAGGGGGACTTGGCTGATCACAGTGTCGGAGGCAGGCCCAGCCACGGTTTGTCGGTGGCGTCGAATCCGGTGAGCTCGGCGATCTTCCCGTCGACGATGTGCAGGACCGCGATGTTCAACAGCCGGTACTCCGGGTCGCCGGGGGTGCGGACGTACATCGCGGTGGCAGGCATGCGGTTGACCGTCGTGGTGATACAGCGCCAGTCGTCGTGGCCGGGCTGGAAGAGCCCACCGGCGACCCAGCCGTCCACCGCGTCCTTGGCCGTCATGGTCAAGGTGCCCGACTCGGGCAGCATCGCGAAGCGCAGGTGGTCGCGCAGTAGGGACATCAGCCCGTCGAGGTCGTTGCGCTCATGGGCGTCGATATACGACTTCACCACGCCGCGCTCGTCATTCGACAGCTCGTGGGTGGCGGGCCTCCGCCAATCGAGGCGGCGGTCGGGTAGCTGCTCGCGCATCGTCACGCGCGCCCGCTGCAGTGCGCTGGTCACCGATGCGACGGTCAGATCGAGGGCGTCGGCGACCTTCGACGCCGGCCAGCCCTGGACGTCGCGCAGGATGAGCACCGCCCGCTGCCGCGGCGGCAGGTGCTGGACGGCGACGATGAACGCCAGCTCGATCGTCTCCCGCGCCACCACCGATTCCTGCGGGTCCTCGGGGAGCATCCGGTCGGGGTACGGCTGCAGGTACAGCACCTCGGAGCCGGGGTCCGGCAGCTCGGATGGTACGGGTGTGCGGTCGTTGCGCTTCTCCAGGAAGTCGAGGCAGGCGTTCGTCGCGATCCGGTACAGCCAGGTCCGCAGCGCAGCATGGCCCTTGAACGATTCCCGCTTGTTCCACGCTCGCAGGAACGTCTCCTGCGTCATGTCCTGGGCGTCCTCGTAGTTCGCGAGCATCCGGTAGCAGTGCACCTGCAGCTCACGGCGGTGGCGCTCCGTGAGGAGTGCGAACTTCGCCGTGTCGTCTGAGCGGGCCGCCGCGATGAACGTGGCCTCGTCGGCGCCGAGCAGTCTGGCGTCGGTCATGGTCATCAATCCTTCCACTGGTGTATGGGGCTACCAGAACTGACGACGTGGCGGAGGATTTCTGATCGGTGAAGCCGCTGACACCAGGCTGTCCGGTGGCGTGTTTGCCCGGCCGGTCCCGCACCCGCTCGACGAAGTCCGCGGCCTGCTGTTCAGCGTCAGCGGCTCCGGGGGCGCCTTCAGATGCGCGAGCGCCTGTTCGTGCAGCCGTGCGTCGATGGTTCTTCGCACGGGCGCCCTCGTACGCTGAGGTCATAGTGATCACGGTTCCTGTCGACGGGCCTCGGCGTGTCAGATAATCCCGCATTATCTGACAAATTGGAGGATCGCTCCGGGACGATGTCCCTGGCGGCGACGCTCTTCTACGCGCATCACCTGACAGCTGAGGGGAGCAGGGTCCCGATGGCCACCGAACGGCACCTGGCCGCCGTCGCGCAACCGCCGACCGACAGACGCCCGCCGACTGCTGCTTGAGCATCTCGCCCGGCAGGGCATCGTCGAGGACCGCAGGCCCGGGTTCGGCGGCCTCCGGCCCGTCGCCCTCGATCCGGCTGAGACCTTCCGCGGGGGCCCGGTCCTGTTTCCTGTGGGCGCTCGACTACGACGAGTCCCAGGTGGCGCTCGCGGAGGCGGTGGCCTTGGGGGAGCGGCCGTTGCGCCTCGTTCCCGACCGGCGAGGCCGTGAGCACGTGGTCAGCGGGGTCGCCGGGCTGCGCTTCCGGCGGTTCACCGCGACGGTTATCTAGGGTTGGAGGATCCTTCCAGCAGGTCAGAGGACTTGCGGAGAACGCCTCCAGGCCGTCAAGGGCGCATCGCAGCGATTCGACCTTTGGCGTTCAAGTTCTACTGGTAGGACGCGGAGCTGAACCGTGGCCCCACCCTGGCGGGGCCACGGTGGCGCGATTGTGGTTAAGCTTTGATTGGTGCGGCCGCCCTGGCGGCCAGCTCGATCTTCGCGCAGTAGGCTGCACGGGCTTCCTCGTCGATCTGCTGCTCGTGTTCGGGGCGCATCCCGGTCCGGCCGTCGAGGCCCTCGCGCAGGATATCGGCGTGCCCAGCATGCCGGTTGGCCTCGCCGAGGACATGGACCATGATGGCGAACAGGTTCGTGTTGGGATAAGGCTCCGGCCACCACGGCACGTGGCCGGGGGCGTCGAGGGGCAGCTCGTTGATCGTCGCGTCCGAGTGTTCCCACGTGCGCCGATAGAACCCGATGATCTGATCGCAGGTCTCGTCCGCGGTCGCCCACAGATCGCTGCCGTCGGAGTCCTGCCACCGGGGCAGCGGTTCCGGAGAAGGACGGTCGAAGACCTCGCCGAAGTACCTGGCCTCGACGCTGGCCACGTGTTTGACCAGGCCGAGGAGGTTGGTCCCGGTCGCTGTCAAAGGTCGGCGGGCGTCGTATTCGGACAAGCCGTCCAGTTTCCAGAGCAGCGCCTTGCGGTCCCGCCGCAGTCTCCCGTGCAGGTTGTCCTTCGCGAAATCGTCGATCATAGGTCACGATTCTGTCAGGCTGCGCCGGTGAGCTCAGGTTGCGAGCTGCCCGGCGTCGGCTCCGCCAACTATCGCCCCCACATCCCCGCAGGTCATTGTCATCATTCCGGCCGGTCTGGTCTGAGCATGTACCGGATACGTGCCCGAGTCGCGCTGCTGTCGTCTTCACGCCGCTGCTGGTCAACGACAAAGTGACGCCGGCGATGTACGCGATAACGGTCCCTATCCGGTACATCACCCCGACCCATGGTGTCCTTCTCGCGTACTCCGGCCGACCTCCAAGGTCGCCGGCCTCGATACCGTCGTCCGCAGGTCATCAAGCAGGAAAACGCTGGTCTGCTGGCGCAGATGATCGCCGATCTAAAGCCCGGCTCATCGACCGCAGGCCGACTTGAAAGACTTGAAGCTCTGCGAAGGCCCTCGCCGTCAATCAGGCGGACTCGCAGATGCAGAGTTGAAGCGGCGTATCCGCGGCAAATGGCCGGCCGGACCAGTCGCCGAAGCGCTCGACGAGCCGAAGGCCTCCGAGCGAGACGAGCAGCGGCAGCTCCTGCGGAAAGATGCTCCTGATTTCGAGCGGTGCGACGACGAAGTCGGGCTCGGAGTCAGTCGAGAGGTGCCACGTCCCGCGTGTGACTTGCGCGGGCGCATCGTAGATCTCAGCGACATCGACGCTGACGTTGCCACGGTCAGGATCCATGAACGACTCCCGGGTGCGCCGCACGCCGTCGGCTTCGGCAAGGATGTGCACGCTCGGATTGAATACATCGAAGACGAACCGTGCTCCAGGCGCCAGGTGTCTTCGAACCGACCGGAAGCAGCTCACCAGATCCTCAGCTTCATGCAGATGCAGCAGGGAATTGGCTGTGATGAACACGAAGTCGAATGTGCGGCCCAGATCGAAGGTCCGCATGTCGCCCCGCACCCATTCCACCGCTACACCGCGCTCGTTCGCCTTGCGCTGAGCCTCAGCCAGCATGTCCGACGACAAGTCCAAGCCGACGCACCGATGCCCGTCGGACGCGATGGGGATCAGCTTGTGCCCGGTGCCGCACCCGAGTTCCAATACGTGCCCGCCTTGCCGATTGGCCTCGGCCCGGTAGAAGTCGACCGCGGGCCCGCCGCCCGGGAACATGAGGTCGTACAGCCTCGCGTGCGAGTAGAACGCTTCACTCATGAAGCGCCTCCTCCTTTTCGACTTATCCGCAGTTGGCCGTGGTGGCCTGCTGATTCAAGCGTGTGCACCACAGCCGCGACAACAGCTTTACCGTCATCTACGGGCGGGCCCTTAGCCGCGTGCGTGCCTGGCTCTTCTTCGAGTTCGAGCACAGCAGGCGGGCTTGGGCTTCGACCTCTCTCTGACCTACAGGAAGAGTCCACCAACCCTAAGAACTATGGACGACGGCGCCCGTTACGGGCCGGAGTCCAGCTGAGGAGCGCGATGAGCCACGCCGCAGCGGATGCGGCTTGCCACGAAGCTGCCATGGGGGTTGCCGCGAGGTGTCAGTGGCCTCGCCACGGTTGGCCAGCAAGATCACTCAGCTGCGGCTCGGGCGTCCGAACCCCGGTGCATGGAAGATGACGATCGCCGGGAGGGACCCAGGGGGTTTCTCCAGCTCCGGCGGCGAGGAGGACGGTGCAGAGCACATGCCGACAAATCTCGGCGCTGCTGGCCGGATCGCGATCGTAGGAAAGGATGGGGGAGTGAGCCGCGTGCTCGCCCCGGCGCCGGGGCCGCCCGACATGGTGCCCTGCCCTGGCGGTGCCTCCTCTTCCAGCAGGCCGACGTGGTCGTCCTCGCCATGCAGCAGGCACTCCGCCTTCGAGCGCCGCTCACCGACTCTTGTCGACCGGGGAGCGGGGGAGCGGTCGGGTCGGCGTCCGCGCCGCCGGTGCAGGCCGTGAGTCCTGCCACGCGCCGCGGAGTGCAGCCGCATGAGATATGGCTGCTTCAAGACGAAGCCGAGCGGGTCACCGTGGTGGACGCGTGCCCGGCGGGCTGGCCCCGGCCTCAGCAGGACGGCCTGCCGCTGTCTTGGACCACGCCCGTGATCGACGGCGTGGCGTACTCGACCTAGCTTCACCACGCGCGCCTGCTGCGCTGCCAGTAGGAGCACCGGTGCCAGCGCCGCACCGCTTCCCTCGGCGAGCGGGCTGCCTGTCCCACCGCCCGAGGCGGAGAGGTTCGAGCTCGGTACACGGTGACAATCGATCTCGCCCGAAGATGGCCCCCCTGAACCCGATCGGCGAGCGGACCGACCCAACCCAGCACCCCTTGCAGCTCCACGGCTCTCTGGCCAGGTGAGCAGGTCGCGGCGTGCCGGACCTGCCCGGCGGGCGCCGTCTGCGGCAGGCTCTCGCGCGTGCCCTCCACGACACGATGGGTTCGAGGATGAGCTCGGCCGGCGCGGTGAAGGCGTGGAAGAAGAGCCGGCCGCCCGGGGTGGTCCCGTGGAGGCCAGGAGGCGAAATCCCTCCCGGCGACTCAACCACTCATTCGGAACGCCAGATGCAATACCGCTCGGACTGATCATCGGATGCCGGAGCCAAACCGCAAGAATTACGACCGAGTCCACGAATCATACGTACAGGCCTGGCTATTACTCAGCCCTGTTTAGCGCCGCGAGGATCTCATCATGAAATGCTCTCATTGCGCTACGCTCGGATCCGGTTCTTGTTTGAAATTCCCAGTCTTCCAGTTCTTGATCTGCCTCCCGTAGGCCTACTATGATCACACCAAGCTCTTTGGCGGATAGTTCGAAGCTGAAACGATCAGCGGGTAGTGGTACCGCCTTCATCCGCGTCCTTTCATCGGCACGTGATCACAGACTATGGGCCGCCACCGGCAGGGTCAGCACGTTCTTCCGCTGCGACGCCGTGAACGTCACGTCCACCGCCGCCTTGTCCAGCCCCTTGGCGGACTTGGTGCTGCCGATCGAAACCAGCGCTTCCACCCGCGTCTGCGACTCCTCCTGGCCCTCGCCCGGCACGATGATCGTGGCCACCTCGGTGACCCTTCCTGCCACGCTCCTGCCGTCCGGCAGTGTGACCTTGACCTTGGCACCCTTCCTGGCCATCCGCTGGTCCTCGGTCTCCAGCTGCACCGTGACGACCTTGGACGTGCCGGTGTAGGTCAGCACCTTCTGGCCCGGCCGGGTCGGCTGGCCCTCCTCGGCCTCCAGACTCTCCACGCGCACCCTGCCCGGGGCGAAGACGACCCGGCCCAGCTCGACCACGCCGGTCTCGTCCAGGCCGCGGTCCTCCTGCCATTCCATGACGGCCTTGTAGGTGTCGTAGGTGAACTCGTCGTCCACCGTGAAGCCGTCATAGCCGAGCCTGCGGAGGTTGCGCTCCAGGCTCTCGACGTCCTCGCCCTCCGCGCCGATCTTGAGATCCCGGTACGCGGGCGTGCTCCCGTACAGGAGCATGACCGGCTCACCGCCGTGGTCACCGGGCCGTAGCCGAGCTCGCCGTCGGCGTCCCTGGTGTTGTTCAGCGTCTGCCGGTTCACCGTGCTCGTGGCCGGGGGCAGGGCGGTCGCCGAACGGGTCGGGCCGGCACCGCCTTGAAGCAGGCCCGCGCTGTTGATGAACCCGCCGCCCGCCAGCGCCGCCACGGCCAGCAGCCCGGCCACCGGCCGGCCCTTGCCCCGGCGGCGCTGGCGAGGAGGCATGGTCTCCGGCTCCGCCTTGCCGTCGATGGTGGCCCTGTCCACCACCGGCCCCATCAAGAACCTCCCGGGCTGGCGGCAGCCGACTCCTGCTGGCACTTCTCCTCCGCGGCCTTGAAGTCGGGGTCCTCGCCGGCCTCCTTGCTCAAACGCATCATGCTGCCCTCGGGGTCGGGGTAGCTCTCGACGCCGTTGTCACGCATGCACTGGGCGAGCTTGCGCAGGTTCTCGGCCATCTGGGGGTCGTTGCGGATCTCCTGCCCGCCGCTGGGGGCGTACTGCCTGCACGCTTCCTGAGCGGCCTGGACCTTCTCCTGGGGCGCGTCGAACGTCATCGCCATCTTGCCGCCGGCATCGGGGTCCGGCATGTCGGCGCCGTTCTCACGCATGCACTGAGCGAACTTCAGCGCCTTCTCCTGCGAGTCCGTGCCCGGCTGGGCACTGGCCGCGGTCTTGTCGCCGGTGCCGCCGTTCACCGACGCCACGTCCGAGCCTCCCCCGTCACCGGAACCGCAGCCGGTCAAGACCAGGGTGAGCGCGAACGGTGCTGTGACCAGCGCGCTGAATACTCGTCGTCGCATGAGACATCTCCTCCATCGAATGAACGCCCGTTCGAGCGGAGATCAATATGGCAACGCCCACATATGGAAGGGGTATGGTCCGCCGATCGGCCATCAATAGGTGCCGGCCGGTAGATGTGGTCACCCTCGAAATTCCGTAGCGAGAGGTGCACATCGATGAGGCGTGGAAGAACGCTGGGCATGGCCGGGCTGGCGTGCGCGGTGCTGGTGTTGAGCGCCCCGGCACCCGCGGCCGCCGCCGACGGGGTCAGGCTGGGAGACGTCCAGCAGGCGATCAGGAGCCTGGCCAGGACCGATGGCGTGGTGGGAGCCATCGGCGAGGTGTACGTCGACGGCAAGCGGGTGGGCCGGGGGACGGCGGGGTCGCGCCTGCTCGGTGGCAAGGGCGGGCGCATCCCCTCGGAATCGCGTTACCGCATCGCGTCCCAGACCAAGCTGATGGAGGCCACAGTCGTCCTGCAACTGGTGGGGGAGGGCAAGCTCAGCCTGGACGACAAGCTCAGTGACCTCCTGCCCGGGGCATACGGGGATGCGGCCGAGAAGATCACCGTGCGGGATCTGATTCGGCACACTTCGGGCATTCCCGACTTCGCCGAGAGTGGGAAGTTCGACGTCTTCGACTTCACCACGGCCTACAAGCCGATCGACCTGGTGCAGGCCGCGCGTGACCTGCCCCAGGGCGAGCCGGGGCAGTACCGCTACTCCACCACCAACTACGTCCTCCTCGGCATGATCATCGAGAAGGTGACCGGCCACGACCGGGCCGCCGAGTTCAGGCGGCGGCTGTTCGCCCCGCTCGGCATGAAGCACACCTATCTGCCCACCAAGATCTCCGACCAGATCAAGGGCCCGCACGGACACGGGTACACCCCTGACGGCAAGGGCGTGCCGCGCGACGTCGACCGGCTCAACGCCACGAGCTGGGGCGTCGAAGGAGCCATCTCCACCGCCCACGACGTCAGCGCCTTCTACCGCGCGCTCAGCCAGGGCAAGCTGGTCCCCGCGGGCCTGGAACGACAGCTGCCGCGGCCCTTCCCCAACCTGTGCGGCGGAACGGTCTCCTCGGCCTCCGGCGGCCTGCCCGGCATCAGCTCCACCACCTTCTCCTCGGCCGACGGCCGGATCCAGTTCGCGGTGGCCGCCACCTTGAAGATCGACAACGAGAAGGCGATGGCCGTCGGCGACGCCACCATCAAGGCCGCCGAAGCCGTGCTCTGCCCCGGCCAGTGACCAGCGCCGTCCGTCCCTGAAGGGCTCGACGCCGTCGGCCTTCGTCACCGCGGCGGAACCTCCTCACATGTCCCGACCAAGAAACGGATCATCATCGTGAAACGCTGGACCAGGGCAACCCTCGGCGTGCTGGGTTGTGTGATGGCGAGCACCGCCATACCGGGCGTCGCTGTCGCTGACCAGGCCGATCCGGCCGTCGTCTGGAAGGATTGCCCGTCCTACTCCGATGCGGCGATCGTCAGCATGGGCTATCCCAAGGAGCAGATCACGGCGTTCCGCACCCGGCTGGAGCGCCTGGAGTGCGGGACGGTGAGCGTCCCCCTGGACTACAGCCGCCCGGACGGCCGGAAGATCACCATCGCGATCACCCGGCTGGCCGCCACGGACCTGGAGCACCGGCTCGGCGCTCTCGCGGTCGCCCCGGGCGGGCCGGGCCAGCCCGGATACCTCGATCCCCTGAGGGTCACGCTCAGCAACAAGGAGAACGCGCGGCTGAACGACCGATTCGACCTCATCGGCTTCGATCCCCGCGGCGTGAACTACAGCACCAAGGTCGACTGCACGGGCTCAGGTCAGATGGGCGGGAGCCCCGGACCGCTGACGAAGGAGGCGGCCAAGCGGAGCTACGACGCCGAGGCAGCCGGCAACAAAGCCTGCGGGCAGAGCGATTCCGCCTTCCTCGGCCAGCTCACCACCATGAACGTGGCCCGCGACCTGAACCTGGTGCGAGCCGCGCTGGACCAGCCGAAGCTCAACCTGCTCGGCGTGTCCTACGGCACCTGGCTCGGCGCGGTCTACCGCAGCCTCTTCCCCGAGCAGACCGGCCGCGTCTTCCTCGACAGCGTGGCCGGCCCGGGCAACAGTCTCGCCAAGCACGAAGAGGCACGCGTCCAGGCCACCGAACGCAACTTCCGGCGCTTCGCCGCCTGGCTCGCCCGCTATCACAAGACCTTCGGGCTCGGCAGCACCGTGCGGCAGGTACGCGCCTCGGTCCTGAAACTCGGCCGTGACTACGACGAGCACCCCAAGACCTTCACCGACCTGAGGATGCCCATCGACGGCGGCTCGATCGCCGGGCTGGCCGCGAAGACCTCACGCGAGTGGCCGCAGGCGGGCAAGGCGCTGGCCGCGTTGCGGAAGGCCACCGGCAGCACCGCGCCGCCCGCAGTCAAGGAGGCTTTCAACGCCCAGCAGCCCGCGCCCGCCCCCGGCGCGACCGAGTGGGTCAACATGACGATGAACCGTGCGGTGAAGTGCAACGAGGACCACAGCCGGCGCAGCTTCCCCGCCGCCTGGTCGGCCTACCAGAAGCTCCTCAAGCGCAACCCGGTCACCGGCCGGGCCTCCTACTTCGGCGCCGGCTGCGCCGGCTGGCCGCTGCCGGCCCAGACGACCCGGCTGCGCCACGGCGACGGGTCGCTGGTGCTGGCCGGGCACCGCTACGAGTTCATGTCCACCTACGAGTACGCGGCGCAGATGCAGGCCGAGATCGGCGGCAAGATCTACACCGTCGACGACGACGCGCACTCCTCCGCACTCCGCGAATGCGCCGCCGACGTGGTCGCCTACTTCACCACCGGCCGGATCGACCGGGGCTGCCCCGGCGCCAGAGTGCCGACACCATGATCCGCGCTTCCTCTCCGTGCGCGCTTCAACGCGGCTGGCTGGTGGGGTGTGCCGGCTGGGTGGCCGCCAGGCTGGCCAGGAGCTTGAGCCGCTCTTCGGAGGTGCTGCCCGGTTCGGCGGTGTAGATGGTGAGGCCGTACACCGTCCGGCTGGACACGGGCAGGTCGAGAGACTGGTAGGTCAGCTCCAGGTCGCCGACCTGCGGGTGCCACAGCCGCTTGCCGCCATCGTGGCGGATACGCACGTCGTGGACGGCCCACTGGCTGCGGAACTCGGTGCTGAGCGTGGACAGCTCACCGACGAGGTCGCGCAGGGCCCGGTCATGGGGCTCGCGTCCGGCCTCGGCGCGCAGCAGCGCGGCGCTGACGACGGCGGCCTCGTCCCAGTCGACGAAGAACTGCTGGGAGCCCGGGTCGAGGAAGACGTAGCGGGCGATGTTGGCGCGGCCGTGCCGCGTGGTGGCAGGGCTGTCGAAGACGGGCGCGAGCAGGGCCCGGGCCAGCGCATTGCAGGTGACGATGTCGGTGCGGCCGTTGCGTACCCATGCCGCCGACATCGTCATGGAGTCCAGCAGCCACTGGACCCGCGGCGGGACGTGGACGTCCTTGCGGCGCGATGGCGCGCGGCGAGCGGGCCGGGCGGCGTGGGCCAGGTCGAACAGGTAGGTGCGTTCGTCCTGGTCCAGGCGCAGGGCCTGGGCCACCGCGTCGAGCACCTCTTCGGACACGCCGCTGATGTGGCCCTTCTCCAGCCGGGTGTACCACTCGGTGCTCACGCCGGCCAGCACCGCGACCTCTTCGCGCCGCAGCCCGGGGACCCGGCGCCGGCCGCTGGTGGGCAGCCCGACCTGCTCGGGGGTGAGCTTGGCGCGCCGGGTGGCCAGGAAGTCCCGGATCTGGGCGCGGTGGTCGAGCCGGTGGTCCATGCCTCCACGGTAGCCGCAGGGTTCGCGCAGGTGCCGGCGGTAAGGGGGTTGAGCTTGTCCCCCCTATAAACACGCTCTGCATCGCGCGCGGCCAGGCGGGTTTCCTGGGATCAGCACGTTGGACCCGGCTCTGCGATGCGGAGACGGCCGACCAAGCAATGGAGACATGACATGACGAGCAAGACACTGGCAGTGCCGGCGGTGGCGCTTGGCACGTGGGCCTGGGGAGACAGCGGTGAGGTGGGCGACGGCTATTTCGGCAGTCAGCTGACCGAGTCCGGCCTGCGAAAGGTCGTTGAGAAGGCGCATGCCAACGGCTTCACCCTGTGGGACACCGCCGTGGTGTACGGCATGGGCCGCTCGGAGGCGGTCCTCGCCCAGGCGCTGAAGGGCTACGACCGCAGCGAGTACCAGCTGTCGACGAAGTTCACCCCGCAGATCGCGGGCGACGGTGAAGATCCGGTCGCGGACATGCTGGAGCAGAGCCTCGACCGACTCGGTACGGACTATGTGGATCTCTACTGGATCCACAACCCTGCCGACGTGGCACGATGGACGCCGCTTCTGATCCCGCTGCTGAAGAGCGGCAAGATCAGGCATGTGGGCGTCTCGAACCACAACCTCGAGGAGATCGCTCTTGCCGATCAGATCCTCGGCGAGGCCGGCTTCCGGGTGGAGGCGGTCCAGAACCACTACAGCCTCCTGTACCGGAGCTCTGAGCGCGCGGGAATCCTCGACCACTGCCGCGAGCACGACGTGCGGTTCCTCTCCTACATGGTCCTCGAACAAGGGGCGCTGACCGGCACGTACAGCCCGGCCAACCCGTTGCCTGAAGGCAGTAGCCGGGCGGTGGCGTACAACGGCATCCTGCCCCAGTTGCAGGCGCTGACCGACAGGATGGGGGAGATCGGCGAGGACCGAGGCGGATCCGCCGCTGATGTCGCCACGGCCTGGGCCATCGCCAAGGGGACCACCCCGATCGTCGGGGTCACGAAGGCCGGTTACATCGACGGATTGGTCCGAGCTCGCGGCATCGATCTCGCCGGCGAGGAGATCGCGGAGCTGGAAGCGCTGGCGGATGCCGCGGACGTCGACACGCGGGGCAGCTGGGAGCACGAGATGTTCAAGGCACCTGCGTAGAGCGGCCTGATCACGAGCGACCCGTTTCTGATGACCGCGCCTCACCCGTCACAGAGCACGGGCTCACGACAGGAAGATCGAACGCGGAGCTCTCCCTTCACACGGCGGGCGGCCATTGCCCGCCCTTGACGGCCCCATGCGCTCCGGTCGCGGGCACCCGCTCCGGCCCAGATCGCGGCCTTGGCCGGATGGTCAGACGTTCTGCTGTTCCGCGAGTCGATCGCGCTGGCGCTGGCCGTACGCCGCCTTGCGCACGGTCCCGTCGTCCTCGAGGCCGGAGCCGAAAGCGCCACCCACCATCGCGCTGGAGGTGAGGAACCAGGCCAGCGCCAGGTAGTCGGTGACGCCCGGTCGATGGTTCAGCGTCTCCGAGAGGGGGGCGGGGACCAGCACGAGCGCGCCGACTCCGGTGAGCACCACGAACAGCACCGCATACAGGCAGAGCACGCCCAGCGTGATGGTGATCAGGGTGGCGGTGTTGTAGAGGTGGGCGCGGGCCTTGTGCACCCTGCCGTCGGGACGCTCCCACAACTCGTGGTCGACGATGATCCACGCGGCGAGGGCGAGGATGGACAGCACCATGATCAGCGACTGCCGCCAGGTGTCCAGCGCGATGGAGAGCTGCCAGGCGGTGTCGTTGATCACGCCGAACGCTGCGGTGGCGAACACGCCTGCCAGCGCCCGCGACAACGAGGTGAACAGCCGCCACGGGCGGTTGGCCCGCACCATGCCGGCGAGCAGGCGCGCCCGCCCGCGCAGCCCGGGAATGACGTAGCGATCGGGGACGCCCTGGCCGGGCTTGACGTCTCCTTCCATCCTGCGGCCGATCACGGGGACGTGGTCACCGCCCGTGGGTGGGAGGACTAGCTGGCTGACGACGTTCACCACGGCCTCCAAGGTCCGGTCGACCAGGTGAAAGGTGCCGAGAGCGGGCAACGACAGCAGGGCGACGCGGTCGCTGGTGCTGACCTCCGCGCTCACCGCGTCCAGGCCTTGCCGGCGAGGGAGGTCGGTGAGGAATACCGCGACGTCCCAGCCGGACTCGGGCAGGTGCGGGCGGACAGCGGTGAGCATGGCCGAGATGTCGACCTGCTCCTCCGCCGCCAGGGGAGCGGTGTGCGCCTGCACCTGGCAGTCGAAGTTTGGGCCGAGCCGCTTCCGCAATCGGCCGGGCAGGTCGCGCGCCACCCTCATGGCCAGTTCGGTGGGCAGGTCAGGATCGGCGACCAGGGCGATGCGCATGTCCAGGCCCTACCCTGATCGGCTCGCCCTGACCAGGGGTTACTGGCTCAGGTCGGTGACGAGGTTGATGGCCACGGCCAGGATGCCGGTGCTGAAGAAGTAGGACAGCAGGGCGTGCGCGAGGGCGACCTTGCGGATGTGCGTGCTGACCACATGGTTGTCGGTGACGCCGAAGGTCACGCCGATCGTGAACGCGAGGTAGGCGAAGTCGCTGTACGCCGGCGGATCCTCCTGCCTGAAGTCGATGCCGCCGTCCTCGTCCACGTAGTAGAGCCTGGCGTACTTGAAGGCGAACACCGTGTTCACCAGGCCCCACGACACCACGACGGTCACCATGCTCAGGATGACCAGAGGCGTCGTCAGCGGGGTGCGGCTGGCGGTGCGGACCAGGGCGAGCGCGACCGCCCCCAGGCTGGCGACCGCGCCGATCAGCACGCCGGTGTCGGTGGAGCGGGCGTCGCCCTCCTCCTTGGCCAACCGCTTGGTGTCATGGTGGTCCTTGGGCCAGCTGATCAGCCACACCCAGGCCAGGCCCACCGTCGCGGCCACACCCCAGCCAAGCAGCGGCGACAACTCCGGGACCCCGAGCCGCCAGGCGCCGGCGGCCACGACGGCCCCGGCCCCTAGAGACGTCAGCACGCGGCGCACCGACATGACGCGCTCCGCCGCGCGTCTCCTGGACGCAGATCTCACCGTGCCAGCATCCCAACGGGTGCCCGCGGGCACGGTACCCCGGCCGGTGTGTCGCCGATCGGAGATCAGGCAGATGGTCAGGGCAGAATCGAGGCCAGGTCCTTCGACATGGTGGACTTCATCTTCGCCCACTCGCCGTCGGCAATGTGCCTCCCGAGTGCTTGCAAAACTTTCATGACGAGGCTCTCCCCGCTCTCTGATGTTCGTCGGCGTGCACACGGTTGTGGTCCATCGAGGCAGGTCTGCCGTGGCGATGACTACCCGCCTGGGGGATGTGGCCGCGAAAGGCATGGGCGAGGTTCGGAATGTAGGGAACGTCGTTCAGGCGGCATCGGGAGATCCAGATGGCGCCGCTCACAGTGCTCCGGTCCGCGGGATCGAAGACGTCCACGACAGGCTGGGCAGCGGCGCGAACAAGGACCAGATCGACCTCCAGCCCTGGGAGCGGGAGCTGATCGTCACTGGACAGGACTTCATCTCCGTAAGAGCCCTCGTCGCCGGCAAATACGAGGTCCTCATCGAGCCGGAGCACGCGGCCAGAGCCCATGAACTGCTCCGAGGAATGACCGGATAGAGCCCGAAAGGCGCAAGAGGGGAAGCGAGAGATGGCGAAGGCAGTCGGTATCGATCTCGGTACGACGAACTCGGTGATCGCGGCCACGGTGGACGGACACCCCACGGTGCTGCCCAACGCGGAAGGCTCGCGGACGACGCCTTCCGTGGTGGCGTTCACCGACCAGGGCGAACGGCTGGTCGGCCAGCTGGCCCGCCGCCAGGCCATACTCAACCCGAAAGGAACGATCTATTCCGCCAAACGCTTCATCGGCCGCCGCTTCGACGAGGTCAAGAGCGAGATCCACGCCGTCTCTTTCGACGTGGTGGAGGGGCCCCAGGGAGCCGTGCGTTTCCAGGTCGGTGACAAGCAGTACGCGCCGGAGGAGGTCTCGGCCCTCGTCCTGCGCAAGCTCGTCGCCGACGCGGCCAAATACTTGGGTGAGAAGGTGACCGAGGCGGTCATCACCGTGCCGGCGTACTTCAACGACGCCCAGCGCCAGGCGACCAAGGACGCAGGGCGCATCGCGGGGCTCGAGGTGCTGCGGATCATCAACGAGCCGACGGCGGCGGCGCTCGCGTACGGGCTGGACAAGAAGTCCAACGAGACCGTGCTGGTCTTCGACCTGGGCGGCGGCACCTTCGACGTCAGCATCCTGGACATCGGTGAAGGCGTGGTCGAGGTCCGCGCCACCTCAGGGGACGGGCATCTCGGCGGCGACGACTTCGACCGCCGGATCGTCGACCATCTGGCCGACGAGTTCCAGCGGGACCAGGGCATCGACCTGCGCAACGACCCGCAGGCCCTGCAGCGCCTGTTCGAGGCGGCGGAGAAGGCCAAGGTCGAGCTCTCGGAGGTCACCCAGACCACGATCAGCCTGCCGTTCGTCACCGCGGACGCCTCGGGGCCGAAGCACCTCAACACCACGCTCATGCGCTCCACGTTCGAACAGATCACGGCAGACCTGGTCGAGCGCTGCGTCACTCCCGTCAAGCAGGCGATGGAGGACGCCAAGCTCAGGCCCGCGGACATCGACGAGGTGATCCTCGTCGGCGGGTCGACCCGGATGCCCGCCGTGCAGAATCTCGTGCGCCGGCTCACCGACGGCAAGGACCCCAACATGACGGTGAACCCCGACGAGGTCGTCGCCATCGGCGCGGCGGTCCAGGCCGGGATCATCAAGGGCGAGGTGCAGGACGTCGTCCTGCTCGACGTCACGCCTCTGTCGCTGGGTGTCGAGACCCTCGGCGGCCTGATGACCAAGGTCATCGAGCGCAACACGACGATCCCGGCGCGCCGTACCGAGACCTTCAGCACGGCCGAGGACAACCAGAGCGCCGTCGACATCGTCATCCTGCAAGGGGAGCGCGAGCGCGCCGCCGACAACCGGGTGCTCGGGCGCTTCCGGCTGGAGAACATCCGGCCCGCGCCGCGGGGGGTGCCGCAGATCGAGGTCACCTTCGACATCGACGCCAACGGCATCCTCAACGTCTCCGCCCGGGACAAGGACACCGGTGCCGAGCAGCGGATCACCATCAGCGAGAGCTCCAACCTGGACAAGCCGGAGATCGAGCGGATGGTCGCCGACGCCGAGCAGCACCGTACGGAGGACCTCAGGCTCCGGGAGGCCATCGACGCGCGCAACGAGCTGGACTCGGTCGCCTACCAGGTGGAACGCCGTCTGGGGGAGCTCGGCGACGCCGTGCCCGTGCACGAGAAGGCGCGAGCGGAACAGCTCATCCAGGACGCCAGGCAGGCGATCAAGGAAGAGGCGCCGGTGGACCGGCTGCGCACGCTCAGCGGCGAGCTGCAGCAGGTCTATCACGGACTCGGGGCCGCCGCGGGCGGCGGGCCGAGCGTGCCGCCGCAGGGCAGAACGGAACAAGCCCCCAGCGGCAGTGACGAGGACGTGATCGACGCCGAATTCACGACCTCGGAGCCCGAGTGACATGAACGAGCACAGATCCGAGACCCAGGACCAGGCCGGCCCGCGGGGCGAGCACGTGCCTCCCGCGCAGGCCGCGCCCGCGGAGACCGACGCGAAGCTGGCGGAGCTGGAGGACCGGTGGCTGCGGGCGGTCGCGGAGCTGGACAACCTGCGCAAGCGCATCGCCCGCGACGCCGAGCGGATCAGGGCCGAAGAGCGGTCCAAGGTGGCGGCCGAGTGGCTGCCCATCCTGGACAACCTGGAGCTCGCGCTGAGCCACGCGGTCCGCGGCGACGGAGGCGCGGACGCCGTCCTCGAGGGAGTACGAGCGGTGCGGGACCAGGCGGTCACCCTGCTCAACAAGCTCGGCTACCCCCGTCACGACGAGAGCGGTGTGCCCTTCGACCCCGCCCGCCACGAGGCGGTGACGACAGTCGAACGGGCAGATGCCGATCCGGGCACCGTGGTGGAGGTGCTCAGGCCCGGCTACGGCGACGGCGAGCGGCAGCTCAGGCCGGCGATCGTGGCCGTCGCGAAGAAGGTGGAGTGATGGCCGAACGCCGGGACTTCTACGAGGTGCTCGGCGTCGACCGGAACGCCGACGCCGACGAGATCCAGCGGGCCTACCGCAAGCTCGTGCGCGCCTACCACCCTGACGTCAACAAGGATCCCGGCGCCGAGGACAGATTCAAGGACATCTCGGAGGCCTACAGCGTGCTCTCCGACCCTGAGACGCGTCGCCGCTACGACGCGTTCGGACACGATTTCCGCCAGGTGCCGCCCGACGTCGATCCCGCGGACTGGGCCCGCGCACGCAGCCGAGCGGGCGCGGGTGCGCGGGCCGGCGCGGGGGCCGGCGCCGGGGGCGGCCGGTGGCGCTCGACCGGGGCCGAGGGCTTCGGCTTCGGCGCGGACGAGGGTATCGACCTGGAGGACCTGCTCGGTGGCATGTTCGGTGGCCGGGGCAGGCGGCAGTGGGGGCCGGTGCCCGGCGCCGACCAGGAGGCGGAGCTGACGCTGACCGTGGAGGAGGCGTACCACGGCGGGCGCCGCAGCATCACGCTGTCCGGAGGCAGGCGGCTGGAGGTCACGATCCCGCCCGGGGTCACGAACGGGCAGCGGATCAGGCTCGCCGGCCAGGGCGGGCACGGCAATGAGGGAGCCCAGCGAGGCGACCTCCACCTGATCGTGCGGATCGCCGACCATCCCCGCTACCGCCTGGAGGGCCGTGACATCTACGCCCCGCTGCCGTTGGCCCCCTGGGAGGCGGCGCTCGGCGCCACGGTCGCCGTCGACACGCCGGGCGGCGAGGCGAAGGTGAAGGTGCCGCCGGGCACCTCCACGGGCCGCCGCCTGCGCTTGAAAGGACGCGGCATGCCCCATCCGCGCGGAGCCGCGGGCGACTTTTACGCCGAGGCCCGGATCATGGTGCCGCCCAGGCTGACCGATGAGGAGCGGCGCCTGTTCGAGCAGCTCGCCGCCGTCTCGCACTTCGACCCCAGGAGTCGCTCATGAGTTACGCGCTCGTCCGCCCGGTCCGGCTCGACCTGGACGCCTACGCGCGGGCCACCGGCCTGCATCCGCAGGCCGTGCGCCGGCTGGTGGCGCTCGGCCTGCTGGAACCGGGCAGGAACGCCAGGGGGGAGCTGTGCTTCACGCCCGCCCAGGTGGCGGCGGCGGCCCGCATCCAGCGGTTGCACGAAGGACTGGCCATCAACTACGCCGCGATCGGCGTGGTGATCGACCTCCTCGACCGGATCGGGGAGCTGGAGACCGCCCTGCGCGACCTCCCACGACCACGCTAGGGGGCTGGAGTGGACCCGAACAGGATGACGCAGAAGTCGCAGGAAGCATTGCACGACGCCCAGACCAAAGCCTTGCGCTTCGGTCACACCGAGGTCGACGGCGAGCACCTCCTGCTGGCTTTGCTCGACCAGCCCGAGGGGCTGGCGCCCAGGCTCCTGGAGCAGGCCGGCGCCGATCCGCGCCGCCTGCACGCCGATCTGGAGGACGAGCTGTCGCGACGGCCCAAGGTCAGCGGTCCGGGCGCCGCGCCCGGCCAGGTGTTCCTCACCCAGCGCCTGTCCCGGCTGCTCGACACCGCCGACCGGGAGGCACGCCGGCTCAAGGACGAGTACGTCTCCGTCGAGCACCTGCTGCTGGCCCTCATCGAGGAGGGATCCACGACTGCGTCCGGACGTCTCATGCATGGTCAGGGCCTGAGCAGGGATCGGTTCCTGGAGGCGCTCACCGCCGTGCGGGGCAATCAGCGCGTCACCTCGGCCATGCCCGAAGTGGCCTACGAGGCGCTGGAGAAGTATGGGCGTGACCTGGTCGCCGACGCTCGGGCGGACAAGCTCGACCCGGTGATCGGCCGTGACGAGGAGATCCGGCGGGTGATCCAGATCCTGTCTCGCAAGACCAAGAACAACCCGGTCCTGATCGGCGATCCCGGCGTCGGCAAGACGGCCGTCGTCGAAGGGCTCGCCCAGCGCATCGTCCGCGGCGACGTGCCCGAGGGGTTGCGCGACAAGACCATCTTCAGCCTGGACATGGGCTCGCTCGTGGCGGGCGCCAAGTACCGCGGGGAGTTTGAGGAACGACTCAAGGCCGTGCTGAACGAGGTGAAGGCCGCGGAGGGGCAGATTCTGCTGTTCGTGGACGAGTTGCACACGGTGGTCGGCGCCGGGGCGACCGAGGGCGCCATGGACGCCGGCAACATGCTCAAGCCGATGCTGGCCCGCGGCGAGCTGCACATGATCGGCGCGACCACGGTCGAGGAGTACCGCAAGCACATCGAGAAGGACGCCGCCCTGGAGCGGCGGTTCCAGCCGGTGCTGATCGACGAGCCGTCGGTCGAGGACGCCATCTCGATCCTGCGCGGACTGCGCGAGCGGCTGGAGGTCTTCCACGGCGTGAAGATCCAGGACAGCGCCCTGGTGGCCGCGGCGAAGCTGAGCCACCGCTACATCGCCGACCGGTTCCTCCCCGACAAGGCCATCGACCTGGTGGACGAGGCCTGCGCGATGATCAGGACCGAGATCGACTCCATGCCGGCCGAGCTGGACGCGCTGACCAGGCGGGTGATGCGGCTGGAGATCGAGGAGGCCGCGCTGGCCAAGGAGGACGACGCCGCAAGCCGCACCCGCCTGGCCGAGCTGCGCGAGGAGCTGGCCGCCTCGCGGGCCGAGGCCGAGGCGATGCGGGCGCAGTGGGAGGCCGAGCGCTCGGCCCTGCGCAAGGTCCAGGGCCTGCGGCAGGAGCTGGAGGCCGTACGGCGGGAGGCCGAGCAGGCCGAGCGCGACTACGACCTCAACCGCGCCGCCGAGCTGCGCCACGGCAGGCTGCCCGAGCTGGAGCGCCGGCTGCGCGCCGAGGAGGAGCGGCTGGGCACCCGGCAGGGCGGTCACCGGCTGCTGCGCGAGGTGGTGACCGAAAGGGAGATCGCAGACATCGTCGCCCGCTGGACCGGCATCCCGGTGGCACGGCTGCAGGAAGAGGAGCGGGACAAGCTGCTCAAGCTCGACCAGATCCTGCACGAGCGCATCGTCGGCCAGGAGGAGGCCGTGCGGCTCGTGGCCGACGCCATCATCCGCGCCCGCTCGGGCATCAAGGATCCCCGCCGTCCCATCGGGTCGTTCCTCTTCCTCGGGCCGACCGGCGTCGGCAAGACCGAGCTGGCCAGGTCTCTCGCGGCGGCCCTGTTCGACACCGAGGACAACATGGTCCGCATCGACATGAGCGAGTACCAGGAACGCCACACGGTCAGCCGTCTCGTCGGCGCGCCTCCCGGTTATGTCGGTTATGAGGAGGGCGGGCAGCTCACGGAGGCGGTGCGGCGCAAGCCGTACTCGGTGGTGCTCTTCGACGAGATCGAGAAGGCCCACGCGGACGTCTTCAACGCGCTGCTGCAGGTCCTGGACGACGGCCGGCTGACCGACGCGCAGGGCCGCACGGTCGACTTCCGCAACACCGTGATCATCATGACCTCCAACATCGGCTCCCAGCACCTGCTGGACGGGGTCACCTCCGACGGGGAGATCAAGCCCCAGGCACGCGAGAGCGTGATGGGGGAGCTGCGCCGGCACTTCCGGCCCGAGTTCCTCAACAGGATCGACGACATCGTGCTGTTCAAGCCGCTGACCGAGGCGGAGATCGAGCGGATCGTCGACCTGATGTTCACCGACATCAGGCAGCGGCTGACCGACCGGCGGCTCACCCTGGAGGTCGCCGAGGAGGCCCGCAAGCTCATCGCCAACCAGGGCTACGACCCCGTCTACGGCGCCCGGCCGCTGCGCCGGTTCATCGCCCGCGAGGTCGAGACCAGGATCGGCCGAGCCCTGCTCGCCGGAGACGTACCCGACGGCTCGACCATCGTGGTCGGCGCCGACAAGGGCGAGCTGAACGTCACCTTCTACACCCCGGAGAGCTGACATGCACACCATGCGCTGCACCAGCTGCGGGAAGCCGAACAAGGTTCCGGACGCCGCCTCGGGCACGCCCCGCTGCGGCAACTGCCACCAGCCGCTGCCGTGGATCGCCGACGCCGGCGACGACACCTTCGCGCAGGTCGCCGAACAGGCCGACCTGCCGGTACTCGTCGACTTCTGGGCGGAATGGTGCGGGCCGTGCCGGATGGTCACGCCAGCGCTCGACCACATCGCCCAGGAGATGGCGGGACGCGTGAAGCTCGTCAAGGTCGACGTGGACCGCTCCCCGGCGCTCTCGCAGCGCTTCACGATCACGGCTGTCCCGACGCTCATGATGCTCAACGAGGGCCGCGTCGTGGCGCAACGCGCCGGCGCGGCCCCGACGCCCCAGCTACGCGAATGGGTCGAGGACACACTGAGGACGCCGTCATGACCCGGGCGCCGGCCACCCTGACCGAGACTCCGGACCTGCACGGGGCCTATCCCCGGCTGGACGAACGGCGCATCGCGGATCTGTCGCAGTGCGGCGAGCGCAGGGCCGTGTCGCCCGGCGAGACCCTCTACCGGGAAGGCGAGCCGATCGGCGCGTTCATCGTGATCCTGCGCGGCACGGTCGCCATGGTCGAGGGGTATCGCAGCGAGGAGGAACGCACGATCGCCGTCCACGGCCCCGGACGGTTCCTCGGCGAGCTGGGCCTGCTCACCGGCCAAGCCGGGTTCCTGACCGCGCTCGTGCGGGAGCCCGGCGAGATCCTCGCCGTCCCGGCCGACCAGGTGCGCACGCTGGTGGCCGGTGACCCGGCGCTCGGGGACCTCATCCTGCGGGCCTACCTGACCCGCCGCACCCTGCTGATCGGCATGGACGCCGGGTTCCGCATCATCGGCTCCCGCTACTCGCCTGACGCCCGCCGGCTGCGCGAGTTCGCGGCACGCAACAGGCTCCCTCACCGGTGGATCGACCTGGAGGAGGACGAAGAGGCGGAGGCGCTGCTGCGCCAACTCGGCATCTCCCCGCAGGAGACGCCGGTCGTGATCTGGCACGGAAACCAGGTGCTGCGCAACCCGACCGCCGCCACGCTGGCCAGGACCATCGGCCTGCCTGCCCCTCGGCCCGGCAACGGCGTGTGCGACCTGATCGTCGTGGGCGCGGGCCCTGCCGGCCTGGCCGCGAGCGTGTACGGGGCCTCGGAGGGCCTGACCACGGTCGTGCTCGACGCGGTCGCCGCGGGCGGCCAGGCGAGCACCTCCTCCCGCATCGACAACTACCTCGGCTTCCCGTCGGGAATCTCGGGCGCCGAACTCGCCGAACGCGCCGTCATCCAGGCGGCCAAGTTCGGCGCCCAGCTGACCGTACCGGCCGAGGCGAGCGGACTGGAGGCCGACAACGGCCGCTACAGCGTGCTCGTCGAGGGCGGGCCCGCCGTACAGGGCCACGCCGTGCTCATCGCCACCGGCGCCCGCTACCGCAAACTCGACGTTCCCGACCTGGAGAAGTACGAAGGCTGCGGCGTCTACTACGCGGCGACGCCGTTCGAGCTGCGCATGTGCCGGCAGGCGCCGGTGGTCATCGTCGGCGGCGGCAACTCCGCGGGCCAGGCGGCACTATTCCTGGCCAGCAGCGCCTCGTCAGTGCGCATGCTCGTCCGCGGCGGCGACCTCAGCGAGAGCATGTCCCGCTACCTCACCGACGCGATCGGCCGGACGCCCGGCATCGAGATCATGTTCCACACCGAGGTACGCGAACTGCTCGGGGACGGCTCCCTGCGGGCCGTGCGCGCCCAGAACAACCAGACGGGGCAGTCCATCGAGATCGAGACCAACGCGATGTTCGTGTTCATCGGCGCGGATCCGCACACCGGCTGGCTGGCGGGCGCCGTCGCGCTGGACGATCGGGGCTTCGTCATCACGGGAAACGGCTCGCCGCACTGGGAGGCCCTTCCTCTGGAGACCGGGCAGCCCGGCGTGTTCGCCGTAGGGGACGTTCGCAGTGGGTCGGTCAAACGGGTCGCATCCGCGGTCGGGGAGGGCGCCATGGCGGTACGCCTGCTGCACGAAAGGTTCGCCAAGACGGGGAATCGACGGTGAGGACGGCGGTGATCTGTATGCCGGGTTCCCTGGCCGAGGGCCGGGACACCCGGCGGCAGTGCGACGGGCGGGTGGCTTATCTTCCTCGATGGCTCGGCGGGTGTCAGTGCCTGTGGCCGTTGGGGTGCAGGACGACCTTGGTCCAGCCCTCCTCGCGGGTGTCGAAGTTCCGGTAGCCTTCCGGAGCCTGCTCCAGCGGCAACTCGTGGGAGACGACGAACGACGGCGTGGCGCGA
The DNA here is from genome assembly GCF_005889725.1 of Nonomuraea zeae. Classification (GTDB taxonomy): domain Bacteria; phylum Actinomycetota; class Actinomycetes; order Streptosporangiales; family Streptosporangiaceae; genus Nonomuraea; species Nonomuraea zeae. The sequence continues at coordinate 25,956 of NZ_VCKX01000095.1, forward strand.
CCGGTGTGGATGAGGTTGCGCAGCTGCCGATTGTAGGCTTTGACGTTGGCCTGACCGGTGCCGATCTTCTGGCCCTTGAACCAGAACAGGCCCATGTCGAAGGGGATCTCGCCCTTCTTGGCCATCGCGTCGGGAGCGCCGGGGTCCTGGGGCAGGAAGATGCCGACCACGCCGATGCCGCCCGTCGGCCGTACCGACTTGATCAGGTTGTTCATCGTCATGTTGGGGTGCTCGGTGCCTTGCGGGTCGTGTGCCTGGTAGCCCACACACTCACAACCCCGGTCGGCACCTTCGCCACGGGTCTGTTCCAGCACCTGGTCAACAGGCGAGCCCTTGGAGTCGTCGATCGCGATCGCGCCGATCGACTCCGCGAGCCGGAGCCGGTCGGGGTGGCGGTCGACGACGAAGACCTGGCTGGCGCCCTTGATCATCGCCGAGTAGGCGGCCATCTGGCCGACCGGGCCGGCGCCGTAGACGACGACCGAATCGCCCGGCCGCATGCCGGAAAGTTCGGTGCAGTGCCAGCCGGTGGGGAAGATGTCGGCCAGCATCACGTAGTCGTTCTGCTTCTCCTTCGCATCCGGCGGCAACCGCAGGCAGTTGAAGTCGCCGTAGGGCACGCGCAGTAGTTCGGCCTGGCCGCCGTTGTAGGGGCCCATGCCGGCGAAACCGTACGCGGCGCCGGCCGCGTCAGGGTTGAGGGTGAGGCAGAAGGCGGTCAGCCCGGTCTCGCAGTTCTTGCAGTGCCCGCAGGAGATGTTGAACGGGATGCACACCATGTCGCCGACCTTGATCCGGTCGACCGCCGACCCGACCTCGACGACCTCGCCGAGGTTCTCGTGGCCGAGCACCCGGCCGGGCTCCAAGTCGGTGCGCCCTTCGTACATGTGCAGGTCCGACCCGCAGATGTTGGTCGTGGTGACGTGGACCAGGACGTCGGTCGGCCGTTCGACGCGGGCGTCCGGCACGTCCTTGACCACCACGTCGCGGGCACCGTTGTAGACGAGTGCTTTCATGCTGTCCCCTTGGTTGGTTTGCTATGTGCCGATGACGATCCAGCCAGCCGAACAGCTCCGGCGAGTGAGGCGGACCCAGCTCAACTCATTCCCTCGAATTTCAGGGCATACGTTCCATATCCGGTCAGATGTCGCCATAGATATGCCCAGCTCGTACGACACGCGCCGCTCCGGAGGAGCTCCATGTGAAACAGGCCGAGCACGAGGAAACGCCGGTGACAGACCGCACGCGGGACGTGGCGTTCAGCCGCGTGGCAGCCGCGCTCGTCATCACGCAGCTGGTGCTTGATCTGAAGGCGCCGCACTCCCGCCGGGCGAGCTGCTGAAGGAGTGGCCGAGCACCCGCCCCCGGTGCCTCCGGCAGCCTGGCCCGCGCCAACAGCTACCAGCAGGCATACCTGTACGAGCCGTCACCCAAGCGGGAGCGGCACCTGCTGCAGCTGCACTGGCGGGCACTGGCCCACTGGCGGCCGGAAAGCTGGAACCTCCAGCTGGCCATCCGCGTCCACGGCGTCGCGATCGGCTTGCAGAACATGTGGGCGGCCGACTTCGCGACCGTCCGTACAGTCGAGACCGGCTCGTGGATCACCCGGCCACGCCAGGGGCACGGGTACGGGACCGAGGCCCGCGCCGCCGTCCTGGAGCTGGCATTCGCTCACCTGGGCGCGGTGGAGGCGCACACCTCCTACGTGGACGGCAACACCGCCTCGCAGCGGGTGTCACGCAAGCTCGGCTACGTCGGTAACGGGCGCCGCGCCAACGCCGAAGACGGGACACGCGTCATCGAGCATCGCATGCTGCTCGACGCGGTCACATGGGCGAACCACCGGATGCCCGGCATAACGGTCGACGGCGCAAGCGAGTGCTTGGAACTGTTCGGGCTACGGGCCGACGAACCCCACTCGTGACTGCAGGTCGAGTTTCTACGCGCCCGGAGATTGCAGTGCTTGGTCATCGAGCCTCGCGCCGGTCGATCGCGCTGATCAACGGCTTCAGAACCACGAGCCGGGAAGGAGGACTGGCGCTGGCCTGGAGAACCAGCGCACGACATGCAACGCCCGAGGTCACGGCGGGCAGTTTCAGCACCGCTTCAACTCCGGTCAGGCCCCTGCGTGCTCCGGCGAGGTCGAATCTGTTGTCAGATGGCGGCAGGCGCCTTCGATCACACCGTGGCGATCGGCCATCCCGCTGACGGGGTTGGCGTCGTTGCACCATGAGGCTGTTAGCGTGGCTTGGCGCGGAACGTCCGGCGGTAGGCGCCGGGCGTGGTGCCCAGGGCATTGTGGAAGCGCCTGCGCAGGTTGGTGGCCGAGGAGAGGCCGACGCGGCGGGCGATGGCGTCCAACGGGAGGTCGGTGGACTCCAGCAGGTCCTGGGCCGTGGCGATCCGCTGGGCCAGCAGCCACCGCCCTGGGCTGATGCCGAGCTGGTCGGCGAATTGCCGGGCGAGGGTACGCGTCGAGACGCCCGCGTGCCTGGCCATGCCCTCGATGGTGACCGGTTCGCCGAATCTCTCGGTGACCCACTCCAGCAGCGGCGCGAGTGTGCCATCCAGCTGTGCGGGATGTGGCGGCGCCGCGTACTGCAACTGACCGCCCTCGCGGTGCGGCGGCATCACCATGGTCCGTGCGACATGTGCGGCGTACCGAGCGCCCTGGTCCTTGCGGATCAGGTGCATGCACAGGTCGAAGCCGGCCCCGGCGCCGGCGCTGGTGGCCACGTCACCGTGGTCCACGTACAGCACGTCCGGGTCGACGTGAATGTGCGGGAAGCCCGCTGCGAGCTCGTCCGCCAGCTGCCAGTGGGTGGTCGCCCTTCGTCCGTCCAGCAGGCCGGCGTGCGCCAGCGCGAAGGCGCCGGAGCAGATGCTGACCACCCGTGCTCCGCGGGAGTGTGCGCGGCGCAGCGCCCGGACGACCGCAGATGAGGGTGGCTCCTTGGCGGGCAGCCAGCCGGGGATGATCACGATGTCCGCTCGGTCGAGTGCGTCCAGCCCATCGGCAACGAGCATGTCGTACCCGGCGTGCGTCGCGATCGGTCCGGGCTGCTCCGTGCACACGCTGAAGGCGTACCGCGTCGGAAGTCCTGGCCGCTCGATGCCGAACACCTGGGCTGCGCAGGCGAGTTCGAAGGTCGATTGCGGTGGGCGGATGAGGGCCACTACGCGGTGCATGGCAGGAAAGTACCGCATGATGTCTTTCCTGGCGCTCGGCGCGGTAGGCGGCCGGCCGCCAGGCTGGCCCCATGACGCCAGAACAGGACATGGCTGCCTATATGTCGCCTGCCGTCCCAAACGGCTCCGAGGATGCCGTGGGCTGGTTTGGGGGCGAAGCAGCTAGATGACCAAGAATGAAACAGTTCCGGGAGAGTCTCCGTGGCGGGGCCGGGCTGCGGTTCTGACCCTGGGTACGTTCGCGGTCGGAACTGACGGATTCGTCATCGTGGGTCTCCTTTCCCAGATCCAGAAAACGCTCCAAGTCAGCACTGCTGCAGCCGGTCAGCTGGTGAGCGTGTTCGCCATTGCCTACGCGCTCTTGGGGCCCGTCCTTGCCGCGTTCACGGGCAGGTGGTCCAGACGCCGGGTCCTCGTGACCGGGATCGCGCTGCTCGCGGCGGGAAACGCCGTGACGGCGTCGGCTCACGTTTACGGGCTGGTCCTCGCGTCCCGTGTCCTGGCCGGGTCCGGCGCGGCGCTGTTCGTCGCGAGCGCTGTGGCTACGGCCGCACACCTCGCCGGCGAACAGCGGCGGGGGAGGGCCATCGCCATGGTGACCGCTGGAGCGACGCTCTCGCTGGTGCTGGGTGCTCCGCTGGGTACGCTCATCGGCGGCGCATGGAGCTGGCAGATGGCCATTTGGTTCGTCGCCGCGGTCGCCGTAGGCGTTGCGGTCGTCATCGCCGCGCTGCTGCCGCCGATCAGGCTCGATCAAGGCGCGACACTGCGGCAGCGCATCGCGCCGTTGACCGACCGGCGGGTACTGCGGGTCCTGGTCGTCACACTGCTGGCGTTCATCGGCATTTTTCTTCCCTTCACGTACATGAGCGCGGTCTTCGCGCCGGCGATCGGCGGTGAGCAAGCCAGACTCGCGCTCCTGCTGCTGGTGTTCGGAGTCGCGGCCACGGCGGGCAACCTGACGGCCGGCTCGTTGACCGATCGGTACGGCTCACGGCGCGTCGTCATCGGCGCCACCATGGGCGTCGCCGCGGTGTGCGTGGTCATGCTCGCGGTTCAGCAAGTCTTCATCCTCGTGGCGATCGCCCAAGCGCTCAGCGGTGTCGTGTCGTACTCGGTCATGGGACCTCAGCAGCATCGGATCATCGCCTACGCGGCTCCTGAGAGTGCGTCGCTCGTGACCTCGCTGAACACGTCTGCCGGCTACCTCGGCAACTTCCTGGCCAGCAGCATCGGAGCGGTCATCCTCAGCATCACCGGCTCCGCGACCCTCCTCCTGCCCATCGCCGCGGCCTTCGCCGCGTTCGCGGCGTTCCTCGCCTGGTGGCTGCCACGATCCACCGGAGAACGCGGTGGGGAAGCTGTCGGCGAGACCGGCAAGCCAACCGCCACACCGCCGGAACGGGCACCTTCGACACGATGAGATGGAAGCGCACGTCGAGCACATTGCGTGGCGGGGACAAGTGGACGTCGGCCGAGAGCCGGACAAGTGCGCCGCATGGGTGTGGTTCCCGCTCGACTCCCCGCCCGAGCAACTCATCCCCTACGCCGCCGCGGCCATCGCCCACTACGACCTACGGGTGTGCGTCTGCCGGCCCGGATGGCCTCATCGCGTTTCGCGCGTAGGAACGTCAGGGTGAGGTCGATGCCTTCGATCTCGTCGAGCCGGTCGAGCATCGTCGGGTTGACGTTCAGCCCTACTCGCCATGCGGGTCGTGGGCGTTGAGCGCGGCGACGACCTGGTCGTAGTCGCCGCGCGCCTCCCCGTACCGAAGGAACTTCACGTTCTCGACCTGGATCTCCTTCGCGTCCGGCTGCGTCTCCAGCAGCGCCACGACCTCCGTCACGAACTCCTCCAGCGGCATCGCGAACTCGCTGTCCTCCTGGCCTGGCAGCAGAGAGGTGCGCACGGCCGGCGGCACCAGCTCTACGACCTTCACGCTCGTGCCGGCGAGCTGCAGCCTGATCGACTCGCTGAGCATGTGGATCGCGGCCTTCGAGGCGTTGTAGCTCGGCGTGACCTTCAAGGGCGTGAACGCCAGGCCCGAGGAGACGGTGACGATCGTGGCGTCCGGCCGGGCCCGCAGGTGCTCCACGAACGCGGCGATGAGCCGGATCGGGCCGAGCACGTTGGTCGTCACCGTCTCCTCGGCCGAGGCCAGGAACGACGAAGGCTGACGCCAGTCCTCGATGCGCATGATGCCGGCCATGGTGACGAGCACGTTGAGGTCCGGATGCCGGGCCAGCACCCCCTTGGCGGCGGCTTCGATGCTCGCGCCGTCCGCGGTGTCGATTTCCACGGTGTCGATGTCCGGGTGCTCCGCGGCGATCCGGTCGAGGAGTTCGGTACGCCGCCCGCCGATGATGACCTTGTTTCCTCTGGCCCGCAACGCGAGGGCGAGTGCGAGGCCGATCCCGCTGGTGGAGCCGGGGATGAAGATGGTGTTTCCGGAGATGTTCATGCGGCAAGGCTGCCCGGTCCTGCGCGGCAGATGCAGAGACCGGTTATCGGGGGATCGGCGATCCCTGGCTGGCGGACATGGCATTCGGGGAGATGGGCGATGCTGGACGTATGGACCGTGCAGCACTCGCCGACTTCCTGCGCCGCCGCCGTGAGGCGCTGCGGCCGGAGGACCTCGGGCTTTCCGCCGGCATGCGTCGCCGCGCCCCCGGCCTCAGGCGGGAGGAGGTGGCGGCGCTCGCCACGATGTCGACCGACTACTACACCCGGCTCGAACAGCGGCGCGGGCCGCAGCCGAGTGAGCAGATGCTCGCCTCGCTCGCCAGGGCGTTGCGGCTGACCGCCGACGAGCGCGACTACCTGTTCCAGATGGCGGGGCACAACGCCCCCGCGCCGGTGTCGGCCGCGACACACGTGGCCCCCGCGCTGCTGCGCGTGCTCGACCGGCTGAGCGACACCCCGGCGCTCATCCTGTCCAACCTGGCCGAGACGCTGGTGCAGAACCGGATGGCCGATGCCCTGTTCGGCGACAGGTCGGGCTACACGGGCCTGGCCAGGAGCGACATCTACCGGTGGTTCACCGACCCTTCGGAGCGGCTGCGTTATCCCGAGGACGACCGCGACCGGCAGAGCCGCGCCATGGTGGCCAACCTGCGGGCCGCGTACGGGCCGATGGGCTCGCAGTCGCGGGCCGGCGACCTCGTGCGGGCGCTGCGCAAGGCGAGCGCGGAGTTCGCCGAGCTGTGGGATCGGCACGAGGTCGCCAAGCGCTTCGAGGACCACAAGACGATCGTGCATCCCCAGCTCGGCCCGATCGAGCTCGACTGCCAGGTGCTGTTCACCGAGGACCAGTCCCAGGCGCTGCTCGTGCTCACCGCGCCGCCCCGCAGCGAGGGCTACGAGAAGCTGCAGCTGCTCGCGGTGCTGGGCAACGAGCCTTTCCCCGCCAACGCCACCTAGAAGTGCGGGGAGCTCGTAGCGCCCCCGCCACGACGACCGGGCGGGATGGACGCATGCCCACTGCGCCGGAGTCGACCAAGTCCCTCTTGTGCCCAGAAGCTGACCGCCCGCGCCCGCACCTCCTGGCCCAACTCGCGAGCGTGGACGTCCATCACCGCGGCAGTTCGCCTATCTCGACGTCGAACTGGCTGACCGGTCCCGGCCAGGGACTGCGCGGCCTCGTGGCCAAGTAGTCGCCGTGCTCCAGGTCATCGAGCAGTGTCGGATGGGTGGGGGACCAGCCGAGCAGCTCCTGCGTGTGAGCACTGGAGACGGGCGCGTCGAAGCCGTAGACCCTGGCCATGAACGGGCTGACGTAGTGCCTGGCAGCCTGATCGGGGGTCAGCGAGACCATCGGCAGGTTCAGGCCCCGGGCGATGGTCTGCGCGATGCTCTTCATGGTGACGCCGTTTTCGGCTGCTCCGTGCAGCACGCTGCCCGCAGGAGCCTTCTCCAGTGCCAGGCGGAACAGGACCGCGGCGTCGAGCCGGTGCACTGCGGGCCACCGGTTGGTGCCGTCGCCGACGTAGGCCGAGACGCCGGTCTTCCGTGCGGTGGCGATGAGCATGGGGATGAAGCCGTGGTCTTGAGGGCCGTGGACGGTAGGAGCGAGGCGGACCACGCTCGCGCGCACCCCCCGGGCGGCGAAGTCCAGGCAGGCCCGCTCGCCCGCGATGCGGAAGGCGGCGATCCCGGCCGCGTCGGGTTCGTCCTTCTCGGTGGTCTCCCGGCCGGCGGGCATGACCAGCGTGCCCGAGGTGATGGCGAGCGGCTTGCCCGAGTGTTCCAACGGCTGGCCGAGGGCCTCGATCGCGGTCCGGTCGCGCCTCATCATGTCGTCGAGGTCGGAGAAGTCCCCGCCGTAGGCCATGTGCAGGACGCCGTCGGCGGTTTCGGCGCCGCGGCGCAGGCTGTCGTGGTCGTCCAGGGAGCCGCGGTGGGGTGTGGCGCCCAGCGACTCCAGCCGGGCGGCGGCGGCATCCGAGCGGGCCAGACCAGTGACGTCATGGCCGGCCGCGACAAGCTCGGCGACGACGGCGGGGCCGGTCTGGCCAGAACCACCGGTGAGAAAGATATGCATGAAAAAGCTCCTTCTGAGGGTGTCTGCACCGGGGGCCGCTGGACGGGTCCGGTGCGGGTGAGGCGGGAACGGCCTGCCATCGAGGGCCAGCAACGTGTCGTATGCGCGTCCTGTCAGCGCCTGCGAGGCGGGACCGAGACCTTGATCATCTCGCAGGCCTTCGGACCGAAAGGCCGACGTCGCCGCCACCAGCGACGAAAACCTGCCACGCAACAACGGTCACTGGCACCAAGTAGCGCCAGCGACTGACCTTAAGTAGCGCCAGTCGTTGGCGTCAAGTGGTGTCAGTGACTGGCGTATGCGGTATGTTCGGGTGGTGCCACGAAGCGGAAAAGAAGCGCGCCGCCGCCTGCAGCAGGCGGCTTTGGAGCTGTACGGGGAACGCGGGTTCGATCAGACCACCACAGCTGAGATCGCCGCCCGGGCAGGCGTCAACGAGCGCACGTTCTTCCGGCACTTCCCGGACAAGCGCGAGGTGCTCTTCGACGGCGAAGCCGACCTGCGCGCCGCGCTGACGCAGGAGGTGGCCGCAGCCCCCGATGGCCTGCAGCCACTCGGCATACTGCTGTGCGCCTTCCGGAAAGCCGGGCGAATCCTTGAGGCCAACCGCCCGTTCTCCGAGCCACGGCTAGCGATCATCGCCAAGACCCCAGCCCTCCGAGAACGCGACTTGGCCAAGGCCGCAGCCCTCACCGAAGCCCTAGCGGAGGCGCTACGTCAGCGCGATGTCCCCGACCGGCTGGCCGGCCTGGCCGCACAAACCGGCTGGGCCACCTTCCACCACGCCGCCCAAGCCTGGATCGACGACCCCTCACAGAGCTTGGACGCACATCTCCTCCAAGCTTTCGACGATCTGCACGCCCTCTCCGCGACCGTGCCAGCCGGGGTGCCACCCGAAACGGCAGAAACGGGCCGCAGGGTGAGGTAGCTGCCGGTCAGTTGCCCGCGAGTGCCCCGTAGCCCGTTCTGCCCGGTCTCCGGTGCGTTGACAGCGGCGGCGAGCGCCCGGGCCGAAGACCCCGGGAGCGGATCGCGGCCTTCGGGTGCGCGGTCCTGGGCTTCAAGGTGATCGACCGGAGCGAGGGCAAGGTCGAGATCGGCTCATGGGAGCCGAAGTCGAAGAGGTCCGGGCCCGGCAGATGCCGCCCACCCTGGTCTTCGTTCGCGTGGCCGAGGGCAAGGTCGTGAAGAACCGGCTCCACCTGGACGTCAGTCCGATCGACGGAAGCACCGAAGAGGAGGTGGCCAGGCTGCTCGCCCTGGGCGCCGCCAAGGTGGACGTGGGCCAGGGCAATGGACGGAACTGGGTGGTCATGGCCGACCCCGAGGGCAACGAGTTCGACGTCCTCCGCTCCCTGGCACCTCCAACGAGATGATCACATGAGTTGTAGGCCGTAGCCGGTCAGTGAGCGCAGGACGGGCTGTCCGCCGTCAGATGGCGGCGGGCGGCCAATCGCGCCGCCTCCGTGCTCACCGCCGGGTGCCGGCCCTACGCCTGCTCCTTGCACACCGCCTCGATGTTGTTGCCGTCCGGGTCATCCACGAACGCGCAATAGGCGCCATAGTCGGGCCAGACCCGGGGTTCGTGCCGGGACTTGCCGCCGGCCGCCAGCGCGGCCGCGTAGAAGGCGTCGACCGCGGCCCGGTCACGGGCGGTGAACGCGATGTGCGCGCCCCGAGTCACCGTGGCATCGCCCGCGGGATACAGGCCGAAAGAGGGAGTGTCCAACTCCTCCTCCCAGAACTCCGCTCCGCCGTCAGCCGCCGTTCCGACAACACCGAGGGGCTTGAGCGCGGCGGTGTAGAAGCGCGTGCTCGCCTCGAGGTCCGAGGCGATGAAGGTCACATGGTGGATGAAAGGCCATCGTTCTGTCATGACCGCGGAGTCTACGAGAGCCCGGCGCGCCGACGCGCGCCGAGCTCAGTACGGCTCGAAGGTCGGGGTGTCGATAAGACTCGTGCGACCGCGTACACCCGTTTGAGTCCGCCCAGGTCAGCGGTGCCGCTGCCCGCCACGCTCACAGCCACGGCCGACATGATCACTCGTGCTCTCCGAGCCGCCGGTTCACCGGAGGAGGTCGCGCCGCCTCAGCGTGCTGCCGAGCGCTGCCGCCGCCGAGCGCACCGCGGTCACGTGTCCCTCAGGCCGGAACCTGCCGGTGGGGCCGGCCACGCTGATCGCGGCGAGCGGCTCGTCGCCGCGTCCCAGCACCGGCGCGGCGACACACAGGAGCCCGGCAGCCGACTCCTCCGCCTCGAACGCGACGCCGGTCTCCGCGACGCGCCGCAACTGGCTCCGCAGGATGCCCGGCGCGACGACGGTGTGCGGCGTGCGTCGCTCGAGCGGCCCGGTCAGCACCTCGCGCCGCAGGTCGGCGTCGGCGTACGCGAGCAGCGCCTTGCCGATCGCGGTGCAGTGCAGCGGCATCCGCCCGCCGGTGCGCGAGGGCGCCCTGGCCTGGCGGTGGCCGCCGATCTTGGCGACGTAGACGACGTCGTGACCCTCCCGCACCCCTAGGTGGACGGTCTCGTGGGTGCGCTCGTAAAGATCCTGGAGGAACGGCATCGCCAGCTCAAGCAGGCTGCGCTCCAGCGAGGCCAGCATCCCGAGCTCGAAGAGGCCGCCGCTGAGGCGGTATCCGCCCTCGGTGCGGTCGAGCAGGCGGTTGGCGACCAGATCGCCGGCCAGCCGGTGCACGGTCGCCTTGTGGAGGCCGGTACGCCGCACCAGCTCGGCGAGGCTGACGCCCCGGTCCTCGGGACGGAAGGCGCGCAGGATCGTCACCGCCTTGCCCAGCACCGTGTCGAGATCAGCCGTCTCCGTCACCCTCTCAGCGTATCGCTGAGCGAGACGATGTGCTGGTTGGCGGACGACCCTGCCTGCACAGTGGGGGTATGAACGAACCCACCGGGCTCGCCGCCGCGAGCCCGTCCGACATAACCGCCGCGGCGGAGCGGCTCGCCGGCGCGGCCGCGTCCGGCGTGTCCTGCGCCCCCGTGCGGGACCTGATCGGCCGAAACGACCTGGCCGCCGCGTACGCCGTCCAGGCCGCGCTCACCGGGCGCCGCCTCGCCGCCGGCGCTCGAATCGTCGGCCGCAAGATCGGCCTGACCTCGGAGGCGGTGCGACGGCAGCTCGGCGTCGACCAGCCCGACCTCGGCGTGCTCTTCGACGACATGGCCTACGCCGATGGGGGCACCATCCCGATCGGGCGGGTCCTCCAGCCGCGGGCCGAGGCGGAGATCGCGTTCGTGCTCCGGGCCGACCTGGCCGGCGGCCCGCTCGACGCTCCACAGGTCCGGGACGCGATCGAGTACGGCGTCGCCGCGCTCGAGATCTGCGGCAGCCGGATAGCCGGGTGGGACATCTCTTTCGGCGACACGGTCGCCGACAACGCCTCCTCGGGCGCGTACGTGCTGGGGACGGAGCGCCGTACCCTCGACGAGTTCGAGCCGGTGGACGTGGTGATGTCGATGAGCATCGGCGGTGCGGAGGTCTCCACCGGGACCGGCGCGGCCTGTCTGGGCGACCCTGTGGAGGCGGTCGTGTGGCTGGCCCGCATGGCCCGTGACCTCGGCGAGCCGCTGCGCGCGAGGCAGGTCGTCCTGTCCGGTGCGCTCGGTCCGATGCGGCCGGTCGCCGCCGGCGACACCGTCACCGCCACCTTGTCCGGCCTCGGCACGGTGACGGTCGGATTCACCGGGGGAGCAGCGTCATGACCAGGACGAAGGTCGCGATCATCGGGTCGGGCAACATCGGCACCGACTTGATGATCAAGGTTTTGCGCGGGGCGCGCCACCTCGAGATGGGGGCCATGGCCGGCATCGACCCCGGGTCCGACGGCTTGGCCCGCGCCGCCCGGATGGGCGTCCGGACGACGCACGAAGGTGTCGACGGGCTGATCGCGCTGCCTGACTTCGGCGAGATCGGGATCGTCTTCGACGCGACCTCGGCCAAGGCGCACGAGGTGAACGCCGCGAAGCTGACCCCGTTCGGGACGCGGCTGATCGACCTGACCCCGGCCGCGATCGGGCCCTATGTCGTCCCCGCCGTCAACCTCGACGAGCACCTCGACGCGCCGGACATGAACATGGTCACCTGCGGCGGCCAGGCCACGATCCCGGTCGTCGCCGCCGTCAGCCGGGTGGCGCCCGTCGAGTACGCCGAGATCGTCGCGTCGATCGCGTCGAAGTCGGCAGGTCCGGGCACCCGGGCCAACATCGACGAGTTCACCGAGACCACCTCGGCCGCCATCGAGCAGGTCGGCGGAGCGCGCCGCGGCAAGGCGATCATCATCCTCAACCCTGCCGAACCGCCGCTGATCATGCGGGACACGGTCTTCTGCCTGGTCGCGGCGCCGGACCCGGCCGCACACGAGGAGATCCGCCGTTCGGTCGAGAAGATGGTCGCCGACGTCGCCGCCTACGTCCCCGGCTACCGGCTCAAACAACAGGTGCAGATCACCGAGATCCCCGCCGACCAGCCGGTCGGGACGCTCCTCGCCGACGGCGCCGCTTCGCCCACCCACCAGGTGTCGGTCTTCCTCGAGGTCGAGGGGGCCGCGCACTATCTCCCGGCCTACGCCGGCAACCTCGACATCATGACCTCCGCCGGCCTGCGGGTCGCGGAACGCGTCGCGGCGCGGAAGGCGGGCCTTTGATGAGCACTCCGATCTTCGTCCAGGACGTCACGCTGCGCGACGGGATGCACGCCGTACGCCACCGGGTCACTCCGGGGGACGTCAAGCGCATCGTCACGGCGCTCGACCGGGCCGGCGTCGACGCGATCGAGGTCGCACACGGCGACGGCCTCGCCGGCGGGTCGCTCAACTACGGTCCCGGGTCGCACACGGACTGGGAATGGATCGAGGCCGCGGCGTCGGTACTGGTGAACGCCCGCCTGACCACCCTGCTGCTGCCGGGTGTCGGCACCCTCCACGAGTTGAAGCGCGCCCACGACCTCGGCGTACGCTCCGTCCGGGTCGCCACTCACTGCACCGAGGCCGACATCTCCGCGCAGCACATCGCCGCGGCGCGCGAGATCGGCATGGACGTGTCCGGATTCCTGATGCTCTCCCACATGGCCCCGCCGGAGGAGCTGGCCCGGCAGGCGAAGCTCATGGAGTCCTACGGCGCGCAATGCGTCTACGTCACCGACTCCGGCGGCCGGCTCACGATGAACGATGTGGCCGCGCGGGTCCGGGCGTACCGCGATGCCCTCGACGCGGAGACCGAGATCGGGATCCACGCCCACGAGAACCTCTCGCTGTCGGTCGCCAACTCCGTCGTCGCGGTCGAGAACGGCGTCTACCGGGTCGACGCGTCGCTGGCCGGTCACGGCGCGGGCGCGGGCAACTGCCCGCTGGAGGCGTTCATCGCGGTCGCGGACCTCTCGGACTTCGAGCACCGATGCGACCTGTTCCAGCTCCAGGACGCCGCGGACGACATCGTCCGCCCGCTGCAGGACCGTCCGGTGCGCGTCGACCGGGAGACCCTCACCCTGGGGTACGCCGGCGTCTACTCGTCATTCCTCCGCCACGCGGAGACCGCCGCCGCGCGGTACGGCGTCGACGTCCGCGACATCCTCATGGAGTGCGGCCGCCGGCGGCTGGTCGGTGGCCAGGAGGACATGATCGTCGACATCGCGCTCACGCTGGCCGCCGAGCGGGAGAAACTGCCCGCCTGACAGTGAGGATGTAGATGAGCGCTTCCCGCCAGGGGCTGACCCACCGCCTGACTGACTTCGGGTCCTTAACGGGATGTGTCGTCCCTGGCCGGGAGGCGCTCATGTGCACTCACCGGACG
>NZ_VCKX01000096.1 GCF_005889725.1 Nonomuraea zeae
GACCTCTAATGTTTTTATTTTAAGAAATACATGGCATGTGTTTTTTTTTCAAGCAGAAGACGGCATCCGAGATGTCTTAGGGTCTCGTGGGCTCGGAGATGTGTATAAAAGACAGGTGCCCGCCACAGCAGCGTCCCCGGGAGCGCCACCCCGAGCGTCAGGTACGCCGCGAACACCCCGAGGTCGCGAGCCGGCACCCCGCACCACAGGAGCACGGCCACCGCCCCCGCGCAGACCAGCCCGGCAGGCACCCACCCGGAGCCGAGCCGCCGCCCCGACGAGGCCGGCAGGCGGCGGAACGCGCTCTCGGGCGGCGCCAGCGTCATCTGATCACCCGGCGGTCATCTGATCACGGTCACCAGTCGGGTGAACTCGGCCGGCAGATCAACTCCGTCCCACACGCGGTGAAAGCTCAACGCGCTGCCCACGGGCACCATCCGATCGACCCCGCGCCCGGCCAGCCCCCTGGCCAGCTCCTCCAGCTCGGCCTGGCCGAACCCGAAGTGCGTCATCGTCTGATCTCGCCGCTCGACCAGCCCCGCCAGCTCCGCCAGCGCCCCGAGCCGGGCGTGCGCGAACGTCCCGGCCCCCAGCCAGCGCCTGGGCGCGGCGGACGCGGCGGCCAGCGTCACGTCGGCCAGCGCGTTGCCGCGGAACTCCACTCTCTCGGCCAGCCCGTCGGCGGCCAGCCCGTAGGTGGAGACGCGCTTCTCCACGGCCATCGCCGCGTCCACCCCCCAGCCGCGCACCGTGACGACCCGCGACACGTGGTCGCTGAAGTCGGCCCTGGCCGCGTCGCAGTCGCCCGCCGCCCCCACCCAGAAGACGGTCCGCGGCGAGGAGCAGGCGGCCTGGTCGAACCAGTAGGTGTCGTTGACGAACCCCTCGGCGACCGTGACCCGCGCGGCCCTGGGCGCGCACAGCCACGCCGCCGCGCACATCACGGCGAACGAAGAGCGGTCGGGAAAGACCAGGTCACGGGCGTGCGGGGCGAGCGGGTGCCGCCTGATCTCGCTGACGGTGTGATCGCCGCCCCAGATCACCCGCAGGTCGCAGGCGGCCGACAGCGCGGTGGTGACGGCGTCGGAGCGGTCGTAGGAGACGATCCGCTGGGTGGCGGCGACGGCGGGGTCGGCCTCGGCCAGCGACTCGTGCAGCGTCTCCAGGATGACCTCGGCGACCGCGCCGGCGCGCGGCGACAGGCGGACGACGTTGCGGTTGCCCATCAGGGCCGACAGGGCCCAGGAGTAGACGAAGACGGTGTCCACGTTCGCGGGCGGGAGGTGGAAGATGAGGCCGCGGGGCACGCGTACGTGCTCGGTCCTGAGCCCGTCGAGGGTCCTCGCCAGCTCGCTGGGCCGCAGGAAGAAGCCGAGCGAGCCGAGCTCGGGATGCCGCCGCGCGAGCGCGGGCCGCAGCAGCCGCTTGCCGAAGGCCGACAGGAACGCGCGGACCCGCTCGTCCCCGACCGTCAGCGGCCCGCCGGTCTCGGGCTCATCGCGCACCTGGCCGAGCAGCGCCTCGACGGGCACGGCTCCGGCGGCCGGAAACCTGACGTCGAGCATCAGGTCTGCCCGAAGGTGTCGCTGCAGCCGCGGGCCTCGGCCCTGGGCAGCCGGCCGAGCACCTCGAACCGCTTGCCCGGCCAGCAGCCGTCGTCGATGCCGCGCACCACGCCGAGGTCCTCGGTCAGCAGCACGTGGCCCGGATAGGAGGTCGGCAGCGTGCTGACCACCTCGATCAGCCCCGGCACGCCGGGCGGCGCCTCCTGCCAGGTCTCCGGATCGCGGATCACGACATTGGCGAAATCGGGGCAGTAGAGGCCGTCCCCGCCGGGGCCCTCCAGGAAGACGGTCCCGATCTGCTCGACCATTCCGTAGAAGTTGTGCACCTTGCTCAGCCCGCACTCGGCGGCCAGCCGCCGGCGGAACTCGGCGTTGTCCACCGCCTGGGCGGCCAGCTTTTTCCAGCCGCCGGAGTGGATCAGCACGCCCTGCGACAGGTCCGCGCCCAGGTCGCGAAGGTAGAGCCAGGCCATGAACGTGAACCCGAAGATCAGGAACGGCTCGCTCCCGTGGCGGGCCAGGAACGCCTTGACCGTCTCGGCGTCCACCCGCCCGTGCTCGTCGAGCACGAAGGTGTGGTCTCTGCCGAAATTCATCATCCCGAGCACGCCGGCGCCGCGAGCGCTCAGGGTCGGGTCGCGCACCACCGAGCGGCTGTCGACGACCAGCATCGGCAGCCGCCGCTCACCCAGCACGGCCTTGAGCGTCGCCGCCAGCATGCGCGTCTGCGCCGCCGCGGCCTCGCGGTCGAGATAGATCCGGCTCGGCTGCTGCCCGGTGGTGCCGCTGGAGGTCAGCACCCTGAACACCGCCGACTCCGGCACGCTGCGCAACTCGTGCGTCTTGAACAGCCGCACCGGCAGCCAGGGCAGATCGGCCACCCTCCGGTAAGGCGGCGCCGCGCCGATGGCGTCGAGGATCCGGCGGTAGGGCGGGCACGCCGCGCGATGCCGGGCCGTCAACGCGGCCAGCTCGGCGGCCAGCACCAGCTCCCGCTCGCTCTCGGCCAGGCTGAACACGCTCATGCCTGCGACTCCAGCGCGCGGTAGTCGACCTTGCCGGTGGCCAGCAGCGGCAGCCGATCGATCCCGCGCACGTCGAACCCGCTCCAGTGCAGCCGCAGCTCGGCCCCCAGCCGCCGGGCCAGCCCGGCGCACCCGGCGGCGTCCAGCCCTTCGGCCCACACCGTCACCCGGTCGTCCCCGCTGGTGGCGGCCACCGGGCCGGAGTCGCGCAGCAGGCGCTCGACGTCGTCCAGGTTGATCCGGACCCCGAAGATCTTGGCGATGCGCTTGGACCGCCCCGTGATGTGCAGGAACCCGTCGGCGTCGAGCCACCCGAGGTCGCCGGTGCGCAGCACGCCGCCCAGGTCGTCACCTCTGGCCAGGTCGGCGGCCGTCTCGGCGTAGCCCATCATGACGTTGGGCCCGTGGAAGACGACCTCGCCCTCGTCGATGCTCAACCGGCCGCCGGGGATCGCCACCCCGGCCGAGCCGGGCTTGTCGGCGAGCCGGTCGGGCGGCAGGACCGCGATGCGGGCCGTGGCCTCGGTCTGGCCGTACATGACGTAGAACCGGTCGCACTGGCCGGCGAACTCCGTGACGAGCTCGGGGCTGAGCCGACCGCCCGCCTGGGTGAACGTGGTGAGCGCCGGGTGCTCGGCGCGGTCGAAGCGGAGCCTGCGCAGCATCTCGTACTGGTAGGGGACGGCGGCCAGCGACGTGCAGCGGTGTGCGTCCAGATGCGTCCAGAACGACCGCTCCAGCAGCCCCGCCTCGGTCAGCATGACGCTCGCGCCCGCCACCAGATGGCTGTTGAGCACCGAGAGGCCGTAGCTGTAGTGCAGCGGGAGGCTCGTGGGCGCGATCTCGTCAGGGACGAGGGACAGCGCGGAGGCGATGGCGGCGGCGTTGGCCAGCACGGCCTGGCGCGAGAGGCGCACGAGCTTGGGATTGCCCGTCGAGCCCGACGTGGCCAGCAGGACGGCCAGGTCGGGGTGCGGATCGGGGGCGTCGCGGCGCGCGGGCGGCGAGCCGTCGGCCGCGTGGGTGAACCCCAGCAGCGCGGCCGGCTTGAACCGGCCCGCCAGGGCGGCCAGCGCGCCGGCGGACAGGTCGGGATCGAGCAGCGCGATCGGCCGGCCCGACTGCCACGCGGCGAGGTAGCGCAGCACCGAGGCGAGGTTGCTGCGCATGCCGCAGAACAGCGGGCCGGGCCGCAGCCGGGCCAGCGCGTCCGCGGTGCGGGTGATGCGATGAACCAGCTCGTCGCCGCCGAGGCCCTCCGGTTCTCCTGCGACGACGAGCCGGGCTCTGGGGTGTGGGAACATCACCGCACCAGCCCGCCATCCACACCGATGACCTGGCCGGTTATGAAAGACGCGTCGGACGAGAGCAGGAACGCGGTGGCGCGGGCGACGTCGTCGGGCCGGCCGAGGCGGCCGAGCGGGGTCGCCGCGACCGTGGCCGCGCGGGCCTGGTCGTCGAGCGTGGAGAGCATGTCGGTCTGGATGTAGCCGGGGGCCACGGCGTTGACCCTGATCCCGGCCGGGCCCAGCTCCTTGGCCGCGGCCAGGGCGAGGCCGATGACCGAGGCCTTGGTGGCGGAGTAGACCGCCTGCCCGGGGCCGCCCGCGCGGCCCATGATCGAGGAGATGAGCACCACGGCCGGGTCGGCGCCGCGGCGCAGCAGCCGCAGCGAGGCTTGCAGCGTGTGGGTCGCGCCTATGGCGTTGACCTCGAACAGCCGGCCGACCGTGTCGTGGCGGACCATGCCGAGCAGGCCGGCCGCGTGGATGCCGGCGTTGATGACGAGGGCGTCGAGCCGGCCGTGCCGCTGGTAGATCTGCCGCATCATGGCCGAGACGAGCCCCGGGTCGGCGACGTCGCCGTGGACGGAGTCGGTCAGGCCCCCCGTCTCGGACGCGACCTCTGCGGCGGCCTTCGCGGCCCGCTCCTCGTCGCGGCCGTGGAGCACGACGTCGTGACCGGTCGCGGCCAGCCTGACCGCGATGGCCCGGCCGATGCCCGACGTCGAGCCCGTGACCAGGGCGACCCTGGCCTCAGACGGCGGCAGCGCCGATGCCATGCTTCTCCAGCAGCTCGGCCGCCTTCGCGAACGAACTCATGTCGATCATCTCGTCGGTGTCGATCAGGACGGAGAACTCGTCCTCCATCGCGGCGACCAACGCCATGTGGGCCAGCGAGTCCCACTGCGAGATGGCACGGTATTCGAGGCCGTCGACGTCTGCGTCGGCCGGCAGATTGAGCGCCACGCGGAAGACGGCCCGCAGGCGATCGAGATGACTCATGATCACTCACTCTCTGTCCTCAAGCCACGACGCAGTGTAGCGGCAATTGGCGGCCCGGAAAAACCAAGACCCCATCCCGGGTAATGGAAGCGTATAACGGCGCGTGGCGCGGGTTGGGTGCTGGGAATGTCGGATGGGGCACGCCAACCGCTACAGGGGGAATAATGGACGAATCCAATCATTGGTACGGGCACTCCCGCATACTCGGAAGATACTGCGGGCTGCCGGAGGAGGCTCCGAAGCGCATCCAGGGTTTCCTCCAGCACGGATGGAACTATCTCCATGGATTTCCGCCGAACGATCACTGGTGCAGCCCCGGATACCCCCGTTTCATCTGGTCTGACGTGCTGCGGCGCAGGGGCTGGTCGATGGGCCGGAGGGGCCACTATCTGATCGGCGCCCCCTGGATTTACCTCCTTTACCAGGAGCCCGGTCTGGGCGTGGTTCCGGACCGGAAGGGTACGATCTGGTATCCCTTTCATGGGTGGGAGAAGCATTCCGTCAGCGGCGATCACGCCCGGCTTGCCGACGAAATCCGAGATGTCGAGAATGAACCGGTCACGGTCTGCCTTTATTGGCTGGAATTCGCGAATCCGGACATTCGACGTTCGTATGAATCGAGGGGATTCCGGGTCATCTGTCATGGCGAGCGCGGCTCCCGCTGGGAGGGGAAGGGACGCGACTTCCTGCGCAAGCAGCTGGTCCAGCTGCGGCGCCACCGCAGGGTGGTCTCCAACCGGCTCGGCAGCGCGCTGTTCTACGGCGCCTCGGTGGGATGCGACGTGGCCGTGTACGGCGATCCGATGCAGTTCGAGGACGAGCGCCCCGAATACGGGGGCACGGCGCGCCGGATGCGGCTGTGGCCCGAGCTGCACGGCACGAGCGTCGATCCCGGGCTGGCCGCGGAGGTGGCGCGGCGCGAGCTGGGATTCGAGTACCAGGCGACACCGGAGGAGCTACGGCGAATGTTCGGATGGAAGCGGATGCGCGAGGAGGCGTCTCACTCGTCTCACTCGGCGCGCGGAGTGAGGGCATGAGCACGCGCATGAGCGAGGCACCCGAGAACGTCCGGTTGATCGGCGGCGAGATGCTGCTGTGGTCCGACGCGTCCAACATGGCCGGCATCACCGACTGGCGCGGCGCGGCGCTGGAGCTGATCAGGCGGATGATCCCGCCGAGCGGCCGGGTGCTCCTGGTCGGCCCGCACCCGCAGCTCCTGGTGGACGACGTGGTGGCGCGGGCCGGCACGACGGCCGCGCTGCTGCGCTCGTACCCCGACGCCTGCGCGCTCGGCGACCGGCACCCGGGGCTGGAGGTCTTCTGCGGGCGGCTGGAGGTGTTCGACGCCGACGAGCCGTACGACCTGGTGCTGGCCCTCGACGGGCTGCTGCGCACGCACTCCGCCGAGGCGCCCGCCGCCGCCTGGAGCGAGTCGCTCGGCGCGCTGACCGGGCTGCTCGCCCCGGGCGGCCGGCTGGTCCTCGGCGTCCGCAACGACCTCGGCGTCGACCGGTTCATGGAGGCCAGGCCCGCCGACCGGGACGGCGGCGACGACCAGTGGGCGCCGCACGGCTTCGACCCGAGCTACCCGGGCGGGCCCGGCGCGCTCGACGGCGGGCTGGAGAACGCGGGGCTGAGCATCCTGCGCTGCTACGCGGCCTACCCCTGCAGGCAGGCGCCACGCGCGCTGCTCGCCCGCGAGGCGCTGGCCTTCGACCTGCCCGAGGCGCTCACGTTCCCGCTGAGCGCCAGGGGCGGCGACCGGATGCTGGTGGCCGATCCGCTGCGGCTGACCAGGCTGGTGTTCAGGCACCGGCTGGGGGAGGAGCTGGCCCCGCTGTGGCTGGCCGTGGCCACCCGGCCGGGCGGCGCGGGCGAGGCGGCGGAGCTGCCGCTCGGTCTCATCGAGGAGGGCTCGGCGCTGCACGAGCTCACCCGCTCGGGCACCCGCCGGCTGCCCGACGGCGAGGAGCGGCCGGTCCCGGCCGGCCGGGTGGTCGAGGAGATCCTGGTCGAGGCGTGCGCGCGCGAGGACGTACGAGCCGTGCGCGAGGTGCTCGCCGAGCTGGCCGCCTGGGTGGAGGAGAGCGGCGACATGTCGTCGGCGACCGACAGCCTGGTCTACGACGGCGAGCGGTTCGCGGCGATCGGGCCGGGCCGGATCCCGTCCAGGACGCCGGAGCCCCGGGTGGTGCTCTGCCGGATCCTGTGGCGGTTCGCGGTCAGGCTGCTGGCGGCGGGTCACCATCACCCGTGGCCGTGGCCGCTGGAGGCCGACCAGCTCACGCTGACGTTGTGCGGCATGGCCGGGCGGCCCTGCGGTCCCGGTGACCTCGACCTGGCCCGCAAGCTGGACGCCGAGCTGGGCCAGCCCGCCGAGCTGGCCGAGCACGCGCCCACCTACCGCGACCTGCTCGGCGCGCGCGACCGGCTGGCCGACCAGCTCACGGCGGCGCTGGCCAGGATCTCGCGCCTGGAGACCAAGCTCTCCTACCGCGAACGCGAGCTGGTCAGGGCCAAGGCCAAGCTGCGCAGGTCCCAGCGCAAGGCCACCGCCTACCGCAGGACGCTCGGATACCGCCTCTCCCGACGCCTGGCCCGCCCCCGCAAGGTCGCCCGCCGAGTCATACGCCTGCTGTCCGGCTGACGAAACCACGAGGAGTGCATGTGCCGGTTCTTTCGGTGATCGTCCCGTTCTACAACGTCGAGAAGTACATCGGACCCTGCCTGGACTCCATCACCGCCCAGACCATGGGCGACCTGGAGGTGATCTGCGTCGATGACGGCAGCGGCGACGGCGGCCCCGCCGTGGTCGCGGCCGCCCAGGCGGAAGACCCGAGGATCAGCCTGATCAGTCAGGGCAACAGGGGCGTGGGGCACGCCCGCAACGTCGGCGTCCGCCAGGCGCGGGGCCGCTACCTGGCCTTCGTGGACGGGGACGACACCGTGCCCCCCGACGCGTTCAAGCGCCTGGTGTCCTCGCTCGAGTCCACCGGCTCCGATCTCGCCTGCGGCAACGTCATGCGCCTCTACCGGAACCTGCTCATCCCGTCGTGGGCGCACAGGGAGGCGTTCGCCAGGCCAGTCAAGCGCACCCACATCACCCGCCACCCGCTGCTGATCCGCGACCGCATGCTGTGGAACAAGGTCTACCGCCGCTCCTTCTGGGACGGCCTCGGCCTGAGCTTCCCCGAGCGCATGTACGAGGACCAGCCCGTCGCCATGGCCGCCCATGTCGGAGCGAGGTCCGTGGACGTGCTGGCCAGGATCGTCTACCACTGGCGGCAACGCGACGAGCCCGGCTCCTCGATCACCCAGCGCAGCCTGGAGCCGGGCAACCTGCGGGACCGCCTGCTGTCCGTGCTGGCGACCGCCGACCTGCTCAGCCGCGCGGCGCCGCCGCTCAAGCGCCACTTCGACCGCGACACGCTCGACATCGACATGGGCGTGGCGGTGGAGGCCGTGGCCACGATGACGGCCGCGGGCACCGGGGTCGACGGCGGGTTGCTCGACCTGATCGTCCGCTACCTCGACGGCGTGTCGCGCGAGGCGTGGCAGAGCGTCCCGTTCGAGCACCGCCTCCAGGTCCACCTGCTGCACCGGCGCCGGCTGGACGACCTGGCCGACGTCCACGAGCAGGCCGTCGCCGGGCATCTGCAGCCCAGGGTCAGCTCGGCCGGATTCCTGCGCAGGCGCTGGTACGGCCGGCACCCGTCGATGCCCGAACACCTCTCGGAGGTCTCCGGCGAGCTGGGCCTGACCGCCAGGCTGGTGAGCCTCGACTGGCGCGAGGGCGTGCTCGGCGGCGTGGGCCGGGTGTCGGTGGGCAGGTTCGACGTCGGCGGGCTGCGCCGCGTGCGCGTACGCGTCTGGATGGAGGAGCGCGAGACCGGCGAGATCGTGCTGCTCTCCGAGCAGGACACCGCGCCGACCTGGGAGAACGTCGAGCAGGAAGACGGCACGCGGGTGCCCGAGCACGCGTTCCCCTTCCGGTTCGCCTTCGATCCCGCGGCGCTGTCGCCGGCGCAGCTCGCCCGGCGCGGTCACTGGGACCTGTGCCTCCAGCTCAGGAGCCAGGGGCTGCGGCTCGACGGGCGGGTGGCCGGGCCGCGCTGGCTGCCGCCGCTGATCCCCGCGCCGCGCCGCAAGTCGGGCGTGTGGCTGGTGCCGGTGCGCACGGCCAAGGGCGCCTGGGGCGTACGGCTGCGCAAGGCGGAGGCGACCATCGGCGAGTGCCGGATGGACGGCGGCGACCTGGTGTTCTCCGGCGAGATCGCCGACGTAGGCGACGGCGATCCGGTGCTGAGGCTGCGGCGCAGGAGCGACGGCGAGGAGATGTACTTCCCGGTGGCGCTGTCGGGCCAGGACTTCCACGCCCGGGTGCCGCTGGCCGACATCGACGAGAGCGTCGGGCACGAGTCGTGGTGGGAGGTCGTCATCGACCAGGGCAGGGCCATCCGGCCGCTGGTGCGGACCAAGGAGCGGCCGGTCGCGACCGTCGCGGACCGGCGCTTCCTCATCGACAGGGGGGAGGACGGCTGCCTGCTGCTCGCCGAGCGGTGATCCGCCCGGCCGGGGCCCGGCGGGCCGGTCAGGACAGGATGCCGGCCAGGGTCTCCACGACCCGATCCTGCTGGGCGTCGGTCAGGCCGGGGAACAACGGCAGCGACAGCTCCTCGGCGTAGTAGGACTCGGCCCGCGGGCAGAGCCCGCGCCGGTAGCCGAGATCCTCGAACACCGGATGCCAGTAGGCGGGCAGGTAGTTGACCTGCACGCCGATGCCGGCGGCCCGCATGCGGTCGTAGACCTCGCGCCGGCGCCCGTCGCGGATCCTGACCGGGTAGAGGTGCCAGCTCGGCGTCACGTAGGCCCGCTGGGCCGGGAGCCCGAGCCCCGGCACGCCGCCCAGCAGGAGGTTGTAGCGCGCGACCAGCTCGGCCCTGCGCTCGCGGAAGCCCGGCAGCCGCCCGAGCTGGCTGAGGCCGAGCGCGCACAGCACGTCGGGCAGCCGGTAGTTGAGCCCGAACGCGTGCACCTCCTGGTGCCACCCGCCCTCGTCGGCGTGGCGCAGCCCGGCGGGCTCCCGTACCAGGCCGTGGTTCCGGAACCCGGCGGCCCGCAGGAACATCCCGGGGTCGGTCGCGGCCACCGCGCCGCCCTCCGCCGTCGTCACGGTCTTGGTCGGGAAGAACGAGAACGTCGTCAGATCCGCGAGCGCCCCCACCGGCCGGTCCTTGTAGGCCGCGCCGATCGAGTGGGCCGCGTCGGCCACCAGCACCGCGCCGGCCCGGTCGGCGACCGTGCGCAGCTCGTCATAGTCGGCCGGGTGGCCCGCGTAGTCCACCGCCGTGATCGCCCGCGTCCTCGGGGTGACCAGCGCCGCGGCGGCCTCGGGGTCGAGGTTGCCCGTGTCGTCCTGCACGTCGGCGAACAGCACCCGCGCGCCCAGCAGCGCGGCCGTGGCGGCCGTGGCCACGAACGTCAGCGGCGAGGTGACCACCTCGTCGCCCTTCCGCACCCCGGCCGCCACGTAGGCGACGTGCAGCGCCGCCGTGCCCGACGTGACCGACACGCACGGCACGCCGCCCGTCCAGCGGGCCAGCTCGGCCTCGAACCGGCCGACCGCGGGCCCGGTGGTGAGCCAGTCGCCGCGCAGCACCTCGGCGACGGCCTCGACGTCGGACTCCGCGATGGACTGCCGTCCGTAGGGGAGCATCAGGCGGTCACCATGCTGCGCAGGTCGTCGACGGAGAGCCACTGCTCGTTGGTGTCGGAGCGGTAGGAGAAGCCCTCCGGCAGCAGCTCGCCGGTCCGCGGCGGCGCGTAGCCCCAGGTCGCGATCGTGGGCTGGACCACGTAGCGGTCGGCCAGGCGCAGCGTCCTGCGGCCGTCGTCGGGCCCGATCATCTCCTCGTGCAGCTTCTCGCCCGGCCTGATGCCGATCTCGTAGACGGGGCTCTGCGGCGCGAGCGCCTCGGCCAGGTCGGTGATGCGCATGCTGGGGATGCGTGGCACGTAGAGCTCGCCGCCCTGCATCAGCTCGAAGGAGTCGACCACGAACCTGACCGCCTGGTCGAGCGTGATCCAGAACCTGGTCATGCGCTTGTCGGTGATCGGCAGGCTGCCGCCCTGCTCGGCCAGGCGCAGGAAGAACGGCACCACCGAGCCCCTGCTGCCCACGACGTTGCCGTAGCGGACCACGGAGAAGCGGGTTTCGTAGGCGGCGGAGTAGTGGTTGGCCGAGACGAACAGCTTGTCGGCCACCAGCTTCGTGGCGCCGTACAGGTTGATCGGGCTGGAGGCCTTGTCGGTGGACAGCGCGACCACCTTGCGCACGCCGCAGTCGATGGCGGCCTCCACGACGTTCTGGGAGCCGGCGACGTTGGTGCGGACGTACTCGAACGGGTTGTACTCGGCCGTGTCGACCTGCTTGAGCGCGGCGGCGTGGACCACGTGGTCGATGCCGTGCATGGCGCGGGCCAGCCGGTCGCGGTCCCGGACGTCGCCGATGAACCAGCGCAGGCGCTCGTCGTCGTCGAAGAGCTGCCTGAGCTCGTACTGCTTGAGCTCGTCGCGGGAGAAGACCACCAGGCGCCGCACCCCGAGCGAGTCGAGTGCGTGGCGGATGAAAGCCTTGCCGAAGGACCCCGTGCCCCCGGTGATCAGAACGGACGATCCACTGAGAATGCTCACGTGGCCCCCTGAAATCGCGCAGTAGTCGTTCAAGCAGCCGGTAGCATAGCGCGATCGGTCAACCACGCACGGTCACACAGGGGAATGGGGCTTCGGTGCGTATTGTCGGAATTGTTCAGGCTCGCATGGGTTCGACGCGCCTGCCGGGGAAGGTGCTGCGCGACCTGGGTGGTCGATCCGTACTGGGCTGGGTGATCCGCGCCGCATGCGAGGCGGGCGTGCTCGACGATCTCGTGGTGGCGACCACGACACTGGCGGCCGACGACGCGGTGGTCGAGGAGTGCCGCCGGCTCGGCGTGGCCTGGCACCGGGGGCCCGTGGACGACGTGCTGACGCGGTTCGTCCAGGCGCTGGCGGGGCGGAAGGCCGAGGCCGTGATGAGGTTCACGGCCGACTGCCCGCTGCTCGATCCCGCCGTGATCAGGGAGGCGGCGCTGGTCTTCCGCGCCGTGCCGGGGCTCGGCTACCTGAGCACCAGCCTGGCGCGCACGCTGCCGCGCGGGCTGGACGTGGAGATCGTGCGCGAGGATGCGCTGGAGCGGGCCGACCGGGAGGCGACCGGCTACCACCGCACCCACGTGACCTCCTACGTCTATGCGGAGCCCGGAGACACGCGGCTGCTGGGGCTGGCCTACCAGCCCGCCGCCGACGACCTGCGGGTCACGCTCGACACCGAGGACGACTGGTGGCTCATCTCCCGGGTGGTGGCCGAGCTGGGGGACCGGTGCGTGCCGGTTGAGAGGCTCGTGAGCTGGCTGCGCGCCCGGCCCGAGGTGTCCGGGCTCAACGCCCACGTGCGGCAGAAGTCCTTGCAGGACGCGTGAGGGCGCAGCAGGCGGCCGTCCGCATCGGCGTGCGCTGCGACGCCGGGGTCAGCGGCGGCGTCGGCCACCTGGTGCGCTGCGTGGCGCTGGCCGAGGAGCTGCGCGCCCGCGGCGCCGACGTGGTCTTCCTCGGCGAGGTCGCCGGCTCCCCGTGGGCGTCGGCGCAGCTCGGAGAGCGCGGGCTGCCGCTGCGGGCCGCGCCCTCGGCTCCGGTACGCCTGGCCGCGCTGGCCTGCGAGCTCCGCCTGGACGCCCTGGTCCTGGACTCCTACGACCTGCCGGCCGGCACGGGAGCCGCGCTCAGGGAGGCGGGCTTCCCCGTGCTAGCGATCGTCGACGGCGACCCGCTCGGCCAGGAGGCCGACCTCTACCTCGACCAGAACCTCGGAGCCGAACGCCGCCCCTTCCACGCGCCGGCCGCGGACGGAACGCGGCTGGCCGGGGCCCGGTACGCGTTGCTGCGCGACAGCGTCCGGCGGCGCAGGCGGGAGCCGCGACGCGGGCCGGAGCCGCACGTGCTGTGCTTCTTCGGCGGCACCGACAGCGCGGGCGTCGCCCCTGCCTGGGCGCGGGCGCTGGTCGAGACCGGGCGGCCGTTCCGCGGCACGGTCGTGAGCCCGGAGCCGTTCGCGGCGGGAGATTCGATCACCGTGGTCCGGCCGACGGACCGGCTGCCCGAGCTCATGGCCGGCGCCGACCTCGTGGTCACGGCGGCCGGCTCGGCCATCTGGGAGCTGCTCTACCTCGGCGTGCCCACGGCGCTGAGCTGGGTGGCGGACAACCAGCTCATCGGCTACGAGGAGCTCGTGGGCCGGGGCGCGGCGGCGGGGCTCGGGCGGGCGCCGGACGCCGCGGCCGTCGGCGTGCTGGCCCGGCTGCTCGGCGACGCCGCCGCCCGCGAGGAGCACGGCAGGCGGGGCGGCGGCCTGGTGGACGGCCGGGGCAGGGAACGCGTCGCCGACGCCCTGCTGGCCCTGGCTAGATCAGATCCCAGGTGAGCGGCGTGCCGAACGGCACGTCCCTGGTGAAGGCGCGGCCCATCACCTCGCGCGCGGTCTCGGGCGGCAGCCCGCCCGCGGGCCGGATCGAGCGGACGTTCTCCGCCGTCACCCGCTCGCCGGCCCGCACGTCACGCACGACGTACAGCGAGCGGCGGAAGCGCAGCCCCTCACGCTCGGATGGGCGCGGGCCGATCACCGGGCTGCCCAGCGACTCCCAGGCCCGCTCGCTCTCCGTCACCAGCGCCGCCAGCTCGGCGGGCTCCAGCGAGAAGGCCGCGTCCACCCCGCCGTCGGCGCGCGACAGCGTGACGTGCTTCTCGATCAGGCAGGCCCCCAGCGCGACCCCGGCCAGCGCGGCACCCAGGCCGTACGTGTGGTCGGAGATCCCCACCACCTCTCCGGTGAGCGTGGACAGCAGCGGCAGCGCCCGCAGGTTGCTCTCGGACGGCGCGGCCGGGTAGGAGGCCGTGCAGGACAGCACGGCGAGCTGCGTGCACCCGGCCGCGCGGGCCGCGTCCACCGCGGCGTGGATCTCCCCGATCGTGGCCATCCCGGTGGAGATGATCAGCGGCTTGCCCGTGGCCGCCGCGAGCCTGATCAGCGGCAGGTCCACGATCTCCGAAGAAGCGATCTTGTACGCCGGCACGCCGAGCTTCTCCAGCAGCTCGACGGCGGTGGGGTCGAAGGGCGAGGAGAAGGCGGCCAGCCCGCGCTCCCTGGCCCGCTCGAAGATCGGCTCGTGCCACTCCCACGGCGTGTGGGCGCGCTCGAAGAGCTGGTAGAGGCGCTCGCCGCCCCACAGGTCGTGGTCGTCGCCCAGGCGGAAGGCGGGCCCGTCGGCGTCGATGGTCAGCGTGTCGGGCCGGTAGGTCTGCAGCTTCAGCGCGTGCGCGCCGGCGGCGGCCACCGCGTCCACGATGTCCAGCGCCCGCTCCAGGCTGCCGTTGTGGTTGCCGGACAGCTCGGCCACGACGTACGGCGGATGCTCGGCCCCGATCGGCCGTCCCGCGATGGAGATCATGCTTGTTCCTTCCTCTTGAGCTGGATGGCCACGACGTCGCGCGGAACGCCGTCCACGACCCGCTGGTAGGCGTCGATCTCCTCGAACCCGAACCGCCGGTGCAGCCGCCTGACGGGCTCGTTGTCGGCCAGCACCTCGCCGCGCAGCGCGGCCAGCCCGAGCGGCCCGAAGGCGTGCTCGATGGCCGCCCGCTCCAGGCCGATCCAGGCCCGCAGCAGCTCCCCCGAGCGCTCCAGGCCGTCCAGATCCAGGTAGAACCCCCAGCGGCCGGTCCCGGTCGGCAGGCCCGCGTAGGTCACCACGCCGGCCGCGACCCCCTCGTGGTCGTAGATCAGCACGAGCTTGCCCGCGTCGCCGCGGGCGGTGGCCCACCAGCGCGCGTGCTCGTCCTCGGCGATCTCGTGCGTCTCGAAGCTGGCGGCGCGCACGCGCGGGTGGTTGCGCCAGCGGAGCATAACCGGCAGATCATCGTCCTGGACGCTTCTCAGCACAGCTCCCCCTACTATTCGTGCTCGATCCATTGCACAACGTAGCGGATTACGCGTCCGGTAAAGAGCTCATCAGGGACGGGTATCGGAGCGGGAATCCGCCTGGCCACCGAGGCATGCTGCCCTCGATCCCATCCCGAGCCAAGGAGCAATCGGCATGATCCCCCTGCTCAGTGTCGTGGTCCCGGTCTACAACGTGGAGCCGTACATCACCGAGTGCCTGAAGTCGCTGGCCGCCCAGACCCTGGAGGACATCGAGGTCATCCTCGTCGACGACGGCTCCGACGACGGCAGCCGGCGGGTGGCCGAGGACTTCGCCGCGCGCGACAACCGCTTCGTCCTGATCGGCCAGCGCAACATGGGGCCGGGTCCCGCGCGCAACGAGGGCATCCGGCAGGCCCGCGGCACCTATCTCGCCTTCGCGGACAGCGACGACGTCGTGCCGCCCGAGGCGTACGAGGTGCTCGTCACCAAGCTCGCCGAGACCGGGTCGGACCTCGCGTGCGGCGCGGTGGGGCGGCTCGTGGAAGGCGTGCTGGAGGAGTCGACGCTGCACGAGAAGGCGTTCAGACGGCCTGAGCTGTGCACGCACATCACCGACAAGCAGGTGCTCATCAGGGACCGCACGGTCTGGAACAAGGTCTACCGGCGCGACTTCTGGGAGCGCCACGGCCTGGAGTTCCCCGCGGGGATCTACGAGGACGTCCCCGTCGCCATGCAGGCGCACGTCCTGGCCACCAGCGTGGACATGGTCGGCGACGTCGTCTACCACTGGCGCAAACGCGAGTCGGGGGAGACCTCGATCACGCAGCGCCGGGCCGAGCTGCCCAACCTCTACGAGCGGCTGGCGGCCATCCGCTCGGTCCGGGCCTTCCTCGACGAGCGGGCGCCCGAGCTGCTCGACGGCTTCGACGCGCTGGTGCTGGAGAAGGACATCCTGTTCCTGTTCCAGGCGCTGGAGAACAGCGACGAGACCGGGCCGCTGCTGGCCCTGGCCGACGCCTGGGTGGGGGAGCTGGGCCCGAAGGTGCTGGCCACCGCGCCGTCGCTGCGCCGCCTGGAGCTGCACCTGCTCAGGCGCGGGCTGGTCGCGGAGCTGCGCAGGGTGCGGGACTTCCGGCGGGCGCACGCCGACGGCACGCGCATCGTGCCGCGCGGGCTGCGCACCACCAACTGGTACGGCGACTACCCCTTCTTCCGCGACCGCCGGCTCCGGATCCCCGACGAGGTGTTCGACGCCCGCGAGGAGCTCAAGCTGATCGCCAGGGTCGAGGCGTGCGAGTGGACCGGCACCGAGTTCCGCCTGCGCGGGCAGGTGTCGATGCACCGGGTGGAGCGCAGGATCGGCAAGGTCGGGCTGTGGCTCAGCGACGGCCGCCGCCGGGTGCCGCTGGAGGTGCGGCGCTCGGGCCGGTTCGGCGTGGTCGCGAACGTCGACCCGGCGCGGCTGGCGGGCGGCGGGCCGAGCTGGCGGCTCCAGGCGCGTGCCGAGACGCGCGGTCTGGTGCTGAAGGGGTGGTTCAGGGACGGTGACGCGAACTCCGCGTGGCGGTTTTCCGTGCCGGGTTGGTCAAGAACCGGCATGGACATCACCCAGTAGTTCCAGACAGTAATTGCTCGGGCGCGATACGTGTTCATGCTGGGATCCATGAGGACCTATTCGCTCGAGGACGTCTACGAGACACGCAAGCGGAGAGACTCCTGGTGGACCGTGTATTTCGTGGACCCGGTCGCCTGCCGGGTCGCCCTTCCCGTCGCCAACCACACCCGGCTGACGCCCAATGGGCTCACCGTGCTCTCGCTGGTCCTCGGCACGGTGTCAGCCGCCTGTTTCGCCACGAACCAGCTCGTAGCGGGCGCCTTGGTTTTCTATCTGAGCTTCATGATCGACTGCGTGGACGGCAAAATCGCCAGGCTCAAGGGCACGGGGACGCCCTTCGGCCTGTGGCTGGACTACGTAGGGGACCGGATCAGGGTGGTCCTGTGCGCCGGGGGCCTGGCGTACGGGCAGTACGCCCTGACCGGAGATGTGCGCTACGTCGTTCTCGGCGCTGCGGTGGCCGTCCTGGACCTGTTCAGGTACGTCAACGCGCCGCAGATGAAGCGCGTACGCGAGGCGGTCAGGGAGGAACGCCAGGAGCCCGAGGAGGAGCCGGAGCCGGAGCAGGAGGAGCCGCTGGAGCGGGTGCCGCAGGGGCGGACGCGGCCACGCAGCTTCCCCAGGCGGCTCAACCGGTTCCTGGCCAGGCACCGGGTCCGCTCGCACCTGATCAGCGGCATCGAGTTCCACGCCGCGGTGTTCGTGATCGCGCCCCTTGCGGGGGCATGGGCGCTGATCCCGCTCGCCGTGCTGTCCGGGGCGCTGCTGCTCGCCAACGAAGTCTTCCTTGTCTACCGGATGTGGCTCTTCACGCGCAGGCACAGCGCAGCCTCCACCCAGGAGAGCAGAGAGCACGTTCTCGTCTAATTTTTCGGGGGTTAGTACGAAATGTCAGACCGGCCAGTCTTCGTCATCGGATGCCCGCGGTCCGGCACCACGATGCTCCAGCTCATGCTCCACTCGCACCCGCGCATGGCGGTGCCGCCGGAGACGCGCTTCCTCGTTCCCGCTTATTACCGGCGTCGCACGTGGGGCGACCTCCGGCTCGACTCCCGCCGCCGCGCCCTGGCGCAGTGGATCGCGACCGACCGCAGCACGAAGTTCCGCGAGCTCAAGATCGACAAGGACGAGTTCATCAAGGAGGCCGTGGAGGGCCCAGGCTCGCTGGGCTCCGTGATCGGCACGGCCTTCCGGATGTACGCCGACCGCTTCGACAAGGCCCGCTGGGGGGACAAGCGGCCCAGCTACGTCAAGCAGGTGGACCTGCTGCTCAGGCTCTTCCCCGACGCCCAGTTCATCCACCTCATCAGGGACGGCCGCGACTGCGTGGCCTCGCTGAAGGAGATGCCCTGGTACACGCTGGACTCCTTCCACGCCGTCTCCACCTGGGCCGAGGCCATCGACGCGGGCGGCCGGCTCAAGCGGACGCTGCCCGAGGACACCTACTACGAGCTGCGCTACGAGGACCTCACCGACGACCCGATGACGGAGCTGAAGAAGCTCTGCCACTTCCTGGACGAGGACTTCTCGCCGTCGATGATCTCGCCGCGCGAGGCGGCCAGCGTCGCGGTGCCGCAGCACAAGGTCTGGCACAGCAACACGCACCAGGAGGTCACCCGCAGCCGCGTGGGGAGCTGGGCGAACCGGCTGGACGACTGGGAGGTCGCCCTGTGCGAGCACATGCTCGGTGACCGCCTCGAATCCATGGGCTACGAGCTGAGCGGCGCGCCCAAGCCGGCCAAGGAGCACGTGACGGCCGCCCAGAAGACCATGCAGAAGCGCAAGGCCAGCCGGATGCGCAAGGGCATGCGCGACCGGCTGAACCGGCTGCGCGAGCCGAGCCCCGTCGCCGCCATGCTGACGACCGGCCAGCGGACGCTGGCGGGCGTGCCGCAGCAGCGCGCCGAGCTGACCGAGCCTGCCGTCTGAGACCGGGCTCGCGTCCAGGGCGGGGGCTCAGCGCTCGATGTGGGCGAACATCGACTCCCACCGGTCCAGCACGTGGTCGAGGCGGAAGCCCTCGGCCCGTGCCCGGGCGTCGGCGCCGAGGCGCCGGCGCTCCTCCGGGGAGTCGATGAGCCCGGCCAGCCCGGCCGCGAACGCGGCCACGTCGCCGGGCGGCACCAGCAGCGACGCGGCCGAGCGCACGCCGCCCGACACGTCGAACGCCACCGACGGCACCCCGTGCGCGGCCGACTCCAGCAGCACGATGGGCAGGCCCTCGTGCTCGCTGGTCAGCGCCAGGATCGAGGCGCCGAGATACTCGCCGGGCATCCGCGCGGCCGGCACCAGCCCCCTGAAGACCACCCGGTCGCCGACGCCCTCCCCGGCGGCGTGCGCGCGCAGCCGCCCGTCCTCGGAGCCGTCGCCGATCAGGTGCAGCTCCCACGGCGGCGGCGCGCCGGAGCGGGCGAACGCGCTGATCAGCCGGTCGAACCGCTTGACCCCCTCCAGGCGGCCCACGCCGAGCACCCGGGGCGCCGTCAGCGCGGACATCTCCTCGGGCCAGACGGCCAGCGGGTTCGGCAGCGTCCAGGTGTTGGGCAGCAGCGCGTGCTCGGCGAACAGCCAAGCGTCGTCCCCGCTGAGGAAGACGGCCTGGTCGAGCTGGGGGTAGTGGCGCCTGATCGAGCCCAGGTGCCAGCAGTCGCGGGCGTGGTCGTACGAGCCGTGATACTGGCCGATCGGCCGGAAGCGGGCGGGCAGCAGCCCCGCCAGCCGGGTCACCACCGACGGCGAGGTCATGACCGCGTAGCCCGGCCCGATCGTCGCGAGCAGCTCCTTCAGCCGCCGGTCGGCCCGCCTCCTGGCCAGGCGCCCCCGCGACCCCACGGGCTTGCCGGCGATCACGTGGTGGTGGTAGAGCGGCCGGTCCACGTACCTGAACGGCGTGGCGGCCCGGTGCAGCCCCACGACGTGCACCTCGTGCCCGCGCTGCGCCAGCCCCTGGGCGAGGGTGTGGGTGACCTGCTGGACGCCGCCGAGCGTGTCGGCGTCCATGCACGCGAAGACGACGCTCACCGGGCCTCCTCGAAGAAGTCGCTCACGATCCGCGCCGCCGCGTCGCCGCGCTCGTCGGCGCACCACAGCTCGCGGAAGGCGGCGTACCGCCCGGCGAAGGCCGCGTGCACGGCGGGCAGGTCGCGCAGCGCGGCGATAAGGTCGGGGGTCGTCGAGACGCATGGTCCGGGCGCGATGGCCGGCAGGTCGTGATAGACGCCGCGCTCCGACAGCCGGTAGTCGTCCCAGTCGTCGATGAAGAACAGCATGGGCTTGCCCGTGAGCGCGTAGTCGCACATCACCGATGAGTAGTCCGTCAGGAGCGCGTCCGAGGCCAGCATCAGGTCGTTGATCTCGGGATAGGACCCCGCCGAGCGCACGAAGTGCTTCAGGTGCTCGGGCGGGTGGTAGCGCTCGACCGGATGCGTGCGCAGGATGAGCACCCATTCGCCGGCCAGCTCCTCGGCCAGCAGCTCCAGGTCCGCCCTGACCGACTTGCCGCTGCCCTTGACCCGGTCCCGGTACGTGGGCGCGTAGAGCAGGATCTTCCGGTCGGGCGGGATCTCCAGCCGCTCGATCACCTCGGACCTGGCCGGCTCGGCCCTGACCAGCGCGTCGCAGCGAGGGGTTCCGCAGCGGTAGACCTTGCCCGCGTACCCGTTGGAGGGCAGGAACACCCGCGAGAACTCCGCGCTCGGCGACACCAGCGCGTCCCACCTGGCCACCGCCGCCCGCCACTGCGCCCGCGGCTTGTCGAAGTCCCCGCGCAGGTCGGGGGCGTCGAACCCGATCGACTTGATGCCCTGACCGTGCCACGTCTGCAGGTAGCGGGTGCCCGCGGGCTTCGGGTAGTCCAGCGGGAACCCGTGGCTGTCGACCCAGATCCCCGCGCGGGCCATCGTCCAGAGGTAGCGCCAGCTGCCCCGGCGGACCAGGCGCGCGTCCGAGGGGAAGTTCTTGCGGCCCTTGGCCACCGACCAGACCACGTCGATCCCCAGCGAGCGCCGCCGCAGCTCCTCGTAGATGGCCCGCGGGCTGCCGCTGTAGCCCTTGCCGACGTCGGACTCGAACAGCGCGAGGTTCCGCCGCCGGGGCAGCACCCTGATCAGCACCTTGTAGGCCAGCAGCTTGTTCCGCGGCGTGTTGAACCGCTGCATCAGGTGCCGCTTGACCCGCCGCCACAGCGACTTCGGACTGGAGTCGGGGCGCACGCACAGGTACCCGGTGCAGCCCTCGGCCCGCACCGTGCAGTGCGGCAGCTCGATCGGCTTGAGGTGCGGATCGACGATCAGCCGGTCGGTCGTCGTGTGCCCGTCGGAGGTCCTGGTGAAGCCGATGCGCGGGTCGCACTTGCCCGAGGGGGTGCAGACGATCTCGCTGAGGTACCCGCCCTCACCGGACGGCTCGGGACGGATCGGGATCCGCGTCTTGCCGAGCTGCAGGAACGCCGTCCACTCCACCGGCAGTGCCCCGAACGGGTCGTAGGTCCGCACGGTCATCCGCAGCCGCTCGCCGTCCGCGGCGATCTTCGCCACCTCGTGCCGCAGCCTGGAGGCGGTGAAGGGCAGCTCCGCCAGCCGTAGCCGGGTGATGTCCATGCCGGGCGACGCCGTCGTGCCCCAGTACGTACGCCCGTCCACCCGTACGGCCGCCCGCGGCGCGGCCCTCGGCCCGGTCAGCGAGCCCGCGGCCACCCGCAGGTCCTCGATCCGGTCGTCGAGGATGAGCCGGCAGCACACCCGCTGCAGCGGGTCGATCTCCTCCAGCACCTCCGCCGGGATCTCCTCCAGGTAGGGCCGCACCAGCGCGGCGAACTCCTTGATCCACACCAGGTCCCTGGCCGGCAGCGGATTGAGATAGACCCGCAGGTCCTGGCGCAGGAACCGGAGCTGCCGGTGGGGGACCAGGTCCCCGGCCCCGTAGCCGCGCAGGATGTCGTCGCTGAGCCGGGCGGCGATGATCCGCTGCCGCACGTTCTCCAGGTCGTTGATGCTGAGCGAGATCGAGTCGTTGGACTCCGCGCGGTGCCAGTGGTAGACCACCCACGGCACGATCGCGAACCTGCGCGACACGGCGTACAGCTCGGTCGCGAAGACGTGGTCCTCGTAGTGGATGTCCTCGGGGAAGCGCAGCACGTGGTCGCGCAGCCAGGCGACGTTGTAGAGCTTGTTCGTGCTGAAGGAGTCGAGGAACAGCTCGGGCTCCTCCCTGATGCCCGCCACCACCCGCCGCCTGGCGAACAGCGAGGGATAGTACGGCCGCAGCCGCCCGCTCGACTCGTACAGCCGCGAGATCTGCCCCGACACGAAGTCGGCCCCGGTCCGCTCGATCTCGGCGAGCAGGCTCTTGCAGGCGTGCCTGGGCAGCTCGTCGTCGCTGTCCAGGAACATGACGTAGGGGGAGCGCGCGGCGTCCACGCCGTCGTTCCTGGGCGCGCCGCAGCCGCCGCTGTTGACCGGCCTGCGCAGGTAACGCACCCGCGGGTCGCGTACCGCGAGCCGGGCCGCCACCTCGGGCGTGTCGTCCGTGCTCGCGTCGTCCGCGATGATCACCTCGACGTCGCGCAGCGACTGACGGAGCACGGAACCGACGGCCCTGGGCAGGCGGCCCGCGTCGTTGTACGAGATCACGACAACGGTGCAGTCCGGCATGCCAAGTCCCCCCGCTGGTCAAATCACCTGCGGGAATGGCACTTCCCCGTGCTGCGGTGAAGTGTCCGTACTTGAATGAGTATTTGCCGAAAAGCGGTGTAGAAGCCGACAAATCACCCAGCGGGTGGCGGGCGGGTCAGCGGGTGAGCCGGCGGATCAGCCAGACGATGAACACGAGGGCCGCGACCGCCCCGGCGATGGGCACCAGCCGCTTCAGCAGCGGCTGCCCGGCGATCTCCAGCAGGTCGAGCGCCTCCTCGTCGGGGGTGCGCGAGGTGCGCATGGTGCCCGTCGGCCGGACGTCCTGCTCGGGCGCCGGCACCGCGCTCAGATGCCGCTCGTCCTGCGCGGGAGCAGCGTGGGCGGTGTCGTGGGCGGTGTCCAGGTCGTTGTCCTGGGCGCTGTCCTGGGCGCTGTCTTGGGTCGCGTCCTGAGTGGCGGCGATCTGGGGGGCGGCGTCCTGGGCCGGCGCGATCTGCTCGACGGTGGGCTCCGAGAGCAGCTCGGCCAGGTTGCCGGCGAACCTCTCGATGAGCTTCCCGCCGACCTCGGCCATCACGCCCCGCCCGAACTGCGCGGGCCGCCCCGTCACGTTGAACGTGGTCTCCACGGTCACCGCCGTGGTGCTCTCGCCGCTCGGCGTCATCCGCGCCCGCACGGTGGCGGAGGCGGTGCCCGAGCCCCTGGCCTCCTTGCCCGAAGCCTGGATGGCGAGCGAGTAGGAGTCCTTGTCCACGTCCTCGAACCTGGCCGAGCCCTTGTAGGTCACCACGATCGGGCCGACCTTGACCTTCATCCTGCCGGTGAACTCGTCGCCTTCGAAGATGTCCAGCGTCGCCCCTGGCAGGCACGGCGCCACCCGTTCGACGTCGAGCAGCACGGCCCAGGCCTGCTCGACCGGAACGGGAACAGTGAACTCGTGCTCGAACCGCATCGCCATCGATCCGCTCCTTCTCCCGGTGGTTGCGACACTACGTCGGAGCGGGGGCGCCCCGGAAGAGGACGCCCCCGCCGAACCGGTCAGGGAGATCCGGCCGCCGTGCGTACCGCTCGGTGGGTCAGGACCCTGGCCAGATGCCGGCGATAGTCGGGCTGGGCGTGCAGGTCGGCCGCCGGCGAGGTGTCCGCGGCCGCCTCCTCGCACGCCTGGCGTACCTGATCGCCCAGCTCAGAGCCCTGCAGAGCGGCCTCGGCCGCGCGGGCGCGCAGCGGCGTCGAAGCCATGTTCGTCAGCCCGATCCTGGCCTCGGCGATCGAGCCGTTGGAGCGTTTGACCGCCGCCGCCACGCCGACGATGGCCCACGCCTGCGCGGTCCGGTGGAACTTCTCGTAGTGGAAGCCCCAGCCCGGGCCCAGCTTCGGGATCTTCACCCCGACCAGGATCTCGCCCTGCCGCAGCGACGACTCCCAGTAGTCGACGAAGAAGTCGGCGGCCGGGATCTCCCGCTCGCCCTGCTCCGACCTGGCCACGAACACGCCGTCCAGCGCCAGCACCACGGCGGGCAGGTCGCCCGCCGGGTCGGCGTGGGCCAGCGAGCCGCCGAACGTGCCCCGGTGCCGGATCGCCGGGTCGGCCACCGTGGCGGTGGCGATCGCCACCAGCGGGCAGTCGGCGGTCACCACTCCGGAGCGCAGGACCTCGTCGTGCGTGGTCAGCGCGCCGATGAAGACGTGGTCGCCGCGGTCGTGCACGCCCTTC
Organism: Nonomuraea zeae; assembly: GCF_005889725.1. Taxonomy (GTDB): domain Bacteria; phylum Actinomycetota; class Actinomycetes; order Streptosporangiales; family Streptosporangiaceae; genus Nonomuraea; species Nonomuraea zeae. The sequence continues at coordinate 23,853 of NZ_VCKX01000096.1, forward strand.
AGCTCGGGCAGCCGGCCGACGTCGACCAGCTTCGACGGGTAGGCCAGCCGCAGCCGCAGCAGGGGCAGCAGCGACTGCCCGCCCGCCAGGACCTTGGCGTCCTCGTCGGAGCCGAGCGCCTGGCAGGCTTCGGACAGCGATTCCGGGCGCACGTAGTCGAACTGCGCGGGGATCATTGCCGCGCTCCTTCCTGGCCCTGCCCGGCCAGCGCCCGCCAGACGCGTTCGGGCGTGCACGGCATCTGGACGTCCTGGACGCCGCGCGGGCGCAGGGCGTCGACGATGGCGTTCACGACGGCCGGGGTCGACGCGATCGTGCCCGCCTCCCCGACGCCCTTGACGCCCAGCGGGTTGCTGGTCGCGGGGGACTCGGTCCTGTCGAGGGTCATCGAGGGCAGGTCCGCCGCCGACGGCAGCAGGTAGTCGGCCATCGTGGTGGTCAGCAGGTTCCCTTCGGTGTCGTAGACGGCCTCCTCGTACAGCGCCTGCGCGATGCCCTGTGCGATGCCGCCGTGGATCTGGCCCTCGACGATCAGCGGGTTGATGACCTTGCCGATGTCGTCCACCGCCACGTACGAGCGGATCTTCACCATGCCGGTCTCGGTGTCCACCTCCACCGCGCACAGGTGGGTGCCGTGCGGGAAGGAGTAGTTCTCCGGGTCGAACGTGGCGTCGGAGTCGAGCCTCGCCTCCACCCCGTCGGGCAGGTCGTGCGCCGTGAACGCGGCGTAGGCCAGCTCCTGGATGGTCTTCTGCGAGTCGGTGCCGCGCACCTTGAACGCCCCGGCGTCGAACTCCAGGTCGTCGGGCGAGCACTCCAGCACGTGCGCGGCCAGCTTGCGGGCCTTGTCCTTGACCTTGTCGCACGCCTTCAGCACGGCCATGCCGCCGACGACCAGCGAGCGCGAGCCGTAGGTGTCCATGCCCTTGTGCGCGACGGCCGTGTCGCCGTGCAGCACCGTGATGTCGTCGAACGGCACGCCGAGCGCGTCCGCCACGATCTGGCTCCACGACGTCACGTGACCCTGCCCGTGCGGCGAGGTGCCGGTGATGACCTCGACCTTGCCCGTGGGCAGCATGCGCACCGCGCCGTGCTCCCAGCCGCCCGCGCCGTAGTTCGCCGCGCCGAGCATCCTGGACGGGGCCAGGCCGCACATCTCCGTGTACGTGCTCACCCCGATCCCGAGCTGGACCGGGTCGCCCCGGTCACGCCGGTCGGCCTGCTCGGCGCGCAGCTTGTCGTAGCCGAACAGCGAGAGCGCCTTGTCCGTGGCCGCCTCGTAGTTGCCCGAGTCGTAGGTCAGGCCGGAGATCGTCGTGTACGGGAACTCCTCGTGCTTGATCCAGTTGCGCTTGCGCACCTCCACCGGGTCCATGCGCAGCTCGGCGGCCAGCTCGTCCATCACCCGCTCGATGCCGAACGTCGCCTCGGGACGGCCCGCGCCGCGGTAGGCGTCCGTGGGCATCTTGGTGGTGAACACGCCCACGCAGCCGAACTCGTACGCGTCCATCTTGTAGATCGCGTTGAACATGGCCGCGCCCAGCATCGGGACGCCCGGCGTGACCAGCATCAGATAGGCGCCCATGTCGGCCAGCAGGTTGACCTGGAGGCCCCGGATGCGGCCGTCGGCGTCGGCGGCCAGCCTGATGTGCTGGATCTGGTCGCGGCCGTGGTGCACGGTCAGGTTGCCCTCGGAGCGGGACTCGGTCCACTTGACCGGCCTGCCGAGCTTCCTGGTGAGCAGGAGGCAGAGCACTTCCTCCGCGGTGACCTGCAGCTTCGAGCCGAACCCGCCGCCCACGTCGGGGGCGATCACGCGGAGCTTGTGCTCGGGGATGCCGGTCACGACCGCGAGCATCACCCGCAGCACGTGCGGGATCTGCGTGGCCGACCAGATCGTGAACGCCTCGCCGTCGGTGTCCGCCAGCACCGCCCGAGGCTCCATCGCGCTCGGGATGAGCCGCTGCTGCACGTACGTACGGTCGATGACGACGGCCGCGTCCCTGAACGCGGCCTCGATGTCACCTGTGGTGATCTTCGCGGTGAACGCCTGGTTGCCGGCCTCGTGCACCTTCGGGCTGTCCGCCGCCAGTGCCTCATTCATGTCGAGGACGGCGGGCAGCTGCTCGTACTCGACGTCGATGGCGTCGAGCGCGTCCGCGGCGCGATAGCGGTCGGTCGCGACCACGCAGGCCACGGCCTCACCGACGTAACGCACCTCCGAGGTCGCCATCGGCGGGTGCTCGGGGATGACGATGTCCTCGCTCACCGGCCACGCGCACGGCAGGCTGCCCTGCTCAGCCGCGAAATCCTCGCCGCTGAACGCGGCCACGACCCCGGGAAGGTCACGGGCCGCCGAGACATCGACCCTGACGATCCTGGCGTGCGCCATCGGGCTGCGCAGGAACATCACGTGCAGCGTCCCGGGACGGGAGATGTTGTCCGTCCACTGCGTGCGTCCGGTCAGCAGCCGGGCGTCTTCCTTGCGCCGCCGCGGTCTGCCGACCTCGGACGCGCTCACCGGCTCGTTGATCTGGTCGCTCTGCGCTATCTGCTCGGCGACCTGGCCGGCGTCCAGCTCGGTCATGGCGTGCTCACCGCCTGACCCATCTCTTGCGCGCCCCTGCGTACGGCGCGGACGATGTTGCAGTAACCGGTGCACCGGCAGAGGTTGCCTTCCAGGCCGTGCCTGATCGTCTCCTCTGACGGGTCGGGATCGTCTCTGAGCAGGTCGATCGCGGCCATGACCATGCCGGGGGTGCAGTAGCCGCACTGCAGCGCGTGCTCTTCGTGGAAGGCCCGCTGCATCGGGTGCATCGACCCGTTCGCGCCCAGGCCCTCGATGGTGACGACGTCGCAGCCGTCGGCCTGCACGGCGAGCACGGAGCAGCTCTTCACGCTCTTACCGTCGAGCATGACGGTGCAGGCGCCGCAGTTGCTGGTGTCACAGCCGACAGGGGTGCCGGTCTTGCCCAGCCGTTCTCGTAGTAGATGAACGAGCAGGAGTCGCGGCTCGACGTCCTCCTCGTACTTGATCCCGTCGACGGTGACGGTGATTCGGGGCATGCGTCCTCCCACAGGAGCAGGGGAAAGGCGGACACTCCGAACGTACGCCGGTGTTTTTCCCGGTCAAGGGTTACTTACCGCGAACCACCCGCGCGATGATCGCCACCAGCCCTGCGAACGCCAATCCCAGCACCATGACGCCGACCAGGACCAGCCAATCCGTGATCGCGCGTGTCACGATCAAAATGCCCAGAACGATGAACAGCACCCCGCTGAGCAGGGCCATCCAGTCCGTCCTGTGCGTCCTGCGGGCCTCGACCTCACGCGGCACGCCGCACCTCCATGTCGCCGATGCCGCCCCTGAGGTGGAGCACGATGGTGGAGACCTTGCCGTCCGGCGCGATCTCGGGAGCCAGGACCTTGTTCGCCCGGATGTCCACGCCGCCCTTGATCGACTGGTCGATCTTGATGTCGCCGACCTTGTTGGAGGCGTGCACCTCCACCCGGGCCGTCGGCGGCACGATCACGATCAGCTCGCCCACCGAGACCGAGGCGTTGAACGTCACCGTCGATCCCGCCGCCAGCTCCAGCTCCGACAGGTCCAGCCGTCCGTCACCGACGCCGACGTCATAGACCTTGTTCGCCTCGGCGACGCTGGAGGGGGCCCAGGCGGACTCGCCGATGTTCCTGGGCAGGCCGCCGAGCATCAGCCCCACGGCCACGATCAGCGCGACCATGGTGCCCGCGGCCACCAGGCCCGCGCCGCGTCCCCACCAGGCGGCGACGAGCAGGCCCGCGCCGATCGTGATGAGCATGGCGCCGCCGACGATGGTCGGGCTCACTCCGGCGGCCGACCTGGCTTGGACGGCCACGACGATCCCTCCAATGATGAATGCCAGCAGGAAGACGATGACGCCGATGAACGACCTCGGCCGCCGCGGCCGCTCGACCCTGGGGGCCGGCCGGGAGTAGTAGGCGGGGTCGTACGGCGAGTAGCCACCGGCGCGCCTGGCGGGGTCGAGTGGCTGGTAGGGGCCGTTCGGCGCGAACGGCTCGCCGTAGGCGGCGTAGTCGACGGCCGTCTTCGGCTGCGGGCGGTAGGCGGGCGGCTGGTGCGACGGGACCGCGTGCTCCGCGGTCAGCGCGTCGGCTCGCGCCGCCTCCTCCTCGTCGAGGCGGTCGACCCTGGCCGGCTCGCTCCGCGGTGCCGGCCCCCGGACGGGCTCCTGGATCGGGGCCGGCTTCTGGACGGGCTCCATGACCGGCTCTCCGGCCCGCTCGTCGCCGCGGGAGTCTTCCGGGACGGCTCCGTGGGCCATCGAGGCTGGGGCGTCCGCGGTCGCCGGCCTCGCCACGCCTTCGCTCACCGGCGTGGGGGCGTCGAACCGGGCGAGGCTGGGCTCCGGCGCGGGCCTGACGTCGGGTGCGGCGGGCGGCGCGGGCGGTGTGGGCCGTACGGGAGGCGTGGGCGCGGCGCGCGTGTACGACGCCACGGGCGGCTCCGCGCTGTCCCTGCGCCTGCTGAGCCGCTCCGGCATCGACCGGGCCAGCCCGAGCAGGTCCACCCCGTTCGAATGCGCGGCCAGCAGCGACACCGCCAGGAACACGCCGACCACCAGCGTCCCGGTGTCGAGCCACACGGTCGCCAGGTTGATCGCCAGGCCGAACGCCAGCACCGCGGTCAGCAGCGCCATCACGGCCTCGGCGTCGAAGTCGCGGCGCGTCCACTGCTCGATGATCCCCGGCTTGCCGTTCGGCTCCTTCATCAGCAGGAACGCCGCGAGGTAGACGAACAGCCCGATGCCGGAGCCGAGCAGGAGCACGGCGAAGCCCGCGCGGAACACCACGGGGTCGATGCCGGTGTGCCGCCCGAGGCCCGCGCAGACTCCCATGAGGAAGCGTCCCTCACTGCTGCGGCGCAGCGCGCGCGGGGGAGCGGCCGGTTCCCTGGGCGGAGCTTCTGTCATGGAACCATCGTGGACCTGTGGGCGGTGTGCCCGCATCCGGGACACCCCTGAGCCGACCCGGGGGTTGTTCCCTGATGCCCGAAGCGTCCCCGACATGTGACTATGGCCATGTTATGGCTGACCAGAAGACACTTGCCGAGCCCAGCGCCGACGCGCCGTATCGCCGCATGGAGCGCCCGATGGAGGGCCGCCTGCTGGGCGGCGTGGCTCAAGGGCTGGCGGCGCAGCTCTCGCTTGATCCCGTGGTGATCAGGCTCATGTTCGTGCTGCTCAGCGTGGTCGACGGAGTCGGCGTGGTGGCGTACGCGGTGCTGTGGATGGTCACGCCGCGCCGGCCGTACGAGGGGCAGCCGCCGCAGCGGGACTGGAGCCAGCTCGCCGCGTTCAGCGCGATCGGGGTGGCGCTGTTCGCGTTCGGCTGGCTCACGGGAGCCTCCAAGGGCGGGATCGGCATGCTGCCGTTCGCGGTGGGCGGAATCGGCGCGCTGATCCTCTGGCAGCAGGCCGACCCGGACCGCCGCAAGAGCTGGGTGAGCGGCGCGTCGCGCAGCATCAGGAAGAACCGCGTACGCACGTTGATCGGCATCGTGCTCGTCGTCATCGGCGCGACCGGGTTCCTCGCCGCGCAGGGCGAGCTCGACCAGGCCAGGCCGGGCCTGCTGTTCACCATCGTGGTGGTCGGCGGCCTGGCGGTCATCGCCGCGCCGTGGCTCGCCGGCCTGTGGAAAGAGCTGCAGCTGGAGCGGCGCGAGCGCATCAGGCAGGAGGAGCGGGCGGAGGTGGCCGCCATGGTGCACGACTCGGTGCTGCACACGCTCACGCTGATCCAGCGCGTGGCCCACGACCAGCGCGAGGTCACCCGCCTGGCCCGCGCCCAGGAGCGTGACCTGCGTAACTGGCTCTACCAGCCGGCCCAGGACGCCGACGCCACGCTCGCGGCCGCCGTACGCAGGATCGCCGCCGAGGAGGAGGACGCGCACGGCGTGCCCATCGAGGTCGTCTGCGTGGGCGACATCGATCTCGACTCGGCGGGCCGGCTGGCGGCCACGTTGAAGGCCTCCAGGCAGGCGATGGTCAACGCGGCCAAATACTCTGAGAGCCCGTCCATTTCCGTCTACGCCGAAGTAGAGGGTGAAGAGGTCACGATTTTCGTGAAGGATCGGGGCAAGGGGTTCGACCTCGAGGCGGTGCCGCTCGACAGGATGGGGATCAGGGAGTCCATCATCGGGAGAATGGAACGTCACGGTGGCTCGGCCCGGGTGCGTACCGAGCCTGGGGAGGGCACGGAAGTGATGTTGACCATGAAGGTGGAGAAGGCATGACGCGCGTACTGATCGTCGACGATCACCGGCTGTTCCGCTCCGGCGTGCGCGCCGAGCTGGGCGACTCCATCGAGGTCGTGGGCGAGGCCGAGGACGTGGAGACGGCCGTCAAGGCGATCGCCGAGAAGGAGCCCGACGTGGTCCTGCTCGACGTGCACATGCCGGGCGGCGGCGGCCAGGAGGTGCTGCGCCGGGTGCTCGGCTCCGGCTCCCAGGTCCGGTTCCTGGCGCTGTCGGTCTCCGACGCCGCCGAGGACGTCATCGGCGTGATCAGGGGCGGGGCCAGGGGCTACGTCACCAAGAACATCAGCGGCAAGGAGCTGACGGACGCCATCCGCCGGGTGGCCGACGGCGACGCGGTCTTCTCGCCGCGGCTGGCGGGGTTCGTGCTGGACGCGTTCGCCTCGTCGGAGGCGCCGTCGATCGACCCGGAGCTCGACTCGCTGACCCAGCGCGAGCGCGAGGTGCTGCGGCTGATCGCGCGCGGTTACGCGTACAAGGAGATCGCCAAGGAGCTGTTCATCTCGGTGAAGACGGTGGAGACGCACGTCTCGTCGGTGCTGCGCAAGCTCCAGCTCTCCAACCGGCACGAGCTGTCGCGCTGGGCGACCGCCCGCCGGCTCGTCTGACCCCGCCGGCTGTCTCACCCCCGGCAGCCACGCCGATACTGTGCGCGTTTTGGACCGTTACAGGATAGTTATCGGCTTTTGGCTCACGAAACATCCGTCTCAGTTGTCTCACAGTAAGGAGTAAGCACATAGTCCAGGAGTAATCCCCTTGAAACGCGTCCCCCGGATGCTACCGGTATTGGTCGCGCTGGCCGCTTTGTCGGCTTGTGCGGCGGAAAGCCCCTCTGCCACTGTCTCGCAGCCTGCTTCGCCGGCTGTCTCGAAGGCGGCGGCGACCCGGGCCGCCGGCGGCACCGCCGTCACGGCCCAGGCGAAGCCCAAGCTCGAGATCGCCGACATCACCCCGATGGGCGAGAAGACCGAGAAGGTGGGCGTCGGGTTCCCGATCATCGTCACGTTCGACCGCGACGTCAAAGACAAGGCCGCCGTGGAGGCGCTGCTGGAGGTCCAGGCGGACCGGCCGGTCGAGGGCGCCTGGCGCTGGGTGTCGAAGCGCAAGGTCATCTATCGCACCAAGACGTACTGGAAGCCGCACCAGAAGGTCCTGTTCACCGCGCGGCTGTCGCAGCTTCCCGGGAACACCGCCGGCAAGGACGTGTCGCGCCGCTTCGCCGTCGGCACGTCGAACATCTCCGTGGTCAACACCCGCAGCCACGTCATGAAGGTCTACCGCGACGGCAAGATCGCGAAGAAGATCCCGATCAGCGCGGGCAAGGGCGGCTTCGTGCGGAATGGCGTGGACGTCTACCTCACCACCAGCGGCGTCCACCTCACGATGGGCAAGAAGGCCGTGGAGACCATGACCTCGTCGTGGATGGGCGTGACGGACCCCAAGGATCCCCGCTACTACAAGGAGGAGATCCCCTGGGCGGTCCGCATCTCCGACAGCGGCGAGTACGTCCACCAGAGCGCGGGCTACTACCAGTATCTCGGCCGCTCGAACCAGAGCCACGGCTGCGTGCGAGCCACGCCGGCGGGTGCCAAGTGGTTCTACGGGATCGCGCAGCGCGGGGACGTCGTCAAGATCACCGGCACGAAGCGCAAGCTGGACTGGCGCAACGGCTGGAGCTACTGGCAGCTCAACTGGACCCAGTGGAAGCAGGGCAGCGCCCTGTAGCGCCGGCGGTCCTGTATTGCGCCCTGTACGGCGTAGCGCCGGCGGTCCTGTATCGCGTGGTGTCGGCGCCGTCTTGTAACGCATAGCCCGGGTGCGACGCTTTCTCCCGTCGCGCCGCCGCCGACCATCCTGCGCCTTCCATCACCGTTCCAGCAAAACCCCCCACCAGGCTTTACCGCTGCGCACGGTGGGCACCACCCGCCGCACCGGGTGGCCCACCTTCCTGGGCGACGCTCACCGGCCTCCCCTGGCAGCCCCGTCACGCTCGGGCTGCCTGTACGAACCCTTGAAAGAACGAACATTCCTTCACTTCACCCCTTGTCGAGAACGAATGTTCGTTTTACTATCTGGTCCATGGCCCGCATGCCCAAGGAGCACCTCGAAGCCCGCCGCCGGCAGATCCTCGACGCCGCCAGGCGCTGCTTCATCCGCAACGGCTTCCACGCCACGTCCATGCAGGACGTCCTGACCGAGGCCGGCCTGTCGGCAGGCGCCGTCTACCGCTACTTCGACGGCAAGGACGACATCATCGCCGCGATCGCGTCGGAGGCCATCGGCGAGGTGGCGGCGGCGTTCCGGGTGGACGGCGCGCGGCAGCCGCCGGACCTCGACGGCATCGTCGACCTTCTGCTGCAGGTGGAGCGGCCACCGCTGGCCTCCTCGCAGGAGTCGGCCCGGCTACTCGTCCAGGTCTGGTCGGAGGCGCTGCGCTCGCCCGAGCTGTCCGCGAAGCTCAACGAGGTCATGGCGGAAGCGCGCCGGGTGATCGGCGCGTTGGTGGCCGAGCACCAGCGGCGCGGCCTGCTTCCCGCCGACGTGCCCGCCGAGGAGGTGGCCGGGGTGCTCATCGCCATCGTGCACGGGTTCCTGACATCCAGGGCGGTGTACGGCAACGCGGATCCGGCGGCGTTCCGCAACGGGCTGCGGGCCCTGATGGCCGCGAAATAGCGCAAATCTGGGAAACATCGGCGAAGGGGAGCACACCATCGTGACCAGCGAACCGCCCGTACCCGCCCAACTGTCCGGAATCGGGGCGACCGCGTTGGGCGTCGCCGCCCTGCGCGCGCAGGAGAGCCTGCGCCAGGACCGCCTGTTCGACGACCCGTACGCCCAGCTCTTCCTTGACGCCGCGCACCCGGCAGGCTCCCCCTGGAGCACCGGCTCGGCGGCCGGCTTCTTCCACGCGATCGGCCATCAGGTCGCCGTCCGCACCCGGTTCCTCGACGACACGCTCCTGGCGGCCGTGCGGGAGGGGTGCGACCAGGTCGTGCTGCTGGCCTCCGGCATGGACAGCCGCCCCTTCCGGCTCGCCTGGCCCCCGGGCACCACGGTCTTCGAGCTGGACTTCGCCGACGTACTCGCGTTCAAGGCAGCCGTGATCGCCAGCCGCACCACCCCGCCTGCCGGTCAGTTGGCGCGGCCCACGTGCCGGCACGTCGCGGTCCCCGCGGACCTGCGCGAGGACTGGCCGCAGACGCTGGCGGAGGCCGGGTTCGACCGGCGCAGGCCCGCCGCCTGGCTGGCCGAGGGCATCCTCTACGCCCTGCCGCCCGAAGCCGCCGCACTCCTCCTCGACCGCATCACGAGCCTGTCCGCTCCGGGCAGCGTCCTGGCCATGGACCACGGGGAGGACTCGGAGCTGCTCCGCACCGCCCGCGTGAGCGTGTCGCCCGACCTGCGCGACCTGTGGCAGGGCGGCCCTTCGGAGGATCTCAAGCCCTGGCTGGCCCGGCGCGGATGGGATCCGACGGTGCGGGACATCGCCGACATCGCCCGCGATCACCGGCGCCCGGTGCCGCCCGCGTTCGACCCGGACCGCACGGACGCGGGCCGCGGCTGGCTCGCCACCGCCCGCCTCTCAGAGCGCCGCTGACGTTCGGGCCTCCACCTGGAGGCCCGAACAACCGGCGGCGCCAAGGGAAAGGCGCGGCTCAGAGCTTTTCGAGCGGCGCGTAAGCCAGCAGCAGCGTCTTCTCCCCGCCACTACCGAAGTCGATCTTGACCTTGGTCTTCTCCGCCACCCCGTCGACGGACACCACCGTTCCCAGCCCGAAGGCGTCATGCGTGACCCGATCGCCAGGCGTCAACGTCGGCACCGTACGCCCGCCGCTCTTCGCCGGCGCCGGCCGGGCGGCCGGAGCCCGCGAGGTGGCCGCGCTCCACGCGGACTTCTCCGGGTCGGTACGCCAGTCGATGAGCTGCCCAGGCACCTCGCTCACGAAGCGCGAGGCCGGATTGAACGACGGCGCGCCCCAGGAGCTGCGCACCGCCGCCCGGGTGATGTAGAGCCGCTTCTGCGCCCGCGTGATCCCGACGTAGGCCAGCCGCCGCTCCTCCTCCAGCTCCTTCGGCTCCCCGAGTGACCGGATGTGCGGGAACACGCCGTCCTCCATGGCCGTCAGGAAGACGACGGGGAACTCCAGGCCCTTGGCGGTGTGCAGGGTCATCAGCGTGACGACCCCCTGGCCACCGTCGGTGTCGGGGATCTGGTCGGCGTCGGCCACGAGCGACACCTGCTCCAGGAACTCCACCAGCGTCCCCTCCGGATTGGCCTCCTCGAACTCGGAGGCCACGGAGACGAGCTCGTTGAGGTTTTCCAGCCGGGACTCGTCCTGCGGATCCTCGGAGGCCTCCAGCTCGGCGCGGTAGCCGGTGGCCACCAGCACCTCCTCGGCCAGTGCCGACGGCGGCATGCCCGCGCCCTTGGCGATCAGCTCCTCGATGAGCGCGACGAACTCGCGTACGGCGTTGAGCGAGCGCGTGGCCATCCCGTAGGCCTCGTCGGCCCGGCGCAGCGCGTCCCAGAACGAGATGCGCTCGCGCGACGACAGCGCCTCGATCATCGCCTCGGCCCGGTCGCCGATGCCGCGCTTGGGCACGTTGAGTATGCGGCGCATCGACACCACGTCGGCCGGGTTGGCGAGCACGCGCAGGTAGGCCAGCAGGTCCTTGACCTCCTTGCGCTCGTAGAAGCGCACGCCCCCGACGACTTTGTACGGGAGGCCGGTCCTGATGAAGATCTCCTCGAACACGCGGGAGGCCGCGTTGGTCCGGTAGAAGACGGCCACCTCGCCGGCCTTCACGCCTTCCTCGTCGCTGAGCCGATCGACCTCCTGCGCCACGAACATGGCCTCGTCGTGCTCGTTGTCGGCGACGTATCCGACCAGCTTCGGCCCGTCACCCTGATCGGACCAGAGATTCTTCGGCTTGCGCGACTCGTTGCGCGAGATCACGGCGTTGGCGGCGGCCAGGATGTTCTGGGTCGAGCGGTAGTTCTGCTCCAGCAGGATCGTGCGCGCGTCGGGATAGTCGCGCTCGAACTCCAGGATGTTGCGGATCGTCGCGCCGCGGAAGGCGTAGATCGACTGGTCGGCGTCACCCACCACGCACAGCTCGGACTGGTCGGCCCCGGGGCGCACCACGTCGCCGTCGGCCGTACGCAGCTCGGGATGCCCGACCAGCTCCCTGATGAGGATGTATTGGGCGTGGTTGGTGTCCTGGTATTCGTCCACCAGCACATGCCTGAAGCGCATCCGGTAGTGCTCCGCGACCTCGGGGAAGAGCTGGAACAACGTCACCGTGTTCATGATGATGTCGTCGAAGTCCATCGCCCCGGCCTCGGTCAGCTTGAGCTGATAGGCCTTGTACGCCTGCGCGAGCGTCTTCTCCAGATGCGAGCCCGCCCGGTCGATCGCGGTCTCGTAGTCGATCAGCTCGTTCTTGAAGTTGCTGACCTGAGCCGAGAACGAGCGCGGCGGATAACGCTTGGGGTCGAGCTCCATCTCCCTGCACACCATGGCCATGAGTCGCTGGGAGTCGGCCTGGTCGTAGATCGAGAAGCTGGAGGGGAACCCGAGCCGCTTGGCCTCCCGCCGCAGGATCCGCATGCAGGCGCTGTGGAACGTCATCACCCACATCGCCTTGGAACGCGGCCCGACCAGCTTGTCGATGCGTTCCTTCATCTCGCGGGCGGCCTTGTTGGTGAAGGTGATCGCCAGGATCTCGCCCGGATGCACCTTCCGCTCGGCCAGCAGGTAGGCGATGCGGTGGGTGAGCACCCGCGTCTTCCCCGATCCCGCCCCCGCCACGATGAGCAGCGGACTGCCGTGATGGATCACGGCCTCGCGCTGCTGCGGATTGAGGCCATCGAGCAAGGGGTGGTCAACAGAGACTTGGGTCGGCACGAACCTAGGTTAAGACGCTCCACCGACAATCGGCGCCCGGAATGCCCTCGGCAGGGTCCCGGTTGTCCTCCATGGAAGGTCCAGAGAGGGGAATCATGCTGCCGGAAGCCGAGATCAACCGGGTGCTCGTCGTGACAGCCCATCCGGACGACGCCGATTTCGGCTCGGCCGGAAGCGTGGCGCTGTTCGCCGACCGGGGTGTGGAGGTCACGTACCTGCTGGTCACGGACGGTGACGCGGGTGGCAACGAGCGTACGCTGGACAACTCCGGCATGGCCGAGCTCCGCAGGACCGAGCAACTGGCCGCGGCCAAGGCGGTCGGCGTCACGGACGTGCGCTTCCTCGGCCACTCCGACGGCCAGGTGGTGCCCTCACTGGAGCTGCGGCGCGCCATCGCCCGAGTGATCCGCCAGGTCAGGCCGGACCTGGTCATCACCCATCACCCGGATCGCAACTACCAGTTCATCGCCCCTAGTCACCCCGACCACCGGGCCGTGGGCGGCGCCACCCTGGACGCGGTCTATCCGGACGCCCGCAATCCCTACGCGTTTCCCGAGCTGATCAAGGACGAGGGCCTGGAGGCGTGGACCGTGCGTGAGGTGTGGCTGAACGGCGGCTCGACCCCCAACCACTTCGTGGATGTCACCGAGGTCATGGACCGCAAGCTCGCGGCCTTGCAGTCGCATGCGAGTCAGGTGTCCCATGTCGAGGGATTCGCCGACTTCGTCAAGAGCCGTTTCGCCGCCTGGGCGGTGCAGGCCGGGTTCGGTGAGGGCCGTTACGCGGAAGGCTTCCAGGTCGTTTCCACGGCCTGACCTCGCTTCCCGCCACGGCACAACCCGAGCCCCTCGCCGGCCCGCCATCCGACCACGACAGCCTGCCGTCCGGACTCCGGACGGCCACTACGGTCTCTCGTTCGCGCATCCCGGACGGCCACTCGGTCTCCCGTTAGCGCATCCCGGACGGTCACCACGGTCTTCCCGGACAGCCGCTAGGGCACGGACCCCGGCGGGACCACCCAGAGAGACGGCTGCCCGGTGACCTCCGAAATGATGTCGAAGTCCCGGTGGTAGTGCAGGATCGTCGCCCCACGCACCTCGGCACAGGCGGCGATCAGCAACGCGTTCGTGCCGATCCCACGGTGCTGCGAGATCTCGACGAGCTGTTTCTGCACCTCCAGCGCCCGAGCCTGCACCTCCTGGTCCACCGGCAGCAGGATGCACTGGCGCTGGGCCTGCAGGATGCGCTGGTAGTGCGGGAAGTTCCTGGCGCTGTAGAACAGCTCGAGATCGATGACACTGCACGTCGCCACGACGCGCGCGGCATAGAGCGGATGGAGCGCCTTGGCGACCACGTCGCTGGTGCGGATGCGCCCCAGCGCGCTCTTGTCGAGGAGATACATCAGTCCTGTCGTCGCCACGCATGCTGCACGGCTTCTGGATCCAGCAGATCCGGGCTCCCCTCCGTCCGCCAGAACTCGAACGCCTCGATCGCGCTCGCCTTTTCCTCGTCCCTGTCGACGGTCGACTGCAGTGCGGAGCGAACCGTTTCCTCCACTGTCAGCGTGCCGAGCTTCCGTTGAGCCGCTTCCAGAAGCTCCTTGTCGATGTCGATGACCGTACGCATGCAACACCACCCTTCCTACCTTCCAGCGCCTATGAGCTTTTGCGATCTTGATGCACGCTCCCCTTCGTTCCGGGACGGGGCGCCCGGAGAAGAGCGTCGCGGAGACGCTAGAACAGCCAGGTGACGGGTGACATGGGGCGATCCACGTTCGGGTGAGGATTCTCATCCGGCAGGCGAAAACCTTCATCCTGCGAGAGCCGACGATCTACTCGTGAGGCGGGAGAGGAGGTGAATTCGGCTCACATTGCGGCGGAAATCCCCATTGGGCAGGGAGAGGACCCCATGCGCGACTTCGTCCGCATCGCGCTCCACTCCACGCCGCCCCGCCCCATGGGAGAGGGTGGGCAGGCTCCACCCGGAGCCGTGACGAGACGCTCAGAGCCCTGCCGATGGCCGTCAGGCGCGGCGGGGGCTACTTGCGCTTGGCGGCGATCCGGGCGAAGAGATAGCCGAACGAGTTGGTGGCCAGGTGCAGCATGGAGGGGGTCAGGAGACCGCCACGCCGGCGCAGCTCGCAGAACAGCACTCCGGCCGCCGCCGTCGAGACCACGCTCCCCGCCACCACCCGGGCGGTGTCCAGATGCCCGGGAGACTCGCCCGCAGTGAGGGCGCCGAGAGCCGGATTGGCGCGGGCCATGTCGATGGACGGCAGGATGTGCCAGAGCCCGAACAGCGCCGAGGACACCCCTGTGGCGGCGACCGTGCCGTGGCTCTTGCGCAGCATGGCGTACAAAGCGCCCCGGAAACCCACCTCCTCCAGCAGAACCGTCCCCATCGGCACCTGGAGAAGGGCTTCCTCCAGTACGCGGGCACGAGAGAGCGACAGGGCGCGCTCGTCGCGGAACAGCGGTCTGGTGCGCGGCATCGCGACGCCGGCGGTGTACACGGCTGCCACCGCCGCCGCTAACGCGCCTCCCGCGACCGCGCCCCGGCGGCCGTGCTCGAAGCCGAGCTCCTGCCACGACAAACCGGACTTACGGGCCATCGCGACCAGCGCGGCCGTCGCGACGGCAGAGGTCAGCGGACCGAGGCGGGGGGCGACCTTGTTGTTCATGACGTTGGCGGCGGCGAGGACGGCGATCGATCGGAGCAGCACCCTTGCAGGTTACGTCGCAACCCGGCCAAGCCGACCCCCTCCGGCCCCGCCCGGTTGGGGCGCTGAGCCCGCCTTCCCCTGCACTTGGGCTCGTGGGTGTGCGCGTGTCTTCGGTGCGGCCTACGTGATCCGGCACCTGCGCATACCGATGACCCAGGGGTCTGGGACGCGAAACGGCTCGTGCCGCCAGCCGCCCCTCTGGCCCGCTCGTTGTCGCTGGGGCGCACGAACGGGCACTTCCGCCGACGAGACGGCGCAACCGTGGGGCGGGTCCGGCGGGCGGCCCGGGAGCGGCGCGGGCGGACTTGGGAGTGGCATGGGCCCGACGGAGGCCCGTCTGGGTGGGTTCGGTGGCTTTCTCTTATACACATCACCGACCCCACCAGACCCTAAGACACCTCGTAAGCC
>NZ_VCKX01000097.1 GCF_005889725.1 Nonomuraea zeae
ATACGCGCACCACCGAGAACACCACAAGGGGTATCGTCGGCATCGTCGGATGGGTATAAGAGCCAGCTGCCTGGCCAGGTGGCGGGGGAGGGGCGGGGCGAGCGCGGCCACGTCCTCGGTCTCGTCCTTGGCCGCCTTGCCCAGCCCGGTGGCGATGGCCTTGACCCGCGCCCCACCGGCCAGCCGCAGCAGCAGCCGCTCGCTGATCTCCACCCCGCGCAGCCTGCGTTCCTCCATCGTCAGCGAGCGGGTGGTCAGCAGCCCGCGGCGCAGCCGCAGCCGGCCGGGCTCGCGCTCCAGCCGGTAGCGCCCCCACGACTCGGCGAACAGCAGGACGGCCCCGGCCGCCCCCGCCACCACGTTCACCACCAGCAGCAGCGGCACCGCGACCAGGGGCCGCGCCGTCACCCAGTCCCACAGCCCCGCCGCCGCGCCGGTGGTCAGCCGCTTGAACCCGATCGAGTCCAGCGCCTTGTACAGCGCCCCGAGCACCAGCGCGGCCCCGGTGAACGTCCACACCGACAGGGGCGCGTACCTGATCCACGACCAGCGCAGCTCGGCGAGCGGCCCGCCGGCGGCCGGGTCCGCCGCCTCCTGGTGCAGCAGCACCCGGCGCAGCTCCTCGGCCTCGTGCCTGGCCAGCGGGTCGAGCACGACCTCCGTCCCCTCGGCCGCGTGCTCGCCCGTGCCCACCTTGACCACGGTCAGCCCGAACGCCCTGAGTACCGGATCGGCCCGCAAGTCCACGCCGCGCACCCGGTCGCGCGGGATCGAGCGGTGCTGGCGGACGGTGAGCCCGGAACGCAGTTCGAGGCGTTCGCGGGTGAGCCGCCAGCGGGTGGTGCGGAGCCTGGCCGCGTCGTACGCCAGCACCGCGGCCACTATCAGCACCGCCGCCACCGCGCAGACGGCCACGACGCCGCCGGCCGGCCAGTCCCGTCCCAGCAGGAAGCGCACCAGCCCGGCCACCGCGCCCGCCACGATCGCCAGCGACTTGATCCCGGAGGCCCACAGGCTCCGCCCGGCCAGCCGCCGCCACCCGTCATCCGCGAGCCCGGTGCCCCTCATGTGGCGCGGGGCGGCCTCCGGCGCGGGCCGGCCGGTCACGTCGCGTCCCCGGGCGTCGCGTGGGTGATCGCGGTCAGGCGCTCGGCCAGCTCGGCGGCCACCTCGTGGTCCAGCGCCTCGATCTTGACCGCGCCCGCCGACGAGGCCGTGGTCACCGTGACGTCAGCCAGCCCGAACAGCCGCTGCACCGGCCCACGCGCGGTGTCGACCCGCTGGATCCGCGACATCGGCGCCACCCGCCAGGTGTGGGTCAGCCACCCCTTGCGGGTGTAGACCGCCTGGTCGGTGACCTCCCACCGCTCCACCCGGTAGGAGGCGCGCGGCGCCACCAGCGCGAGCGTCACGCAGCCCGTCACGAAGACCGCCACCGCCACGCCCAGCCAGAGCGGCCGCTCGGTGAACAGCCAGTACGCCGCCACCGCCGCGACGGCCACCGGCACCATCAGGATCAGCCACTGGACCGTCCACCACGGGACCGCCCGCGGATCGGCCTGGTTGCGCGGCGGGCGCAGCACGGTCGAGCTCACTTCCCGTCCTCCGCGTTCTTCGCAGACCTGACAGACCTGACAGACCTGACCACGGCCAGCAGCACCAGGCCGAGCACGCCCAGCACGAGGGACACGAACACCTCGTACCCCTCCAAGGCCCCCACGTGGTTGACCACCAGCAGGCCGTGCGCCCAGTGCCACCATCCGAACAGCGTGTTCGCCGCGCCGCCCGCCCCCTGCACGAGCAGCAGCCAGCCGAACACCTCCACCAGCGCTTTCATGCCATCAGCGTCGCGTCCCCCGCGTGCCGCCCGCGTCGTCCGTAGGTCTCGCGAGCCACCGACTTTGGTCGCTGTCGCGCAGCCCCCCGCAGGGCCTAACCTCGATGAACGTGACGGAACTGCGCGGCGACGGCGTCCGCGCCCACGAATACCGGTGGGCGCTGCCGTCCGTGCTGCTCGGCGACGCCCGCGAGGGCAGGCGCGTACGCCGCTCGACCCGCGACTGGATCGTCGACACCGTCATGTTCCTGCTCGCCGGCGGCCTCACGTTCCTGTCGCTGACCGAGATGACGAACCAGCCCGAGCCGCTCCTGGCCGTCGAGCAGGTCGTCGGGGCGCTGGCGTGCGCGGCCGTGTGGCTGCGGCGGCGCTGGCCCGTCGGGCTGGCGCTGGTGACCACCGTGCTGTCTTCCTACCTGGAGCTCGTGGGCGGGGCCTGCGTGGTGGCGCTGTTCACCGTGGCGGTGCACCGGCCGTTCAAGATCTCCGGACCGATCGTCCTGCTGGGCCTCGTCACCCTGGTGCCCTATGTCATGCTGCGGCCCCAGGACGACATGAGCCGCGCGGCCGCGGCCGCGCTCGGCGTCGCGTTCGTGCTGACGGCCTTCGCGTGGGGGATCGTGATCAGGGCCAGGCGGCAGCTCGTCTGGTCGCTCAGGCAGCAGGCCCAGAGCGCCGCCGAGGAGGCCAGACGCTCGGAGCGCGAGCGGATCGCCAGGGAGATGCACGACGTGCTCGCGCACCGCATCTCGATGCTCAGCCTGCACGCGGGCGCGCTGGAGTTCCGCCCCGACGCGCCCGCCGGGGAGATCGCGAGGGCGGCCGGCGCCATCAGGACCAACGCCCACCTGGCGCTGCAGGACCTGCGCGAGGTGATCGGCGTGCTGCGCCACACGCCGCCCGGCGCCGGCGACCCGGTGCCCGACCGGCCGCAGCCCACGCTCGCCGACCTGCCCGCGCTGGTCGAGGAGTGCCGGCAGGCGGGCATGGACGTACGGCTCGACCTGCACGCCGATGACGCGCCCGAGAAACCGGGCCGTCACCTCTACCGCATCGTGCAGGAGGCGCTCACGAACGCCCGCAAGCACGCGGGCGGCGCGCCGGTGGCCGTCACCGTGTCGGGCGAGCGCGGCAAGGGGCTCTCGGTGGAGGTGCGCAACCCGCTCGGGGCCCGACACCCCCTGCGGCTGCCCGGCGCGGGCGCCGGTCTCATCGGGCTGACCGAACGGGCGGAGCTGTCGGGCGGGCGGCTGGAGCACGGCACGACGCCGGAAGGCGAGTTCGTGGTACGCGCCTGGCTGCCGTGGCCGGTGGAGACGACGGGGGAGGACGCATGACCAGCGCGACAGGGCCGGCCGAGGGGCCTGCCGAGGGGCCCGTCAGGGTGCTGATCGTCGACGACGACGCCATGGTGCGGGCCGGGCTGTCGATGATCCTGGGCGGCGTGGCCGACATCGAGATCGTGGCCGAGGCCGGCGACGGGGCCGAGGTGCCGCCCATGGTGGCCGAGCACCGGCCCGACGTGGTGCTGATGGACATCCGCATGCCGGGCGTCGACGGGCTCACCGCCACCGAGGCGCTGCGCCGCACGTCCGCGCCGCCCGAGGTGGTGGTGCTGACCACGTTCCACGCCGACGCGCAGGT
This sequence comes from Nonomuraea zeae, assembly GCF_005889725.1. Lineage (GTDB taxonomy): Bacteria > Actinomycetota > Actinomycetes > Streptosporangiales > Streptosporangiaceae > Nonomuraea > Nonomuraea zeae. The sequence goes on from NZ_VCKX01000097.1 coordinate 3,482, forward strand.
GCTGCGGGCGCTGCGGGCGGGGGCGGCCGGGTTCCTGCTGAAGGACATCGCGCCCGCCGACCTGGTGGCGGCGATCAGGAAGGTCGCCTCAGGGGAGGCGATCCTGTCGCCCGCGGTGACACGGCAGCTCATCACGCACGTGTCCGACGGCGGGGCAGGAGACCGTACGGACCGGGCCAGGAAGCTGCTCGCCCGGCTCAGCGAGCGGGAGCGCGAGGTGGCGCTGGCCGTGGGGCGGGGCAAGTCCAACGCCGAGATCGGGCGGGAGCTCTACATGAGCGTGCCGACGGTCAAGGCGCACGTCTCACGCATCCTGACCAAGCTCGATCTCAACAACCGGGTCCAGGTCGCGCTGCTGGTCTACGACGCGAGCGCCTGAGCTCACCTGGTCAGCAGGTCCTCGATGGTGGCCCGGTGCAGCACCAGGTCGTCGGGGTCGTCCGGCATGGGCTGCTCGCCGAAGTGGATCCGGCGCTGCCACACCCTGGCCATGATGATCCCGTGGCGGAGTGCCGCGTACATCTCGTAGAAGTCCATGTCGCGGGCCTCGTAGCCCGTCAGCTCCCGATATTTCTGGCATACGTCGTCGGGGCGCATGAAGTCGGGCATGCCGGGGAGGTCCGCGGAGGTGGTGATGTCCTGGAACCAGCGGTGCAGGAAGATCATCCAGGACAGGTCCAGCTCACGCGGCCCCACCGCGGCCATCTCCCAGTCGAGCACCGCGACCGGCGTGAAGTCCTGGAACATCAGGTTCCCGATCCGCGCGTCGCCCCAGCACAGCACGTCCGGCCCCGGGTCCCGCGGCCAGTGCGACTCCAGCCAGTCGAAGGCCCGCTCCAGCACGGGGATGCGCAGCTTGCCGTGCGCCCACTCGTAGTAGGCCCGTTGCTCCTCGACGTGCGCGCGCAGGCCGGGCCTCCCGAGCGCGGCCACCTCCTCCGGCGTGTACGCGGTCCCGTGCAGCGCCGCCACGATCCCGACGCTCGCGTCCTGGAGCCTGCGCCGGTCCTCCGGCGGCGCGTCGTGCAGCCAGCCACCGAACGTGTACGGCATCACGTCCGGCGGCACCTCGCCGTCCGCGCGCTCCATGACGAAGAACGGGGTCCCGAGCGGCGCGGGATCGGGCTCGAACCAGAGCGTCCTGGGCGCTGGGATTCCAGCTTTTTCCCTGGCCAGGCGCATGACCTCGAACTGGGCCCGCAAGTCGTAGGCGGGGAACACCGGAACGGCCTCCGCCGCTGGTGCGAGCCTGGCCACGCAGCGCGTCGTACCCTCACTCCATGTGGCGGTGAAGAAGAGGGTCTCGCTCGACATGCCATTTCCCGAGGGTCTGGACAGTTCGGACACCGATGCGCCGGCGCCGACGCGGCCGCGCAGCCAGGCGGCCACGAGTTCGCGCAGTTCTTCCAGGTCGCGGGTGGAGGTACGCAGCTGCTCGGTCACGGTTGGCCTCCTGGGTGAACGGCAACCCCTGCACAGTCGTATACCCCCTACCAAGCGCTTGTCCATATGCAGGTGGCCGTTACGGTCAGGTACGCGGCAGCCGTACCCTTGTCTGAAAGGGCATGTCACGAAGGGACAAGTGGGATGAGTTCAGCGGGTGAAGGCTTGTCTCGCCCGCTTCCCGAGCAGGTGCGGATGAATGTCGTCGATCTGGCGGCTCAGGTTCTCGGGACGATGCCCGGTGTCTCCATCCCGCCGCCCCTTCGGGGGATCGCCAAGTTCGATCCCCGCAAACGGGCCAAGCTGGGCAGCGCGCCCATCGCGGCGCAGCTCGAGAACGACAAGAAGTTCCGCGAGCTGGTCGCCGAGTCCGTGGCCGCCGGCTGGCCGGAGCTGGTCACTTCGCTGGCCGAGGGCAACGTGCCGCCTGCCGCCGATCCCGTGCTCGTGGCCGCGGCCGCCTATCTGACCAGGCCGCCGGGGTGGGCGGAGATGATCGAGGCGGCCCGTACCGACCTGGAGCAGTCGGCGGTGGCCGCGGAGGGCTCCGAGCGCGAGGAGGCGGTCACCCGCCTGCGCGAGCAGCTCGCCGTGCAGAAGAACGCCGCCAAGGAAGAGGCCGACCGGCTGCGCGAGCAGATCAAGACGGCCCGCGCGGAAAACTCCGATCTGCGGCGCAAGCTGCACGACGCCCGGGAGCGGGCCAAGTCCGCGGTCCACCGGGCCGAGCAGATGGAGCAGGCGGCCGAGGAGGCCAGGTCCGCCGCCTCGGCGGCGGGCAGCGCGGGCGAGTCCGAGCTGCGGCGGCTGCGCGAGCGGCTGGCTGACGTGGAGAAGCAGCTCGAAGCCTCGCGCAGGGCCGCGCGCGAGGGCAGGAGCATCGAGGACGCCCGCATCAGGGTGCTGCTCGACGCGCTGCAGGACGCCTCCGCCGGGCTGCGCAGAGAGCTGGCCCTGCCCACGATGATCAGCAGGCCGGCCGACTCCGTCGCGGCGATCACCGGCGAGCGTCCCGGCGTGCGCGGGGTGCCCGCACGTGCGCTGGCCGACGACGACCCGCAGCTCCTCGACCAGCTGCTGGCGCTGCCGCAGGTGCACCTGATCATCGACGGCTACAACGTCACCAAGACCGGCTACGGCACGCTCACCCTCGCCGACCAGCGCACCCGCCTGATGACCGGGCTCGGCGGGCTGGTCGCGCAGACCCGGGTCGAGGTGACCGTGGTGTTCGACGGCGCGGAGCTGAACGCCCCGGTGCAGGTGGTGGCGCCCCGCGGCGTCCGGGTGCTGTTCAGCGCGCCTGGGGAGATCGCCGACGACCTGATCCGCCAGCTCGTACGCGCCGAGCCGCCCGGCCGGGCCATCGCCGTGGTGTCGTCGGATCGCGAGGTCGCCGAATCGGTCCGGCGGATGGGTGCCAGACCCGTTCCGTCTGGTTTGCTGCTGCGCAGGCTGGGCCGGGCCTAAATTCTTACGAGTTCATGGGATTTGCTAGGTTTAGGTGGGACCTCACCCGCCACTTCTGTACTATTTCGCCCCAGATATAATCCCTGGGAGGCGACACTGTGAGGTTCGGTCGGGTGCCGGTGGCCACGGGTCTCGTGATCGGGCTGGTACTGGTTCCTATGGGCGCGGCCGTCGCTGATCCCAAGCCCACGCTCGGCCAGGCGAAGGCCAAGCTCGAAAAGCTCAACGACAAGGCCGACAAGGTCGTCGACCGGTACAACACGGCCAACGAGCGCTACAAGTCGGCCAAGAGCGCCTACACGAAGCTGAACGATCGCTACAAGCGCAAGCTGGAGACGGTCGAGACCCTGCGCGCGCAGGTGGTTAACATGGCGGTCGACAGCTACAAGCTCGGCGAGTTCGCCACCTCGTGGCCGGGGCTGGTCGGGGCGGAGCGTCCCGAGGACCTGCTGGCCCGGATGGCGATGACCGGCCAGATGACGCAGGAGCGGGCGGAGAAGCTGGCCGCGTTCGACCGTGAGAACCGCGGGCTGAAGACCGAGCGCGACAAGGCGGAAGAGGCGCTGGAGTCGGCCGACGAGGAACGCGAAGGGGTCGAGAAGGAGCGCTCGGAGATCGAGAAACTGATCGCCGAGCAGAAGAAGCTCCTGAAGAAGCTGGGGGCGTACAACCCCGGCAACCCGAACAGCGTGGGCATCAAGTACACGGGGCCGGCGTCGGGGAACGCGGCTTCGGTGCTCCGGTTCGCCTTCGCGCAGGTCGGCAAGCCGTACATCTACGGCGGGACGGGGCCGCGCGGTTACGACTGCTCGGGGCTCACCCAGGCGTCGTGGCGGGCCGCGGGGGTGTCGCTGCCTCGTACGACGTGGCAGCAGTGGGCGTGGGGGGCCAACCGCAAGGTCTCGCTCAGCGACCTGCAGCCGGGTGACCTCATCTTCAGCGAGGGGCTGGGGCACGTCAGCATTTATGCCGGCAACGGGCAGATCGTCCATGCGCCGCAGACGGGCGACGTCGTCAAGGTCGTCAAGCTGTCGTCCTACGGCCGCCGCATTGTGGGCGCCATCCGCCCGTGAGCGTCCCTTCCTGATCGCCGGCGGTATCAGGCGCGCTCGCCTGGTCGGTGCCCGGGGGGACGCGAGCGCGGTGTTCAGGCCGGGGCGGTCAGCGTGGCGAGGAAGGCGGAGACGGTGGCCGCCCGGCCGGCCGGAGGCAGGGTGGCGGCCAGGACCGCGCGGGAGGGCAGCGGCGGTGAGGGCCGCAGGAGGCGGATGTCGGGCCGGGCGGAGGAATGCCCGGCGATCGACGGATACAACATGATCCCCACACCCGCCGCCACCAGCCCCTGCCGGCCGTTCCAGTCATCGCAGAAGTGGCTGATCCGCGGCGCGCGCCCCAAAGCGCTCGTGAGCTGAGCGACGGGCCCGAGGCAGTCGGGATGCGTGCCGTCGATCCACGGCTCGTCGGCCAGGTCCCGCAGGCGCACCCGATCCCCATGGGCGAGCGGATGCGCGGCGGACAGCGCGACCAGCAGCTCGTCCTCGTGCAGCGGCGTCACCGCGATCCCGGGCGCGCTCGCGTCGTCCCAGGCGGTCAGCAGGGCGATGTCGACCTCCCCGTCCAGCAGCTCCGCACACGCGTCGTGGGCGCCGGAGCGTACGGTCATCGACAGCTCCACCTCCGGATGCCGGGCCGCGAACGTGCGGAAGCGCTCGGGCAGGTAACGCGTCGCGGCGCTGGGAAAGGCGGACACCCGCACGCGCCCGGCCTGCGCGCCGGCGAAGGCCCGCAGCCGGGTCTCGAACAGCCGCATCCCCTTGAGCACCTCCTCCGCCTGCTCCAGCGCCGCCCGCCCCGCGTCCGTGGGCCGCACGCCGCGCGGCAGCCGGTCGAACAGCCTCACCCCCGTGTGCCGCTCCAGCAGGGCGATCTGCCGGGAGACGGCGGGCTGGGTCATCGACAATTCCTCGGCCGCCGCCGAGAACGAGCCGAGCCGGCCCACCTCCGCCAGCACCTTGAGCGACCAGACTTCTAGCATGCGCCCAGCTTATGGATCCCATGCCGAACCTGCAGTGGTGCTGATATCTCCCTGCCGTCATCCTCGGCATATGGAGACGACATCCGGTGACAACCACCAGTACAGCTGGCTCGGCGAGGTGCTGCCCGGGCCGGGGAGCCGCATCCTCGACGCCGGCTGCGGGCGCGGCGAGCTGGCCGCCGAGCTGGCGCGGCGCGGTCACGGGGTGACCGCGATCGACGTCTCGGAGGCGGCCGTGGCGGCATCCAGGGCGTCGGGAGTGCCCGCACTACGGGCCGATCTTGCCGATTACTACGACGACGAGCCGTTCGACGCGGTCGTCATGTCGTTGTCGCTGCATCACATGCACCCGCTCGAAACCGTGCTCGACCGGGCGTCCGCGCTGCTCGGGCCCGATGGCGTGCTGGTGCTGGACGAGTTCGCCTGGGATTGGGCGAATGCGGCGGCGGCCACCTGGTTCTACGATGCGGCGTCGTTGCTGGCCGCCGCCGGGCTCGCGGACTTCCCCCGCGAGGCCGGCCGGGACCCGGTCACGCGATGGCGGGAGGCGCACGAGGATCATGCGACCGGCGCGGCCATGCTGGCCGCCGTCACCGAGCGGTTCGAGATGGCGGATGTGCGGCGGGAGCCGTACTTGTCTCGATATATCGGCGGAAAGCTGACAAATGGTGACACAGAGCTCGTGAACGAGCTATGGCGCATCGAGCGGGAACGCATCGCGTCCGGGACCCTGCCGCCGACCGGACTCCGGTTGACGGCGCGACGGATGTGACGAAAGTGACAATTGATACCTGACAAGCCTGTGTATCCGGAAGTGTGAGCAGGGTCACATTTCAATAACGGAACCTGGCGCTCCAGCAGGGGTTCGACGCCTTACTGACACCTTTATCTGATCTTTACAACCTGACTCCCGCTTTGCTGATCCTTGACCTTTCGGCGTAGCTTCTGGCGTCGCGGCGAACAAGCCATGTCGCCGCGAACCCGCGTCGGTCCCTCCCGATGTGAGACAGCTAAAAAATCCGTCGGTCACCGCTGATATCCCCATATCGACACATAAGTCAGGCGGTGACCTGCCGAATCCGTGCAGCCAGGAGCACGGAACCGGGGACCCAGCGATCCCAATTCCCCAGGGATCAGGGGTGAATCGGCGCGCCAATCGCGCCGTAGGGCTACTTCCAGGCCCGAATCCGTCAGCTAACCCGGTAGGCGTTCGTGGAAGACACAAGGAGAAATCCTGTCTACCTCCCTGCAGAACCCCCGTCTGTCCCGCCTTGCCCTTAGTGGTGTTGCGCTAACGATGACCGTGACGGCCGGAGGTCTGATCCTCCATGCCCCCACGGCTCAGGCGGCGACGAGGAGCGAATCGGTCGAAACCTTCACAGTCAAGGCGGCTACCACCGCTGTGACCTCGAAGGCGGCCACGGCGGCCCGGCAACGGGCAGCCAGGATCGCTCGCCAGCAGGCGAAGGCCCGCAAGGCCATCGCCGTGGCCAAGAACCAGATCGGTGACCCGTACAGGTACGGCGCCACAGGGCCTGGTTCCTTTGATTGCTCCGGTCTCGTCCAGTACGCCTGGAAGAAGGCCGGGGTCAGACTCCCGCGCGTGGCGAGCAGCCAGTTCTCACGCATCAGGAACAAGGTCTCGTGGCGGAACCTCCGGCCCGGCGACCTGATGTTCTTCAGCGGGCTTGGCCATGTGGGCATGTACGTCGGCAAGGGCAAGATGATCCATTCGCCACGGACAGGCGAACGGGTGCGCATCGACAAGCTGGGCGGGTGGCGCAAGTCGTCGTTCGTCGGCGCAGTCCGTCCCGGCATGTGATTCCGCCCCGCCCGGCCCCCCGGGCGGGGCGTCGCATTTCTCTCATCTTCTGCGGTCGTCTTTTTTGTTATTCACGGCGAGGCCGAGGGCACGCCTGAGGGGCCCATCCAGCTCTTCGACGGCGACGATCGGCCGACCCCGGAGGAGTCGGGTGACGGCAAACCGGGCCACAGGAAGCCGGGCCACAGGAAGCCGGCCCGCAGGAAGCCGGGCGACGGGGCGATCCGCGTGGTGACGATCCTGGATCGCGGTCGGCAGTGGCAGTGGGCGGCTACGATCGGGCAGCGTGTCGGAGCGGGTGAGCAGGCGAGCCTTCGGAGCCTGCCTGGCGCTCCTCGCCTTCGCCGCGCCCGCCTCGGCCCCCAGGCTCCCCGAACTCCCGTCCCCCGACCTCCCTCCCGCGCTGCGGGGCCTGTGGCGTGAAGGCGTGCTTGTGGCGCGCGGAGCGCGGTCCGTCGTCGTCGGGCATCACACCGCCCCGGGCTCGCTGGACGACCTGGCGCGCAGGGCCGACGTGGCGGGGCTGCGGGTCGCCGCCGTACTGGGCGGGCCCGTGCGGCCGCTGGTGGTCGTTCCAGGGTCCACGGAGGAGGCCGCCGAGCTGGCCGGCGTGGCGCGGCTCGACGGGCTGGCGGCGGTGGCCGACGGCGGGCGGGTGATCGTCGTCCCCGAGTTCTTCGCGATGCTCAATCCGACGGGCAAGGACGTCGTCCTCGCCCACGAGCTCACCCACGTCGCCGCGGGCACCGATCATCTGCCCGTCTGGCTCTACGAAGGGTTCGCCGACTACGTGGGCTACCGGGACGCCGGGATCCCCGTCCGGACCGCGGCCGCCGAGCTGGCGGCCGAGGTGCGGGCTGGAAGGCTGCCAAGTGAATTGCCCGGGCCTGCGGCTTTCGCGGCGGACGGGCGGGACCCCGAACGGCTTGCGCGGGCGTACCAGGAGGCCTGGCTGGCGTGTCGCTTCCTGGCTGACCGGTTCGGTGAGGGGACCCTGGTGGGGCTCTACCGTGCCGCCCAGGCGGTAGGCGTCGATCGGGCGCTCCACTCGCGGGGGCTGTCCACGGCTGCCCTGACGGCACGGTGGCGCGACTACGTGCGTGCCCAGCTCGCGTAGACGGCTCGTGTGAAGGGGAGGCAGATGAGCGAGCGGCAGGACGCGGACGACTCAGGACCGGGGGATGAGCCCGCCGCGACCGTTGACGGCGATACAACGGTCGATCGTGGTCGGGCCGGTCCGGTCAGTACGACGGTCGATCGTACGGCCGTGGGAGGCACGGCCGGGGCGGCGGCGCCGGAGCGGGGGCATGGTGGGGATGTGTCCGTGAAGCGAGACGGCCGGCCCGAGGGCGCCGGCACCACAGACGACCCCCGGCTGCGCCGGCAGGCCGCCGTGGCGCTGGTGCTGCTGGGCCTGGTGACCCTGGTGGTGGCCGCCTTCAGCACCCCATGGGGAGTGCTGACCGGCGGACCGCCCGATCCCGCCCGCGACTTCACCGCGCAGCAGATCGCCAGGGCACAGGCGTTCGACGCGGCCACGACCCTGCCCGGCTACCTCTCCCTCGCCCTCACGATCATCGTGGCCGGGGTGCTCGTCGCCACCCCGATCGGCGCCCTGATTCTGGGCAGGCTCCGGGGGCCCTGGTGGCTGCGGGTGCTCGTCGGCGTCGTGGTCATCACCGCGCTCACCGAGGTGATCAGGTGGCCGCTCGGGATGTGGGTCGAGACGCTCCTGCGCGACTACGGCCTGTCGCTCCAGGACTGGGCGAGCTGGACCACGGACCGGCTCAAGAACATGGCCGTCGAGGTGTTCCTGCTGGCACTGATGCTGCTCGCCCTCGTGGCGCTGGCCCGCAAGGTCAGGCGCTGGTGGATCCCGGCCGCGATCGGGGCGTTCGCGCTGACCGTGGTGGCGTCGTTCGTGTATCCGGTGGTGTTCGAGCCCCTGTTCAACGACTTCACCTCCATGCAGCAGGGCCCCCTGCGGACGAACCTGCTGGCGATGGCCGAGCGGGACCGCGTGCCGGTCGAGGACGTCCTGGTCGCCGACGCCTCGCGCAGGACGACGGCGCTCAACGCGTACGTGTCCGGCTTCGGCGCCACGCGCCGGATCGTCGTCTACGACACGCTGCTCAAGGCGCCGCAGCCGGAGGTCGAGCTGGTCGTGGCGCATGAGCTGGGCCACGCCAAGTACAACGACGTGCTGTCCGGCACCCTCATCGGCGGCCTGGGCTCGGCGGTGGGCGCGATCCTGCTGTACCTGCTGATCGGGCCGGTGGGGCGGCGCGCGGGCTTCACCTCGATCACCGATCCACGCGCCGTGGGCGCGGTCCTGGGCCTGATGACCCTCGGCGGGCTGATCCTGGGACCGCTGCAGAACGTGGTCAGCCGCCACATCGAGGCCAGGGCCGACGTCCACGCGCTCGACCTGACGAAGGACCCGGCAACCTTCATCGCGATGCAGAAACGCCTGGCAGTCACCAATATTTCCGACTTGTCGGCGGATGCGGTGGAATATGTGCTCTATGCCTCCCATCCCTCCAGCCCCCAGCGCATCGCCATGGCCCGTGCATGGGCCGAGCTGAACGGCGTCCCCGTGCCGTGACAAACGCCGCGACAGGCACAGGGACCGGCAAAGGGACAAGCACGGGCACAGGCACGGGCACGGGCACAGGCAGGGGCAGGGGCATGGATCCGGGCGCGGGCTCAGCGACGGGCGGCGCGAGGACAGGCGCGGGCGCGGCGTCGGTTCCGGGCGCTGACGCGGATCCGGGCGCGGCGGCTTCGGGTGCCGGGCCGGGGAGCTCGCCCAACGTGCTCATCGTCACGAACGACTTCCCGCCCAGGCCGGGCGGCATCCAGTCGTTCGTGCACGGTCTCGCACTGCGCACGCCCGGCGTGCTGGTCTACGCCCCTGCCTGGCCGGGCTGCGAGGAGTTCGACCGGCGCCAGCCGTACCCGATCGTGCGCCATCCGACGCGGCTCATGCTGCCCACCCCGGCCGTCGCGCGCCGGGCGGCCCGGCTGGTGGCCGAGCACGGCGCGGACACCGTGGTGTTCGGGGCGGCGGCGCCACTCGGCCTGCTCGCCCCCCGGCTGCGCGCGGCGGGGGCGCGGCGCGTGGTGATGCTCACCCACGGCCACGAGGCGTCGTGGGCGAGCGCACCGGGCTTCCGCGCCGTCCTGCGCCGGATCGGCGAGCAGGCCGACGTGGTGACCTATCTGGGCGACTACACGCGCGAGCGGCTGGTCGCCGCCATCCCGCCGGGCAAGCTCGTACGGCTCGCGCCGGGCGTGGACGTCGGCCAGTTCCACCCCGGCGTGACCAAGGCCGAGCTGGGCCTGGCTGACCGGCCGGTCGTCGCGTGCGTGTCGAGACTGGTGCCGCGCAAGGGCCAGGACCAGCTCATCAGGGCCTGGCCCGAGGTGCTGCGCGCGGTGCCCGGCGCCGTGCTGCTGCTCGTGGGCGGCGGCCCCTACCGCCGGACGCTGGAGCGGCTGGCCGCCGGGCACGAGTCGATCAGGTTCACCGGTACGGTGCCGGCCGCCGGCCTGCCGGGCTACTACGCCGCCGCCGACGTGTTCGTGATGCCGTGCCGTACCCGATGGGGCGGGGTGGACGTGGAGGGGCTCGGGATCGTGTTCCTGGAGGCGTCGGCGACGGGTCTGCCCGTGGTGGCGGGCGCGTCCGGCGGCGCGCCCGACGCGGTGCGGCAGGGCGAGACCGGGCTCGTGGTGAACGGCGAGGACGCGGGCGAGGTGGCCCAGGCCGTTGTCGAGCTGCTGAGCGACCCGGAGAAGGCGCGCAAGATGGGCGCGGGCGGGCGCGACTGGGTCGTCCGCGAATGGGCGTGGGACCACGTCGCGGCCCGTTTCCGCGCGCTCATCCAGCCCTGACCCGCGCCGGGGGCGTGCCCGGCGCGAGGCGGGCGGCGGGAGGTCAGCCCTTGGTCGCCCCCAGGGTGAGCCCGGCGACGAACTGCTTGTGCAGGAGCTGGAAGACGATCAGCGTCGGCAGCGCCACCAGCACCGATCCGGCCGCCAGCAGGTTGTAGTCGGTGAAGAACTGGCCGCGCAGGTTGTTCAGCGCCGAGGTGACGGGCAGCTTGTCGCCCGACGACATCAGCACCAGCGCCCACAGGAAGTCGTTGTACATCCAGGTGAACTGCAGCGTGGACAGCGCCGCCAGCACCGGACGGCACAGCGGCAGCGTCAGCCGCCAGTAGCGCTTCCACACGCTCGCCCCGTCCACCAGCGCCGCCTCCGTGATCTCCTCCGGGATCGTGCGCATGAAGTTGGCCATGACGAAGACGCAGAAGCCGAACTGGAAGGCCACGTGGATGAGGATCAGCCCGAGGTAGGAGTCGTAGAGCGACTGCGAGTCCGACAGCCACTCGGGCAGCGGGATGAGGGTGTAGAGGGTGTAGAGGGGGGTGATGAGGACCTGGGGCGGCAGCAGGTTCCCGGCCGTGAACACGACGAGCAGCACCTTGCGCCCCGGGATGCGCAGCCGCGCGATGGCGAAGGCCGTGAACGACGCCAGGAACAGCGTCACCAGCACGCCGGGCACCACGATGATCAACGTGTTGAGGTAGTAGTGCGGAAGCTCTGCCTGGCTCCACGCCTCTCCGTAGTAGTCGAGCGTGATGTGCTCCGGCAGCGAGAAGTAGCCCAGCCGGGCGGTCTCCTCGTACGGGCGCAGCGAGGCGTAGACGGCCAGCGCGAGCGGCAGCAGCCAGCCCAGCGCCACCAGCGCCAGGAAGACGTGCAGCAGGATCCGCAGCGGCCGCACGGGAGGCCGCGACGGCGGCCGCCGCGACTGGGCCGGGGGAGCGGCGGCGGGCGCGGTGAGCGTCATCGCTCCTCCCCTCTGAACATCTGCGACAGGTACGTGACGATGAACCCCAGCGAGATCGCCAGCAGGATCACCGCGATCGCCGAGCCGAACCCGATCCGGCTGGCCTCGCCCACGATGTTCTCGGTGACCAGCACGGACAGCAGCTCCAGCCCGTTCCTGCCCTTGTTGATGGCGTAGACGATGTCGAAGGCCCGCAGCGCCTCGATCACGGTGATCACCAGCACGATCACGTTGACCGGCCGCAGCGTCGGGAAGACCACGCGGAAGAACGCCTGCCGCTCGGTGGCGCCGTCGATGGCCGCCGCCTCCTTCAGCGCCGGATCGACCGCCTTCAGCCCGGCCAGGTAGATGACCATGACGTAGCCGACGTGCCGCCAGCCCGCCGCGACCATCACCACCCAGATGTTGATCGAGCTGTCGCCCAGCCAGTCGACCGTCAGCCCGGTCACCGCGTTCAGCACGCCGTAGTCGGAGGAGTAGACGAGCTGTGAGATGAAGCCGACTACGGCCAGGGATAGTACTACCGGCATGTATAGAGCGCTCTGGTAGACCCGGGACAGCCGCAGCCGCCGGTCCAGCAGCACCGCGCAGAACAGCCCGAAGGGCGTCGCGACGAGCCCGAGGAAGCCCAGCCACAGCAGGTTGTTGCGGACGGCCGACCAGAACGGCGGATACTCCGCCGCCAGGTCGTGGTAGTTCTGCCCGCCCACCCACTCGATCGGCCCGATGCCGTTCCAGTCGGTGCCGGACAGGCCGATGGAGGCCACCGTGGGCCCCCAGATGAGGCCCACGTTGACGATGACGGCCACCCCCAGCCCGATGACCAGGATGGTCACGTCGCGGGCGGAGTAGCGACGGGTTTTGACTGCCATCAGCGGAAGATGTTGGCCTTCTGCTTCTCGATGCTCGTCAGCAGGGAGTCGATCTCGTTCGGCTTGCCGACGAACGACTGCAGCGACGGGATCATCACGGTGGAGGCGAAGTCCGGCCGCGTGTCGCGGTCGAGGAACTGCGCGATGTGGGTGGCCTTCGAGACCAGCTCGGCGCCGCGCTTCTGCAGGGCGCTGTAACCCGAGGTGTCGGCCTTCGAGCTGGCGGCCAGCGTGCCCGGGTCGAGTTTGGTGGCGATGTCCTGCGAGGAGGCCTGGGCGAGATGCTTGAGCAGCGCCTTGGCGCCGTCCACGTTCTTGGCCTTGGCCGAGATCATGTAACCGTCGATGGGGGCGTCGATCGAGTCGGTGCCGTACGCCGGGTTGATCTCGGGGAAGGTGAAGAAGTCGAGGTCGTCGCGGTCGGCCTCGGGGAACTGCTGCGCGACGAACATCCCGAGCAGGTACATCCCGGTCTTCTTCTGGGCCAGCGACTGGCCGGCCTCCTGCCACGTACGGCCGAGCGCCGCGGGCTGGTGGAACTCCATCAGGCCCCGCCAGGTGTCGAAGACCTGCTTGACCTTCGGGTCGGTCCACGACTCCTTGCCGCCCATGAGGGAGATGTGGAAGTCGTAGCCGTTGATCCGCATGTTCAGGATGTCGAACGTGCCCATCGCCGGCCAGCCGTCCTTGTCGGCGAACGCGATCGGGATGAGCCCGTCGGTCTTCATCTTCCTGGCCAGCGCGGTGAACTCGTCCAGCGTGGCCGGGGCCTCGTACCCCTTCTCCTGCCAGACGCTCTTGCGGTAGAAGACCGCCCACGGGTAGTAGGTGAACGGCACGAAGTACTGCTTGCCGTCGAGGCCCGTCGACTGGTCCTTGAACGCCTGCGTGTAGTCGCCGCCGATCTCCTGCCACACGTCGGAGATGTCGGTGGCGAGCCCCTGCTCGGCGAAGAACTGCATGCGGTTGCCGGCGAACCAGGTGAACACGTCGTCGGGCGTGCCCTTGAGATAGCGGTTGATGTTCTCCTGGAACGTGTTGTGATCCACGGTGTTGATCTTGGTAGTGGCTTGGGTGAAGCCCTTGACCACGGTGTCCAGGGACTTCTTGGGGATCTCGTCGGAGGCGTTCGAGCCGATCGTCACCGTGCCGAGGCCGCCCGAGGACTTGCCGGGGGCGGGGGCGGGCGTGTCGGAGCCGCACCCCACGAGGGCGGCGGGCACGCCGAGCGCGGCGGCGCCGAGCAGGAGACTACGACGGGACATCGGCAACCGTTGGTCCATGTTGGGTTCCTCCTTGCAGGACCCTTCGGATTCCCCCGAGTTCGCTCATCTTCATTCATCGAAAAGCGAACATTTCCGACTGTCAACGCACGGTTCTATGACGAATTGCCGACAGTCGCGACGCCGTGGTCGTGTCATGATGCGATCGGGAGTGTCGGAACCTGTTGGGTTGGGATCTGGTGATGCGATGCTCGCCCCGCAGCGTCAGCAGGCGATTCTGGAGCTCGTCAGGCAGAACGGCGGCGTCCGGGTGATCGAGCTGGTGCGGGCGTTCGGCGTCTCCGACATCACGATCCGGCGCGACCTGGAGACGCTGGCCGAGCGCGGCCTGCTGGCGAAGGTGCACGGCGGCGCCACCGTGATCGGCTCCACGGACGAGCCGGGCTTCGCGGTCAAGTCGGTGCGCCAGGAGACGGAGAAGAAGGCCATCGCCCGCCGGGCCGCGGCGCTCGTACGTCCCGGCACCGCCGTGGCGCTCTCGGCCGGCACCACGACCTGGACGCTCGCCCACCACCTGGCCGCCGTCCCCGCGCTGACCGTCGTGACGAACTCGGTGCGCATCGCCGAGGTCTTCCAGCGCTCGGGCCGGACGGACCAGACGGTCGTGCTCACCGGCGGCGTCCGCACGCCGTCCGACGCCCTGGTCGGCCCGGTGGCGGTGGCCGCGATCCGCCAGCTCAACGTGGACCTGCTGTTCCTCGGCGTGCACGGCATGACGATCAGGGCCGGCTTCACCACGCCGAACATGATGGAGGCCGAGACCGACCGCGCCCTGGTCGAGGCCGCGGGCCGCCTGGTCGTGCCCGCCGACCACACCAAGTGGGGCACGGTGGGCATCAGCACGATCGCCGAGCTCGGGGAGGCGCACATGGTCATCTCCGACGCCGGCCTGCCGCAACCGGCCAGGGACGCGCTGGCCGACCGCGTCGGCGAGCTCGTCATCGCCTGACCCCGGCCACCCGCGCCCCGGCCGGCCGCCGGCGTCCCCGGCCGGCCGGCCGCCGGCATGCCCGCCCAGGCCGGCCGCCGGCATCCCCGCTCTGGTCAGGTCGTGGCGGACAGCCGCTCGTACTGCTCGTCGGTCAGCTCGGCCGACAGCGCCGCCACGTTCTCCTCCAGATGGGCGATCGACGTGGTGCCCGGAATCGGGATCACGGTCGGGGAGCGGCGCAGCAGCCAGGCCAGCGACGCCTGCGCGGGCGTGATGCCGGCCTCCGCCGCCACCTCGGCCAGCGGGCTCCCCGGGCCGGCGTGCGAGCCCGCCGCGAACGGGAACCAGGGCAGGAACGCGATCCCGTGCGCGGCCGTGTAGTCGACCACGTCCTCGTGCTCGCGGGTGGTCAGGTTGTACAGGTTCTGCACGCTCGCGATCGGCGTGATCTCCGACGCCTGCCGCAGCTCGTCCACGCTCACCTCCGACAGGCCGATGTGGCGGACCTTGCCCTCGTCCCTGAGCTGCTTGAGCGCCCCGATCTGGTCGGCGAGCGGGTATTCGGGGTCGATCCTGTGCAGTTGCAGCAGGTCGATCCGCTCCACCCGCAGCCGCCGCAGCCCCAGCTCGGCCTGCTGGCGCAGGTAGGCGGGATGGCCGTGGGTCACCCACTCGCCCGGCGAAGGGCGTACCACGCCGACCTTGGTTGCCACCGTCACGCCGCCCGCGTACGGGTGCAGCGCCTCGGCGATCAGCTCCTCGCTGGCGCCGAGCGCGTAGGCGTCGGCGGTGTCGATCAGATGGATGCCCAGCTCCACGGCCCTGCGCAGCAGCGCGATGGCACCCGCGCGGTCGGCCGGGGGACGCCAGATGGGGGACTCCGCGGCCGGGACCGCCGGGTCGGGGCGGTCGGTCAGACGCATCGCGCCGTACCCGATCCTGCTCACCGGGAGGTCGCCGCCAAGGGAGAACGTTGTGCGAGGAATTTCTCTCATGGCGTCCACGCTAGGAACTGACATCAATGTGAGATGCAAGCAGGTGTGAGGAGCGTCACATGAAGATCGGAGCGCTGTCCCGGGAGACCGGCGTCAGCCCGCGGCTGCTGCGTTACTACGAGGAGCAGGGGCTGCTGACCTCGTACCGCGCGGACGGTGGTCACCGCCGCTACGCCGAGGACGCTCCCGTCGTGGTGCGGCGCATCCGCACGCTGCTCGCCGCCGGGCTGCCCACGAGGGTGATCAGGGACGTGCTGCCGTGCGCGGCGGGATCGGGCGAGGTGCTCGACCCCTGCGTGCTCGGCCACCTGCGGGGCCGGCTCACCGGCCTGGACGAGCAGCTCGCCGAGCTCCAGGCCACGAGGCAGACGCTCGCGGCGATCCTGGCCGCCACCGAGCGCTCGGGCGAGCTCGTCGGCGCCGCCTGACCCTCCGGACGCGCCCCCGACGCGACGGGTGTGTCCCCCGACGCGACAGGCGCGTTCCCCCGACGCGGCGGGCGCGTCCCCTGACGTAGCGGACGCGTCCAGTCCCCCGTGGCCATCAGCCCCCGCTGGTGTCAGTGGCCGCCGTAGAGGTCGTCGATCTCCTGGGCGAAGTCGCGCATCACCAGGTTGCGCTTGACCTTGAGCGTGGGCGTGAGGTGCCCGCTCTCCTCGGTGATGTCCGCGTCCATGATCGTGAACTTCTTGATCTGCTCGGCCTTCGACACCGTCAGGTTGGCGCGGTCCACCGCCCCCTGGATCTCCGCCTGCACCTTCGGGTCCGCCCGCAGCTCCGCCACGGTGGCGCCGGCCGGCAGGGCCTCCGGGTCGAGGGTGATCAGGGCGGCGACGAAGGGCCGCCCGTCGCCGACGATCATTGCCTGGGAGACCAGCGGATGCGCCCGCAGCGCGTCCTCCAGCGGCCCGGGAGCGACGTTCTTGCCCGCCGCGGTCACCAGGATCTCCTTCTTGCGCCCGGTGATGCGCAGGTAGCCGTCGGAGTCGAGCTCGCCGATGTCGCCCGTGTGGTACCAGCCGTCGGAGTCGATCGCCTCGGCCGTGGCCGCGTCGTTCTTCCAGTAGCCGTCGAAGACGTTCCTGCCCTTGGCCAGGATCTCGCCGTCGTCGCTGATGCGCAGGGTGACGCCGGGCAGCGGCTTGCCGACGGTGCCGATCTTGTTGGCGCCCGGCATGTTGACCGAGCACGGCGCGGAGGTCTCGGTCAGGCCGTAGCCCTCGAAGACCTCGATGCCGACGCCCTTGAAGAAGTTGCCGAGCCGGTCGCCCAGCGCGGATCCGCCGCACACCGCCGCCGAGAGCCGGCCGCCCGTGGCGGCGCGCAGCTTGGCGTAGACCAGCTTGTCGAACACCGCCCGCTGCAGCCGCAGGCCCAGCGGCGCGCCGCCCGAGCTCTCGGCCTTGCTCCAGGCCACCGCCACGTCCGCCGCGCGGGCGAAGATCTTGCCCTTGCCGCCCGCGATGGCCTTCTGCTCGGCACCGTTGTAGACCTTCTCGAACACGCGCGGCACGCCCAGCAGGAACGTGGGCTTGAAGTCCTGGAGGTCGGGGGCGACGTTCTTCATGTTGGGGGTGTGCGCCATGATCGCGCCCGCCTCGATGAGCACCACCTGGATCATCCGCGCGAAGATGTGCGCCAGCGGCAGGAACAGCAGCGCCGCCGGGTCCTTACGGCCGAACAGCGGCTCCAGCGGCCCCCGCAGCACGTTGAGCGCGGTGAACAGCAGGTTGTCATGGGTGATCCGGCAGCCCTTGGGCCGGCCCGTGGTGCCCGAGGTGTAGACGACCGTGGCCAGGTCGGCGGCGACGACCCGCTTCCTGCGCTCGGTCACGTCGGCGTCGGTGACGTCCGCGGTCTCCAGCGTGCCGTCCACCCGCCAGAGCGACTTCAGCCCGGGCGCCGCCTCGCGGACGGTCTCCTCGTGCGCGTCCAGCTCGACGAACGCGGCCTTGGCCTCGCTGTCGGACAGGATCCACCTGACCTGCTCGGCCGACGACGTCTCGTAGATCGGCACGGTGACCGCGCCGACGGACCAGATGGCGTAGTCGACCAGCGTCCACTCGTAGCGGGTGCGAGACATGAGGGCGACTCTGTCGCCGTGCTCCACGCCCGCCGCGATCAGCCCCTTGGCCACCTCGACCACCTGGTCGCGGAACTCGGCCGCGGTGACGACGGGCCAGCCGCCGTCCGCCTTGCGGCGCATGACCACCGCGCCGGGCTCCTGCTCGGCACGCCGGAACACGGTGTCGGGCAAACTCGCCGAGGCAGGCACATCGACCAGCACGGGGACGCTGTACTCGCGCACGAATCAACTCCTCTTCGGGGACCGCCTGGACGTTACCGTCTTAAGTTACGCGCCGGTAGCTTCGTCATTGAGGCGTTATGAAGGGCATTCATCACGCTAGCAGCGTCGATCGCCTGGTACGACGCGTGCGCCCGCCCGTGTCCGGCGGTGCGCGGGTGTCTAGGATTGCACTCCATGAGGGTCCATGTGGTGAGCGACGTACACGGCAGGGCCGACGCGCTGGCCAGGGCCGGCGACGGCGCGGACGCGCTGATCTGCCTGGGCGACCTGATCCTCTTCGTCGACTACGACGACTACACGCAGGGCATCTTCGCCGACCTGTTCGGCGCGGAGAAGGCGGCCGAGTTCATCGGCCTGCGCACCGCCAAGCGGTTCGACGAGGCCAGGGTCATGTCCGCGCGGCTCTGGGCCACGCTCGACGGCGACCCGCGCGAGCACATCGAGCGCAACGTCCGCGCCCAGTACGCCGCCCTCTTCGCCGCCATGCCGGCGCCCGCCTATCTCACCTACGGCAACGTCGACCTCCCGCGCCTGTGGGCCGACTACGTCAGACCCGGCCACCAGGTGCTCGACGGGCAGGTGGCGGAGATCGGCGGCCTGCGCTTCGGGTTCGTCGGCGGCGGGCTCAAGACCCCCTACCGCACCCCGCACGAGATCGGCGACGAGGAGTTCGCCGCCAAGGTCGAGGCGGTCGGCGAGGTCGACGTGCTGTGCTGCCACATCCCGCCGGACGTGCCCGAGCTGCTCTACGACGTGGTCGCCAGGCGGTTCGAGCGGGGCAGCGCGGCCACGCTGGAGGCGATCAGGCGCACCCAGCCGCGCTATGCCCTGTTCGGCCACGTGCACAACCCGCTCTACGCGCGCACCCGCATCGGGCGCACCGAATGCGTGAACGTCGGGCACTTCCGCGGACGGGGCACCCCTTACGTCCTCGAATGGTGACCTCGACCGGCACCGGGTCACGTCCGGCGGTCCGCCGCAAGCCGCTCATTCTGCACTACGGTGGTCGTATGGCTGATCGCACCACTTCGAGCACCTCCATCGGCGCCGGTCGCGCCGAGGTCATGGCGGTCATCTCGGACTTCCCCTCCTATCCGGACTGGGCCGGTCAGGTGAAGAGCGCCGAGGTCCTGAGCACGGACGCCGACGGCAGGCCCCACACGGTGCGGTTCGTCCTGGACGCCGGGATGATCAGCGACACCTACACCCTCGGCTACACCTGGCTGGGCGACGACGGGGTCAGCTGGCAGGTGGTCGAGCCCGGGAAGATGGTCTCCGACCTCAGGGGGAGTTACCGGCTCGCCGAGACGGGCAGTGGCACCGACGTGACGTACGAGCTGACGGTCGACCTCATGGTCCCCATGATCGGCATGATCAAGCGCAAGGCGGAGAAGGTGATCGTGGACACCGCGCTCAAGGGGCTCAAGAAACGCGTCGAAGGCCGCTGAGTTGAGCCCGAGGGTCCTGCTCTTCACCGGCAAGGGCGGCGTCGGCAAGACCACGGCCGCCGCCGCGACCGCCACGCTCGCCGCCGCCCGCGGGCTCAAGACGCTCATCGTCTCGACCGACACCGCCCACTCGCTGGCCGACGCGCTGGCCGTCGAGCCTGGAGAGGTCGCGCCCGGGCTGCACCTGCGCCAGGTCGACACCCAGAAGACGCTGGAGCGCCACTGGGGCGAGCTGCAGGACTACGCCAGGGGCGTGCTGTCCGACCTGGGCCTCGACGAGATCACCTCCGAGGAGATCACCGTGCTGCCCGGCGCGGAGGAGGTCATCGCCCTGCTGGAGCTGCGCGAGCACGCCAGGGAGGGCCGCTGGGACGTGATCGTCGTCGACTGCGCCCCGACCGCCGAGACGCTGCGGCTGCTGGCCCTGCCCGAGGCGCTCGACTGGCACGTCACCAGGCTCATGCCGATCGGCCGCAAGATCGTCAAGCTCGTCTCGCCGTTCGTGCGCGGGGTCGCCCACGTCAGCGCGCCCGGCGAGGACGTCATGAACGCGGCCGAGCGCTTCCACCGCGGCCTGATGGAGGTGCGCGAGCTGCTCACCGGCGACCACGCCTCCGTGCGGCTCGTGCTCACGCCGGAGTCCGTGGTGCTCGCCGAGGCCAGGCGCACCCTCACCTCACTCAACCTGTACGGCTACCGCGTCGACGCCGTCATCGCCAACCGCGTCTTCCCTTCGGAGGGCGCCGACGAGTGGCGCGCCCAGTGGGTGGCGGCCCAGTCGCGGCTGCTGGCCGAGGCCGAGCAGTCGTTCGCGCCCCTGCCCATCCACGTCGTCCCCTACCTGCCCGCCGAGCCCGTCGGCAAGGACGCGCTGGCCGAGGTGGGGGAGTCCATGTACGGCCAGGCCGACCCGTTCGCGCCCCACGCCGTGGAGCCGCCGCTGCGGATGAGCGCCGACGAGCTGACGCTGACCCTGCCCGGCGCCGACCGCGACGACATCGACCTGGCCCGCAAGGGTGACGAGCTGATCGTCACGGCCGGGCCGTACCGGAGGATCCTGGCGCTGCCCGCGGCGCTGGCCCGCAGGAGGATCAGCGGCGCGGCGCTGCGTGACGGCGTGCTCCGGGTGGTTTTCGCCGCGCCCGGCGGTGAGCCGTGAGCGGTTGATTCTGCACTACGGTTCAGCTCGGGGAGCGAATCCGCAACCAGATGAGTTGAATGGATGAGCGACCCATACGCAGGGAGGGCCAGATGACCGAGAGCAACGACAGGGATCCGATCGGTACCGTCGCCGACGAGGCGCGCAAGCTGTTCGACTCGATCCAGGGGCGGGCCACGCGCCAGGTGGGCAGGACGGTGTTCAATTCCTTCACCGGCGGCAGCGGCAGGAGGGAGCGCGATGTGTGGGAGGAGGCCGTGTCCGAGTCCCACGACGAGTACATCTGCCGCGCCTGCCCGGTCTGCCGGGCGATCGCGGCGCAGCGCGAGTCGGGCTCCGACGTGACCGGGCACCTGGTGGCCGCGGGCGGCGAGCTGTTCGCCGCGGTCCGCGGGGCGTTCGACGCGCTGAGCAGGCCCGCCCCCCGCAGGCCCGGCGACGGCCGCGACCGCGGGGACGGTGGGGACGATCGGGACCGCCGTGACAATGTGGAACACATAGATCTGGGATAGGAGACACGGGGCATGCTCACGATCGGTGTCGACATCGGCGGGACCAAGGTCGCCGCGGGTGTGGTCGGCGACAACGGCGAGATCGTCGAACACACGCTGCGGCCCACCGCCGCCGACCGCCCAGACGTGGTGGCCGAGACGGTGGCCGACGTCGTTCGCGAGCTGTCCGCGGGCCGGGAGATCGAGGCCGTCGGCGTCGGCGCGGCCGGGTTCGTCGACGAGACCCGGTCGATGGTGCGCTTCGCGCCCAACCTCGCCTGGCGCGAGGAGCCGCTGCAGAAGAAGATCAGCGGGCTCGTCGGCCTGCCGGTCGTGATCGAGAACGACGCCAACGCCATGGCGTGGGGCGAGACCAGGTTCGGCGCGGGCAGAGGCCAGTCCCACGTGGTCTGCCTGACGCTCGGCACCGGCATCGGCGGCGGCCTGGTCTTCGACGGCTCCCTCTACCGCGGCCGGTGGGGCATGGGCGCCGAGCTCGGCCACATGCAGGTGCTGCCCGAAGGACGGCTCTGCGGCTGCGGCAACATCGGCTGCTGGGAGCAGTACGCCAGCGGCCAGGCCCTCGTCAAGGACGCCAGGGAGATCGCCGAGGCACAGCCGGAGCGGGCTGAGATCCTGCTCGGGCTCGCCGGGGGCAAGATCGAGGGCGAGGAGGTCACCGAGGCCGCGCGGCTGGGCGACGACGCGTCGCTGGCCGCGTTCGCGAGCCTGGCCGACTGGCTCGGCCAGGGCATGGCCGACCTCGCCGCCACCCTCGACCCGGGCTGCTTCATCGTCGGCGGCGGCGTTTCCCGCGCCGCCGACCTGTTCATCGACCGGGCCCGCGCGGTCTTCGCCGAGCGGCTCACCGGCCACGGGCACCGCCCGCTGGCCGAGATCAAGCTGGCCGAGCTCGGCGCCTCCGCCGGCGTGGTGGGCGCCGCCGACCTGGCCAGGCAGCGCTAGAGCCGCGCTTCGTGACGATCAGGGTCGCCACCTACAACGTTCACGGGATGCGCGACAGCGTCCCCGCGCTGGCCAGGGTCGTCGCCGCCCTGCGCGCCGACGTGCTGTGCGTCCAGGAGGCGCCCAGGCTCGGCCGCCGGCGGGCCGGGCGCGAGGCGCTGGCCGCCGCGGCGGGGCTGCGGGTCGCCACGCCCGCCCGGCTGGGCGGCGTGGCGGTGCTCGCCGGGCCGCGCGTCAGCGTGCTGCACGCCGAGAGCCACGCGCTGCGCGTCTTCCTCGGGCTGGAGCGGCGCGGGCTGGCGATCGCCGTGCTCGCCGCCGAGGGCGTGCGGCTGGCCGTCGGGTCGCTGCACCTCGACCTCAACGGCCCGGCCAGGGTGCACCACGCGGCAGAGGCGGTGGCGCTCATGGAGGGCGTGGCCGCCCGCTACGGCGCGGCGATCGTGCTCGGCGGCGACATCAACGAGCGGCCGCACCAGCCCGCCTGGCGCTACCTCGCCGGGCGGCTGGCCGACTGCCACGCGGCGGCGCCCGAGGGCGACGGCCTGACGTTCCCCGCGAAGAGCCCTTCGGCGCGCATCGACGGGGTGTTCGCCGCGCGCGAGACACGCGTCGTCTCCTGCGGTGGAGCGGAGGTCACGAGCGCCGATCTGAGCGCCGCTTCCGACCACCTGCCGGTCGTCGCCGAGTTGCGACTTGGGCTCTAACGGGCAAGCGGACCCCTCCAGCCCGTAGCATTTGCTCATGACCCGTCGCTCTCAGCGGCGTGCGCTCTCCTTGATCTTGGCGACGTCCGTGGCCTGGTCTCAGGTCACGCCCGCCGCGCATGCCGATCCCCGCCCCGGCACGATAGAGGCGTGGCAGCAGTCGACCAGCGTGCGGCTCCAGCCAGACGGCTCACTGTTCGACGTGCTCGCCCTGTCGTCGAGCGACGTGTGGGCCGTGGGCCAGCAGGAGATCTGGGACGTCTGGAAGAACCGCGGGACCATCCGCCACTGGAACGGCGCCGGCTGGGCCGAGGTGCCCGTCCGTGACGCGACCGCCGCGGGCAACCTGCGCGGGCTGGCCGCCGCCGGCGCCTCCGACGTGTGGGCGGTCGGCGACGGGCACGACGGGCTGCCGTACCTCGCCCACGGCGATGTGGCGGGGTTCGACCGGGTCAGGCCGCAGGGGCTGCGGGCCGGAGACTGGCTCGGCGGCGTCGACGCCAAGTCCGGGCGGGTCGTGGCGGTCGGCAGCCGCGAGGACAACGGGCTCATCCTCACCGGCCAGGGCAACTCCTGGACCACGCAGGAGACCAAGGAGGAAGGCGCGCTCTACGCGGTGGCCGGCGGGTTCGCCGTCGGCGACACCGGCGACAAGCCGCTGATCGTCCACAATTCGGGCGGGTCCTGGAAGTCCATGCCGCTCCCGTCGATTCCCGGCGGCTACCTGCGTGACGTGCAGGTCGACAACTCCAAGCGGGCGGTGGCCGTCGGCGGCGTCTACCGGGGCCCCGGCGACATCTCGCCGCTCGTGCTGACCTGGAACGGCAAGCGGTGGCGCGAGCAGCGGCTGCCCGATGCCGGCGCCAGGCTCTACGGGGTGACGGGCGACGGCAAGGGCCGCTACTGGATGGCGGGCTATGACCCGTCGCGGCCGGCGGAGCCGTTCATGGTGCGCTGCGAGAAGAGCTCGTGCGAGACGATCCGCGGGCGCGCCAACGAGGGCAGGAGCAGCGTACGTCTCCAGGCGGTGACCTACCTCGCCGGCAAGAGCACGGTCTGGGCGGTCGGGCACGCGGTCGACACGGCCGACCGCTACACCGACGTGGTGGAGTCGTTCGCGCCCAAGTCCACCACCGCGAAGTCCTGACCCGGCACAGCGCCGTCCAGGGCCGTACAGGGCCGTTCAGGGGCCGTTCAGGGCCGCTCGGAGCCGCCCTTGGGCTCGCTGGTCAGAGCACCGCGCCGTCGTCCCAGCCCGAGTCGTTGGGCCGGTCGTCGCCCATGCGCACCACCAGCGCGACGAAGCCGCCGATGAACGCCGCCACCGCGGTGAACAGCGCCCACCCCTCCATGTGCCAGCTCGCCATGGCGGCGACCAGCAGGTAGGTGGGGCCGCCGAACAGCGCCACCCAGGCCAGCTTGGTCGGCAGGTCCAGTTTGGGCAGCGGCGGCGGCGGGGGCGGCTCGAAGTGGCCTTCGTCCTCGTCCTCGTCCCCGTCGTCTCGCGAGCCGTCCGGCGAGCCGTCCTCGTGCGGGGCCGCGTCGAGCAGGTCGCCGTCGCGCGCCATCGGATCACCGGGATCCTCCGACGGCTTGACCACCCGGCGGGTGGGCTCGGCGGGTACGTTCTCGCTGTCCGGCCATGGCTGATCGGCCGAGTCGCGCTCGGCTGTGTCGTTGAAGGACGCGACGATCTGCCGCCAGACCTCGTCCTCGTCACTCTGGCGCGTCACCTAGATGGGCCTCTCCGCAGCGATCGCGACTTCCCCCTGGGTGCGATCAGTCCCTCTGCAAGGGTACCGAGGCATGTGTCTGGATGAAGTCGAGGCTCCCGGCAAAGATCCTGTCGGCATCGTTGTCCAGCGTCGCAACATGGTAGCTATCGGTAAGCTCCTCGATCGTGGCCTGCGGGACCTTCTCACGTATGATCGCCACGCTGGTCGGCTTCACCACGTGGTCCTCCGTGCTGTGGAAGACCAGCAGCGGCTGTGTCACTTTCGCCAGGTCGGCCTGCACCAGCGACCACAGGCCGGGCAGCGACGCGGCCGCCTTCACCGGGGTGCGGGCATAGGCCAGCTCGGTCACGCCGGGCTTCTTGACGTCGTTGGCGACGCCAGGCACCGACGGCACGAACCATTTGAGCAGCGGGGCCAGCTTCATCAGCGGCACGTCGCTGGCGATCGACGGGTTGACCACCATGACGCCCGTGATGGCCGCGCCGTGCACCTCGGCCAGCCGCAGCGCCAGGCAGCCGCCCAGCGACAGGCCCGCCACGAACACCTCGGCGCAGCGCCCCTGGAGGTCCGCGAACGCCTTCTCCACCTCGGCGTACCAGTCTTCCCAGCGTGTCCTGTTCATCTCCTGCCAGCGGGTGCCGTGCCCCGGCTGGCGTGGCAGCGAAACGCTGACCCCGTGACCGGCCAGGAACTCGCCCCATGGCCGTAACGACTGCGGCGTCCCGGTGAATCCGTGGCAGAGCAACACGCCGACCTGACCTGCGTCGTGGTGATAGGGCTCCGCGCCTGGCATGAGCGGCATAACAGCTCCTTCATGCTGTTTCATTCCGGCAATTTCCTCCGGAACGGCCCGATCGTCGCACGTTCTGGGGTGTTTGTGCGAGAGCTGATGTAGGAGCATGGCGTACGAGATGGGAAGATGACTCTGCCCGTCGACCAAAGCGCTGGAGAAGAGGTGCCAGGGTGTTCTACTGGGTGGTCAAGGCCATCTTGGGGCCGTTCCTCCACCTCGTCTTCAGGCCGTGGACCGAAGGTGCGGACAACGTGCCCCGGGAGGGGCCGGCGATCCTGGCGGGCAATCACCTGTCGTTCGCCGACCACTTCTTCGGCCCGCTCCAGATCCGGCGCAAGGTCATCTCCCTGGGCAAGGCCGACTACTTCACCGGCAGCGGCATCAAGGGCTTCTTCACCCGGCTGTTCTTCAGCGGCGTCGGCACCGTGCCGATCGACCGCTCGGGCGGCAAGGCCAGCGAGGCGGCGCTGCGCACGGGGCTGCGCATCCTGCGCGAGGGCCACATCCTGGGCATCTATCCCGAGGGCACCCGTTCGCCCGACGGCCGCCTCTACAAAGGCAAGACCGGCGTGGCGCGGCTGGCGCTGGAGTCGCGGGTGCCGGTCATCCCGTGGGCCATGGTCGACACCTACGAGATGATGCCGCCGGGCCGGCCGCTGCCCAAGCTCGGGATCCGGCCGGGCGTCAGGTTCGGCAAGCCGCTCGACTTCTCCCGCTACTACGGGATGGAGGACGACCGGCTGGTGCTGCGGGCGGTGACCGACGAGATCATGTACGCGCTGATGGAGCTGTCGGGCCAGGAATACGTCGACAAGTACGCCGCCAGTGCCAAGGTGGAGATGGAGCGCGCGGCCCGCGCCGCCGCGGCCAAGCACTAGCCCGCGTTCACACGGACGACCGTAAGGCCTCTTCGGTCTTGTTCATGGCCGTGGTCATCGCGTGCAGCTCCTCGCGGCTGAGCCGGTCGATCAGGTAGGCGCGCACGACCTCCACGTGGCCGGGCGCCACCCGCCGCAGGCAGCGGATCCCCTCCTCGGTGAGCACCGCCAGCACGCCGCGCTCGTCGGAGGGGCAGGTGGCCCGCGCCACCAGGCCGGCCTTCTCGAGCTGGGTGATCTGGTAGGTCAGCGCGCTCTTCGACACCACGACGCCTCTGGCCAGCTCCGTCATCCGCATCTGGTGATCGGGGGCGTCGGCGAGCCGGACCAGGATCTCGTACTGCGGGTGCGTCAGCCCGGCCGCGGCCTTCAGCTGCTCCTCGATGCGGCGCTCAAGCAGGTGGGAGGTGGACAGGAAGGCGCGCCAGGCCGCCATCTCGGTCGCGTCTAGCCATCGGGGGTCCGTCACCGCCTCAGTTTAGGCGCCGCTCAGGGCCGTCCAGATCGGGGGTTCTGACCCGCCGCGCGGTTGTTGTTCGAATTTGAACTTTCAGGCTAGAGTGGATATTCGTTTCGACGACTGTCAAGGAGGCCGCATGGCGGATCAGGCGCGTCCCGTTGTACTGCTGCTCGCGAGGATCGCCATCGGCGTGATCTTCGTCGTGCACGGCTACCAGAAGTTCGCGACCATGGGCATCGCGGGCACGACCAAGTTCTTCGAGTCCGCCGGCATCCCGCTGGCCGGCGTGGCCGCACCGGCCGTGGCCGTGCTGGAGGTGGTGGGCGGGCTGGCGCTGATCCTGGGCGCGGCGCTGCCGATCGCCGGCACGCTGCTGGCCCTCGACATGATCGGCGCGATCGTGTTCGTGCACGGCACGAACGGCCTCAGCGGCGACGGCGGCTACGAGTTCGTCCTGGCGCTGGCCGCGGCCAGCCTGGCCGTCGGCTTCACCGGCGGCGGCGCGCTGGCGCTCGACAGCGTGTTCGGCCGCCGCCGCAGCATCGCCCCGGCGACCGCCTGACGCCGCGGCCGCTCACCGGCGCCCGGGACTCCGGCGCCGGCCCCGGTCTCCGAGGACCCCGCGCACCTGCTCCCGCAGCCAGGAATGCGCGGGGTCCGCGTCGTTCCGCGGGTGCCACGCCTGCGACAGCGTCATCTCCGGCAGCTCGAACGGGATCGGGAACGTCACCAGCCCCAGCGCCTCGACCATCGTCGCCGTGAGGCGTTCGGGCGTCATTCCGACCAGATCGGACTGCCGCACCGCCAGCAGCGCGGCCCCGAACGTCGGCACGGTCCCCGCCACCCTGCGCGAGAGCCCCATGCCGGCCAGGGCCTCGTCGACCGGCCCCGCGATCCGCCCCCTGCGCGTGGCGATGACGTGCTCGTACGCCGCCAGCCGCGCGGCCGTCACCGGCTCGCCGAGCAGCGGGTGCCCGGGGCGTACGACGCCGACCGCCCGATCGGTCGCCAGCGGCTCGACCCGGGTCTCCGGCGCCGGGTCCGTGATCACCGTCACCTCCAGGTCGACGCTCCCGTCGCGCAGCGCGTGCGTGTCCGCCGGACCTTCGGGGATGAACGAGAACGACACCCCCGGCGCGGACCTCGCCGCCTCGGTCAGCAGCGGGAGGCTCACCGCGGTGATCACCGCGTCCGAGGCCAGGATCGCGAAACGGCGCGTCAGCGTGGCCGGGTCCAGCGCCCCCGGCGGCGTGAACACCTTCCTGGCCGCCTCCACCAGCGCGCGCACCTCCGCCTGCACCGCCAGCGCCCGCGGAGTCGGCACCATGTGCCGCCCCGAGCGCACCAGGACCGGATCGCCCATCGCCTTGCGGATGCGGCCCAGGGTGCGGCTCATGGCGGGCTCGGACAGGCTCAGCCGGCGCGCCGCGGCGGAGACGCTGGCCTCCTCCAGCAGGGCGTCCAGCGCGATCAGCAGGTCCAGGCTGGGTTGCGTCTGATGCATATATTTCCTGCCAAAGATGCATTTGAGGTTAGGTCACCGTCGAGTCTACGGTGAAGGCGCGGGAGGCCTCCGCTCGTCACCTTCACCCAACCCAGACCCGACGGGGGTTCTCGTATGCCCGAAACCATCCTGGAGACCGGACATCCCGCCAAGCGGCGGATCATGGCCGTCATGGCGTCGTCCGTGATCCTCGCGGTCGCCCTGGTCGCCGCCGTCAACCTCGCCATCCCCACGCTCGCCGCGAGCGACCTGCGTCCGACGCAGGCGCAGATCCTGTGGATCGTGGACGCGTACGTCATCGTCTTCGCCTGCCTGCTCGTCCCCGCGGGCGCGGCGGGCGACCGCTTCGGCAGGAAGGGGGTGCTGCTGACCGGGCTGGCCGTGTTCGCGGCCGGTTGCCTGGCGGCGGCGCTCGCGCCGGACGTCGGCACCCTGATCGCGGCCAGGGCCGTGAGCGGCGCGGGAGCCGCCATGGTGATGCCGGCCTCGCTGGCCGTGACCGTCGGCGCGTACCCGCCGGGGGAGCGCGGCCAGGCCGTCGCGGCCTGGACCGCCGCCACCGGGGCCGCGGGCGTGCTCGGCAACCTGGGCGGCGGCCTGGTCATGCAGTATCTGCCGTGGCGGGCCCTGTTCGGCGTGCCGGTGCTGCTGGCCGCCGTGCTCGCCGTGCTCGTCGCCCTGCTGGTGCCGCGCGCGGAGCGCCATCCCGCGACCCTGGACCTGCCGGGCACGGCGCTGCTCACGGCCGCGTCCGTGGCGCTGCTCGCCGGGATCATCGAAGGACCTGAGGCCGGATGGGGGAGCGGGCTGGTGCTGGGCTCGTTCGGCGCGGCGGCGGTGCTCTTCGCGATCTTCGTCACCCACCAGCTCCGCGCCCAGGCCCCGCTGCTGGACCCCCGGCTGTTCAAGGCGGCGCGGCTGCGGGCGGGGACGCTGGGGGTGGCGGTGACGTTCTTCGGGCTGTTCGCGATGTTCTTCGTCAACGCCCGCTATCTGCAGGACGTCAAGGGCTTCTCGCCGCTGCTCACCGGGGTGGCCATCGTGCCGCTCACGATCCCGATGATCGTCGTGTCGCGGAGGTCGGCCCGCTTCGCCTCGCGTCCCGCCGTCCAGGCCGGGCTGGTGGGCATCGTGGCGGGGCTGACGCTGCTGTCGTTCGCGGACGCCGCCATGCCGTACCCGGTCTACGCGGTGGGGCTCCTGGTGATGGGCGCGGCGATGGGGCTGTGCCTGCCCGTGCTGTCGCACGAGATCATGGCCGCGCTGCCGCGCGAGCGGTCCGGCCTCGGGTCCGGGCTCAACAGCGCCACCCGGGAGCTGGGCAGCGCGGTCGGGGTCGCCGTCATGGGGACCGTGGCGGCCACGCACGGCATGGCCGCCGGCTACCGGGTCGTGGCGGCCGTGGTACTGGCCGGAGCCCTCCTGCTTCCCCGGTCGCTCAGGACAGGTGCGCGCGAATCTGCCTGATGTGCTCGGGAGTCGTCCGGCAGCAGCCTCCGATCAGCGAGGCCCCGGCCTGCTGCCACTCCTTGGCGGCCTGGCCGTACTCCACCGGGTCGGCCAGGCCCAGCCAGCGGCGGCCGGCGGCGTCCCAGGTCTCGCCCGAGTTCGGATAGACCACCACGGGCAGTCCGCCGGACAGGCACGAGATGAGACCCGGGATGTGGCGCGGCGCGGTGCAGTTCGCGCCGACGGCCACCACCTGCGGATTCCCGCCGAACAGGGCGGCCGCCTCGCGGATCGGCGTGCCGTCGTTGAGCCGCTCGCCGTCCTTGCAGGAGAAGCTCACCCACGCCTTGACGCCGGGCGTGCGGGTGAGCAGCCGGGCCAGCGCCCGCGCCTCCGGATAGGACGGGATCGTCTCGCAGGCCATCAGGTCGGCCCCGGCCGAGGCGAGGATCTCCCAGCGCGGCAGGTGCCAGCCGAACAGGCCGTCCTCGTCGAGGTCGTAGTCGCCGGTGTACTCGGCGCCGTTGGCCAGGTAGGCGCCGTACGGGCCGACCGAGGCCGCCACCAGCCCGCGGCCGGCCTCGTCGCGCGCCTGCCCGGCCAGCTCCACCGACAGCCTGATCAGCCGCTCGGCCCCCGCCGCGCCGAGGCCCCGGCGCAGGAAACCCGGGATCGAGGCCTGGTAGCTGGCCGTCGTGGCGACGTCGGCGCCGGCGGCGAAGAAGTCGGCGTGCGCCCGCCGGATCAGCTCCGGCTCCTCCAGCAGCAGCCGCGCCGACCAGAGCTCGTCGCCGAGGTCGGCGCCGAGCCGTTCGAGCTGGGTGGACAGTCCCCCGTCCAGCACAAGTGCAGTCACGCAGCCAGGGTATGCACTCAGCCGGGGTGAGAGGCCGCCCGCCGGCCGGGGAACGCGCTGATCACCTGGTCGAGCAGGGTCGGCGTGTCCTCGGGGCGGTCCACGGTGAAGTCGGCCAGGCGGGCCAGCTCGTCGCCCGTCTCGCCGTTGGCCACCGCGACCCGCACGCCCATGAACGCGGGATCGCGCGCCTCCCTGCCGCGCAACGCGTCGAACGCCCGGCCGTCGGACAGGTCGTCGCCGAAATACCAGGCGCGGGTCAGCGTCTCGCTCTCACGGAGCACGACCGTGCCCTTGTCGAGCTCCACTGGGGGCCGCAGCTCGACGACCATGCGGCCGTACTGCTCACGCAGGCCCAGCTCGGCCGCCTTGTGCGAGCACCACCGCTCCACCGCGCCACGCAGCGAGGGGACCGCGCGGTAGTGCAGCGCCACCAGCAGCGCCTTGTCCTCCACCAGGACCTCCCCGGGCAGCTCGCTGGCGGCCTCGGCGGCCAGCCGGCGCATGACCGGGGTCCAGGGCTCGGCCTCGGCGTCCGTACGGACCCGGCCGTCGATGACGGTCTGCATGCCGTACAGGCCGAACAGGCGCACGTGCGGCGCGGCGGAGAAGCGGTCGGACAGGAACGCGGCCGGGCGGGCGGAGACGACCGCGACCCGGTCCACCAGCCGCGCCAGCTCCTGCAGCCGCTCCACCGCGCCGGGCACGGGGAACACCGCGCCGGGATCGCGCATGATCGGCGCGATCGTGCCGTCGAAGTCGAAGAAGAAGCCGGATCTCGCGCTCTCCGCGACGGTGGCGGACACCGCCTCGGCGAAGCGGAGCGGGGCGCGAGAGGTCGCCATGCTCAGGAACGATAGAACAGCGCCACCGGCTCGAATAGACGGCTGTTCATATTCGCTCCCGATCTCCTGCGCCGTCGGCGAGCACGATCGCGAATGGCCGAGGGCGGCCGGGCGGGGGGTCAGCGGGGTGTGACGGCGGCCAGCCGGGCGAGTGCGGGCCGGTCCAGCACGGTCACCTCGCCGCTGCCGATCTCGACCAGCCCCCGGCGCTCGAACATGCGCAGGGCCCGGTTCACGCTCACCCTGGTCGCGCCGATCTCGGCCCCGAGGCCCGCCTGGCCCCCGTGCAGCGGCACGGGCAGCGGCACGGGCAGCGGCACGGGCAGCGGCCCATGAGGTGACCCGTGGGCCGGCGACGGGCCCCCGGCGCAGCGCCGTAGCAGCCAGGTGGCCACGCGCGAGGGGACGTCGCGCACCGACGCGTCGATGAGCCGCTCGTCGAGCTCTCGCACGGTCGTGGCCAGCGTACGCAGGAGCCGCGCCGCCACCGACGGCTCGGCGGCGACGAGCTCCAGCACGACCGCGCGCGGCAGCCAGGCCACCTCGACCGGCGTCAGGGCCGTGCGCGTGGCCCGATGGGCGCCGTCCACGAGCAGCGCCGTCTTGTCGAACGCGACCGGCGCGGCCTCGACGGCGAGCACCACCTCCCGGCCCTCCGCGCTCACCCGCCCGGCCTTCACCCGCCCGTCGAGCAGCACGATCAGGTGCTCGGCCGGATCCCCTTCCGTGCACAGCACCTGCCCCGCCGGGTAGCGCCGCCACCGCGCCGCCGCCGCCGTCCCCCGCATCCGCTCTTCGCCGAGCTCCGCGAACATCGGCAGGTCCGCCAGCGTGTACGTCATGTATCCCGTGATACACCAACCGCGTGCCCCGCGATGCCGACCGCCGGCCCGGCGGCGCCCTAGCGTTCCGGGCATGGCGAGATACGTACTGCAACTGGCCTTCGACGGCGATCCCCGGCGGCTGGCGGCCCGGCCCGCGCATCGCGAGCACCTGCGGCGGCTCAAGGAGGCGGGACGGCTGGTGAGCGCCGGGCCCTGGGCGGACGACAGCGGGGCGCTGCACGTGTACGAGGTGTCTGGGGAGAGCGAGCTGCGCGAGATCCTGCGGGAGGATCCGTACACGGCGGTGGACGGCTACGAGATCGTGCTGCTGAAGGAGTGGACGCCCATCATGTGACCGTCCGCCCCGGGGAAGCGGCCGGTGAAATCGGCACGCTTTCCCGAGGCGGACGGCGGGGTCAAGCCCGGGTGTACGGGCTCAGGCCCGGGCGTACGGGCTCAGGTGCGCTTCCAGAACGGCCCGCGCCGCTCCTTCCCATCCGCACCGGGAGCACCGCCACCGGGAGCACTGCCACCGGGCGCGCCACCGCCAGGCGTGGACCCGCCGGGGGAGGCTCCGCCGGGCGTGGACCCGCCGATGAGCGAGGTCAGGACCTCGACGGCGCGGTCGTGCAGCGCCTGGGCGTCCGCGCCCGGCCGCTCGGCAGCCTCCAGCTCCCGGGCCAGCGCCTGGAGCTCCTCGTTCCCCCCGAGGTAGGCCGCCAGCGCCGACAGCCGCGACCCGAGATCGGCCAGGTACAGCAGGTCCGGCACCCCGATCGCCTTGAGCCGGTCGAGCTCGGCCACCAGCTGCGGCCTGACCGACTCCAGCCGGTGCGCCGGCCGCGGCCCGTGCGCGAACCCCGGCGACCCGGGCACCGCCGGTCCGCCGCCGCGCGGCCGCTGCAACCGGCCCCTCGGCGGCACGCTGGGAGCAGGAGCGGGCATGGGCGGCTGCGCCCCGAAGGCGTCCCCGGCCACCGCCGGGCCGTCACCTGCGACGAAGCCCTGATCCGCGGCCCCGCCGAAGCCCGGCTCCGACAGCTGGATCCGACCGAAGCCCGCTCCCGGCGGTGGCGCGGCCATCACCGCGGCCTGGGCCATGAAGCCGCCCGCCATCGGCGGCATCCGAGGCGGCTCCCATCCGCTCGGCGGCTCGACCGGCTGGATGACGCGGTGCTCGGGGCCGCCCTCCGCGACCTGCCTGGTGTCGATCGCCACGTACGCGGTGAAGCGGCACAGCACGCCGTGCTCCAGCGATGTACGCACGATGCGCGGCTCCAGGTCGTGCTCGCCCATGGCGTAGCGATCCTCCAGCTCCCGCAGGTGGGCGCGGGCCCAGACGGCGCGGACGGCCGGGTTGTCCACCGTCACGCCCGAGACCTGCTCCTCCCACGGGCCGCCGGAGGCCAGGCCGCGCACGGTGAGCGAGGAGCCCTCGCGGTAGCGCCCGTACACGCGCAGCGGCACGCCCGGGAAGATCGACCCGAGATGGGTGACCGTCTCGGGCACGACGTCCAGGCCCTTGAGCGACAGGTCGGTGACCAGGGGAGCGCCGATCCTGCGGTGGATCTGCTCCATGGCGGCGTCCAGGCGGTCCTCCGACTCGACCAGCTCGCACCGGCCCGCGCCCAGCCCGGCCAGCCGGCCGAGGAACCCGGCGTTCACGGCCCGGTCGATGCCGACCGTGTGCACGCGCATGGCCGACAGCGGGCCGCCCGCCTGCTCCAGGATCTGGTCCTCGTTGCCCACCTGGCCGTCGGTGACCAGCACGATGACGCGTTCGCGCTCGGTGCGGGCGCCGAGGAGCGCGATGGCCTGGCGCAGCGGTTCGAGCAGCTCGGTGCCGCCGCGGGCGTCGACGCGGGAGAGGTGTTCGACGGCGCGGTAGCGGTTGCGGTCCGACGCCTCGGTGAGCCCCTCGAACGCCTGCTCCACCACCGAGTCGAACGTCAGCACCGCGAAGCGGTCCTGCGCCGTCAGCGTGTCCACGATCCGGGCGGCCGCCCTGCGCGCCGCCACCATCTTCCAGCCGCCCATGCTGCCGGAGCGATCGAGCAGCAGGACCAGGTCGCGCGGCGGGCGCGTGGCCTGGAGGGGCGGCGGCACGACGGTGAGCGCGAACGTCCCTTCCCCGTCGCCCTGGCCCTGCCCCTCGCCCTGCCCCTCGCCTTGGCCCTTGTCTTGGCCCTCGCCTTCGCCCTTGACGAGTTGCAAGGAGGTGGACGCCTCGAACGACAGGCGCAGGATGAAGTCGCGGTCGAGCCGCTCGCCCGGCCGCAGGCGTACGGTGTGGCCTTCCTCCTCGACCACGTGCAGGCTGGAGGCCAGCTCACGCAGTTCGAGCCCGGCGGCGTCCACCTTCGCGCCGAGCGAGAGGCGTACGGGGCTGGGGAAGCCGGGCAGCAGGACGGGCGGGCTGATCCTGGAGGCGTCGGGCACCGCGTCGGTGTCGGGCGCCGCGCCGTCGCCGGCCGGCGGGCCGTCGATGGGGGTGCCGGGGATGTAGCGCGGCGCCACGACCAGCGGGAAGCGGAACGTGGCCGCCCCGTCCTCGTACGGCAGCGGCTGGCTCATGGTCAGCCTGACCGAGACGCTCTCGCCGGGCAGGATGTTGCCCACCCTGATCGTGAACACGTCCGGCCGGTCCTCTTCGGCGATCGCCGCCCGCCTGCCCTCGCGCAGCGCCTGATCGTAGTCCGCCCTGGCCTGGCCGCGCTCCTTCAGCACGCCGTCGATCACCCGGTCGTCGGCCTCCATCCGGAACCCGGTCACGGCCGCGCGATCCGGCAGCGGGAAGACGTACGTCGCCTCCAGCGTGACGTCGAACGGGTTCCTGAACCCCTGCGTGACCTCGACCCCGGCGATGAGCCCCGAGATGTCGGCGGCCACGTCCACGCTCTCCAGCGGCAGGTTGCCGCGCTCGGTCAGCAGCGCGCCGAACCCGGCGTCCGGCACCGGCAGGCACCGTGCGGGCTCCAGCGAAGTGATCTTCATGTCAAATCCCTCTCTTCGAGCACCGCGAGCAGCGGACCCGCCGCCGCCAGCACCGCCTGAACGTCCTCCGCGGACGGCGTCCGGCCCGTGTCCAGCACCAGCCGCACCCCGTCACCCAGCCTGATCCCCGTGATCACCCCGGTACGACGGACACCCCGCCGCACCGCCTCCGTGTCTCGCCCTGCGTCTCTCTCTGCGTGCCCGTCCGTGTCTCCGCCGCCGCCCCTGTGCCC
>NZ_VCKX01000098.1 GCF_005889725.1 Nonomuraea zeae
AGATGTGTAAAGAGACAGGGGGACAAGTGGTCGGATTTACGGATCGGGGCGAATATGTGGTGGTGATTAACTAGCTATTCCACTGCAGTTTCGGATCTCTGTAATGTGGCGGGAAGGAAAGCCGAACAAGGAGAGCCGCATGGCGGAGTTCAC
The DNA here is from genome assembly GCF_005889725.1 of Nonomuraea zeae. Taxonomy (GTDB): domain Bacteria; phylum Actinomycetota; class Actinomycetes; order Streptosporangiales; family Streptosporangiaceae; genus Nonomuraea; species Nonomuraea zeae. Next base: position 154 of record NZ_VCKX01000098.1, read on the forward strand.
TCCAACCGTTCCCGGGCGAGTCCTCCCACCTGTCACCGTCCGCGACCTTCCGGAGCCACCCCGATCCACCTGGCGCATCATCGGCCCCGGCCTGGTGGGCGCGGGAGTGGGGTTGGCGTCGGGCGAGTTCATCCTGTGGCCGTACATCGCCTCCCAAGTCGGGCTCGTGTTCATCTGGGGAGCCGCGATCGGGATCATCACCCAGTGGTTCCTCAACATGGAGATCGAGCGCTACACCCTGGCCACCGGCGAGACCGCGCTGACCGGGTTCAGCCGGATGTGGAAGCACTGGGGCCTGGTCTTCGTGCTGATGACGCTAGGCTCGAACCTGTGGCCCGGCTGGGTGACCACGTCCGCGACCATGGTGACCTATCTGACCGGGTCCGGCGCGGGCTCTGTGCGCTGGATCGCGATCGGCATGCTCCTCGTGATCGCGCTCGGGCTGACGCTCGCGCCGGTGATCTACACCATGCTCGAACGGGTCATCTTCGTGAAGATCGCGCTGGTGGCGACGCTGGCCCTGGTCGCGATCCTGTTCGCGATCAACGCCGAGAGCTGGGTCGAGCTGGGCAAGGGCCTCACCGTCGGCGCCAGGTTCCCGGTGCCGCCGCTGGAGTTCGCGGTGCTCATGGGCGCCATCGCGTACGCGGGAGCGGGCGGCGGCCAGAACCTGTGCCAGAGCAACTGGATCCGCGACAAGGGCTTCGGCATGGGCCAGTACGTCCCCCGCCTGGTCAGCCCGGTGACCGGGCACGAGGAGGCGGCCGCTTCGACGGGATTCCAGTTCGCCCCCACCAAGGAGAACCTGGCGCGGTGGCGACAGTGGTGGCGGTTCGCGAACGTCGAGCAGGCCTCGACCTTCGCGCTCGTGTCGTTCGTGACGATCGCGCTCATGTCGATGCTGGCCTACTCCACGGTGTTCGGTAAGCCGGGCCTGGAGAACAGCATCGGCTTCCTGCAGGTCGAGGGCGAGGTGCTGCAGAGCACCGTCGGCACGTGGTTCGGCCTGCTGTTCTGGGTGATCGGGGCGCTGGCCCTGTTCGCCTCGGCCATGGGCATCGTCGACTACACCTCGCGGCTGGCCTCCGACACCATCAAGACGGTCTATCTGCACGACAAGCCCGTCTCCGTGAACCGGGTCTACTTCTTCGTCGTCTGGGCGATGGCGCTGATCGGGTGCGGGATCCTGCTGCTGGGCTTCGACCAGCCGCTCATCCTGCTGGTGTTCTCGGCGAGCTTCGCGGCCGTGATGATGTTCGTGTACTCGATCCTGCTGATCGTCCTGAACCGGCGGTCCCTGCCCGAGGCGATCAAGGTCCGGTCCTACCGGCTGGGGGCGCTGGTCTGGTCGGTGGCGTTCTTCGGGACGCTGACCGTGCTGACGATCATCCAGCAGGCCCAGAAGATCTTCGGGGATGGGTCGTGATCTCCGAGGGTGTGCAGGCCGGCTGCTGACCCGCACGTGGTGGGCGGCCGGCCGGGCTCGTGCGGGTTGACGCGCTCGCGGGTCGATGGCGCGGCAGGTTGTCCACGCGTACGGGAGGCGTGCGTTTTCCCGGGGGCGAATGGATCGACGTGGTGTTCGTCCCCGGGTTACCGTTTTGAGTACATCGATATCTCAGCGCGGAGCGGTCCGTGATCGATCACAGCCTGCGGGAGGGTGGGATCCCGCGACACCGCGTGCTCAAGGCCGTCTTCATCGCGGCTCCCCCCGCCGCCGCCTTCACCACCTACGGCGTCCTCATCGATCATCTGCCTGAGTCCTGGTTCACCCTGGACTTCCTGCGCTACCTGCTGGCCCTGCTCGCGGCCGGGGTCGTGTGGCTGGGGCTGGCCTCGCTGCGCCGCCTGCCCGCGATCGAGAGCCTGACGGCTCAGACCGTGGCACCGGCCGATGGCGTCGAGTCGAACCCGGTGTCCGGGGCGGCGGCCTCGGCTCGTCCGGACACGCTCGCCCGTGCCGGGGCACCGAACCCGGTCGCCACGCGCGAGACACCGTCGCCCGCCAACGCCAACGCGGGCGCCAACGCGGGCGCCAACGCGGGCGCCGACGCGGGCGCGAGTGCCGACGCGGGCACGGGCGCGGGCACGGGCGCCGACGCGGGCACGGGCGCGGGCGCGGGGGTGAGTGCGCTCGTGCTGGTCGCCGGTGCCAGGAGACGGCTGCTCCAGACCGTCAGGCCCCTCCCCGGCCATCAGGACGTACGCGGCTGGTGCCAGTTCCTCGGCGAGCCGCTGCCGCCGAGCGCCACCGGCACCTCCTACGGCCTGCGCCTGGTGCTGGCCATGGACCTGCACCACCCCTCGCTCGACCGCGGCATGCTGGTGCGCACGCTGCTGGCCCTGGAGTGCAAGGACGGCGGCTGGGCCGCGCGCAGCCAGCGCGGCATCGGCCGGCCCGAGGTGACCGCCTGGGCGCTCGGCGCGATCTGCCGGGCGGGGCTGGACCCGGACACGCGGAGCCGGCTGGTCGCGCTGCTGGAGGACATCACCAGAGCCGACGAGGTCGGGCTCAGGAGCACCACGGTGGTCAGCACGGTGGTGTCCACGCTGGCCGAGGTCGCGCCGCGCTCCACGCTCCTGCCTGAGCTGGCCGACCTGCTGGTCGCCTCCGCCACGCACCTGCACGGCCGGGTGGGCTGGGGGGAGATGCTGGGCGAGCGGCCGCCGCCGTCCCCGGCCCACACCGCGCGGGCGATCGTCGCCCTGCGCCGCGCCGCCGACGTGCTGTCGGCGCATCGGGACCTGGACGACGCGGTCGGCGCGAGCCTGGACTGGCTGGTCAAGTCGGGAGATCTGAGCGACGACCACGAACGCCTCAGGCGGCCGGTGGGAACCGAACTCGACACGATCACCATCGAGCACTTCACGGCGGCCTGGGTGGCCAAGGCGCTCCTGGCCTGCGACCACCCCGATCCCGCAGCGCTGCGGGCCGCCGTCGGATCGGTACTCGGCCGTCAAGAGAACGGAATCTGGCAGTGGAGACAGCGGCGTCCCATCTGGATGACGTACCAGGGGCTGAGCGTCATCCGCGACTACGCGATGCGGCGGCCGGTCCGGACATGACCACCATCCGGGTCGGCGCCTGGAATGTCCACGAGGGCGTGGCCGAGCACGGCGACGTGGCCGGCGAATGCGTCGAACGGGTGCTGGACGAGCGGATCGACCTGCTCGCCCTGCAGGAGGTGCCGTTCCCGGCCGACCGGGGGCTGTCGCCGCTGCTGGCCAGGCTGGCCGAGCGGACACGTCTGCGGCATCACGCCCGCAACGTGCTCTCGCCCGCCTGGCTGGTACCGGGGATGCTCTCCGGCGTGGCCGTGGCCAGCAGGTTCCCGATCGAGACCACGGCGGACACCGTGCTGCCCAACCCCCGGCTGGAGTCGGGCGGCCTGCGGTCGTTCGACAAGGGCGCGGTCACCGCCGTGGTCAAGGCCGCCGGCCAGGTCGTGGCGATGACCTCGGTGCACATGCCGCCCTTCCACCGGTTCGGCGAGCGGGCCGACAACCCGGAGCTCGGCTACATCTGGGACAGCCTGGCCCGGCACCTCGAGCCCAAGGAGGGAGAGCTGACCGTGATCGGGGGCGACTTCAACACGCCGCATCGCGGCCTGCTGCTGGAGCGGATCGAGGCTGAGCTGGAGTCGTCGGTCAGCGCGCCCACGCACAAGGGCAAGGCCGTGGACGACATCGTGCACTCCGCCTCCGTCAAGCGCCTTTCGGCGCGCATCGTCCGTACCTTCTCCGACCATTGCCTGTGCGTGGTCGAGCTCGGTCTGGCCTGAGCCGTGGACGACCTGGTGCGGCGGCTGCCCGCGCTGGTCGCGGCGCCGGCGCGGCAGCAGCGGGCCGCGCTGCGCGAGCTGGCGCGGCCCGACCGGCTCGCCCGGCTGCTGGAGGGCCTGGCCGCCGACGAGTCCGCCGCCGCGCAGATCGCGCCCGACTCCTACCGCCATCCGCTCGGCTTCGACAAGTACGTGCTGTGGTGCCGCCATCCGGCGGGCCGCCTGCGCCTGCACGTGTGGTGGCCGGAGGACGAGCGCGGCCGGGAGCACGTGCACAACCATCGCTTCGCCTTCTCCTCGGCCGTGGTGGCCGGGCAGGTGCGCTCGACGCTGTTCGCGGCGAGCGGAAGGGGGCGGCCGCACACCAGGTACATCGACAGCACGCCGTTGCAGGCCGAGGGCTGGCTGCTGGAGCGCGAGGACACGGTCACGGTGGCGACGTCGGCCACGCTGGAGGTGGCCGCGGGGACGGCGTACTCGCAGGCCGCCAGCACCTTCCACCACGTGCGGGTCGGCGCGGGGCTGACGGTCACGATGTTCCTGGAGGGCGCCGTGACCAGGTCGTACTCCGAAGTGCTGCTGCGGCCGGGGCAGCGGCCTCCGGACCGGACGCCGCGCAGCCCGTTCACGACCGGGGAGCTGTGCGAGCGGCTCGCCGCCCTGAGCGAGACACTCCGCGAGCGCCGCCGGATTGACCTCAACCAAAGTTGAGGTATCAGACTGGGCCGCATGAACGTGGTGGAGGTAACGAAGTTCGGCGGTCCCGAGGTTCTCGAGATCGTCCAGGGGGTGCCGGATCCCGTCGCGGGGCCCGGACAGGTCGTGGTCGGCGTCTCGGTGGTGGACGTGATGTCGATCGACGCGCAGTTGCGGACCGGATGGGGGCGTGAGTGGTTCGGGCACGAGCCGCCGTTCGTGCCGGGCACGGGCGTCGCCGGGCACGTGCTGTCGGTGGGTGAGGAAGTGGACCCCGCGTGGACGGGGCGGCGGGTGGCCGCGTTCGTGCCGGACGGCGGGTACGCCGAGCAGGTCGTGGCCGCCGTGGCGACGATCGTCGAGGTGCCCGCCGAGCTGCCCCTGTGGCAGGCCGCGGCCCTGACGCAGGTGGGGCCCGCGGCGCTGAGCCTGACCGATGCGGCGGCGCTGCGGCCCGGCACGCGGGTGCTGGTGACCGGCGCGGGCGGAGGGCTGGGGCTCCCGCTCGTCCGGCTCGCGCAGGCCGCCGGCGCGCACGTCACGGCCGCCGCCCACGGCCCGGCCAAGCGCGCGGCGGCCGCGAGCATGGGCGCGGCGGAGACGATCGGGTACGCGGACCTGACGGCCGGCGACCGCAGGTTCGACGTGGTGTTCGACGGGGCCGGCGGCCAGGTGGGCGCGGACGCGTTCGAGCTGGTGGACCCGGGCGGCGTGCTCTTCGCCTACGGGGTCCCCGGCGGCGCGCCCGCGCTGATCGACCCGGCCGAGGCCGCGCGGAGAAGCGTGCGGCTCGTCGGCATGGAGCAGGTCCAGTTCGCCCCGGACGAGCTCAGGAGCCTGGCGGAGCGGACCATGCGGGAAGCGGCGGCGGGCACGCTGGCGACCGTGGTCGGGCTGACGCTGCCGCTCGAACGCGCCGCCGACGCGCACGCCGCGCTGGCCGCCCGCGAGCTCGTCGGCAAGGCGCTCCTGCTGGTCACCGCCCAGGCCGTGCGCTACCGGGCCCATGGCGGCCCCGAGGTGCTCGCCCTGGAGGAGATCCCGCTCCCCCAGCCCGGTCCCGGCCAGGTGCGGGTCGCGGTCAGGGCGGCCGGGGTGAACGGGCTCGACTGGAAGCTGCGCGCGGGCGGCATGGGCACCGCGATCGACGGTCCGCAGGGCACGGGGATCGAGCTGGCCGGCACGATCGACGCGCTCGGTCCCGGCGTCACCGGATGGCGGCTCGGCCAGCCGGTGTTCGGCCAGGTCGCGTCCGGGGCGGCCGCCACGCACGCGATCGCCGAGGCGGGCGCGCTCATCGCGAAACCGGACGATCTCACCTACGAGGAGGCCGCCGCGCTGCCCGTCGCGGCCGGGACGGCGCGCCGCACGCTGCGCGAGCTCGGCGTCGAGGCCGGGCACCGGCTGCTGATCCACGCCGTCGCGGGCGGCGTCGGGCTGGCCGCCGCGCAGCTCGCGATCGCCGGCGGAGCCGAGGTCGTCGGTACGGCCAGCGAGCGCCACCACGACTTCCTGCGCGGCCTCGGCATCCACCCGGTCACCTACGGGGAAGGGCTGGCCGAACGCCTCCCGGGTCCCGTCGACCGGGTGCTGGACGCTTCCGGCAGGGGCGAGCTGGCCCTGTCGGTCGAGCTCACCGGCGACCCCGCCAAGGTGGTCACCATCGCCGACCCGATGAGCGCGGCGGAGCTCGGCGTGCGCTTCTCCACCGGCACGCCCGGTACGCCTCCATCCGTCGAGGGGGTGCGGCTGCCGATCGCCGAGGTGTTCCCGCTGGAGCGGACGGCCGACGCGCAGCGGCTCAGCCAGGAGGGCCACTTCAGAGGGAAGATCGTGGTGAACACGGAAGCATCCTTGCCGCGATAGCAGGCACACTGGTGCGCATGCTGGAAACCTCGGCCCGACTGCTCAAGCTCCTCTCCCTCCTGCAGGCGCACAAGGACTGGTCAGGTCCCGAGCTGTCGGCCCGGCTCGGGGTCTCGACCAGGACGATCCGCAACGACGTCGAGCGCCTGCGCTCGCTGGGCTACCCGGTGCACGCCACGCCGGGCGTCGCGGGCGGCTACCGGCTCGGCGCCGGGGCCGCCCTGCCGCCGCTGCTGCTCGACGACGAGGAGGCCGTGGCGGTCGCGGTCGGGCTGGGCCGCGCGGCGGGCGGGGGCGTGGAGGGCATCGAGGAGACCTCGGTACGCGCCCTGGCCAAGCTGGAGCAGGTGCTCCCGTCCCGGCTGCGCCGCCGGGTGAACGCGCTCAACACCTACACCGTCCAGATCCCCGTCCAGGTCCGGGCGCTGGTCGCCCCCGAGGTGCTGACCGCGATCGCGAACGCGGCCCGCGACCACGAGCGGCTCCGCTTCGACTACACCGCTCACGAGGGCGAGCCGACCGTGCGGAACGTGGAGCCGTACCGGCTGGTGCACCAGCGGGGCCGCTGGTACCTCGTGGGATATGACGTCGAGCGGCAGGACTGGCGGACGTTCAGGGTGGACAGGATCCGGCCGCGCACCCCGGCCGGGCCCCGGTTCACGCCGCGCGAGCTGCCGGGGGACGGCGACGTGGCGGCGTACGTGGAGAAGGGCGTCAACACGGCGATGTGGCGCTACCGGGCCACGGTGCTGCTGCACGCTCCGGCCGACCGGGTGATCACGTTGCCGCTGGGGCTGGAGGTCGAGCCGGTGGACGACGCCAGCTGCCTGCTCAGGCTGGGCGGCGACGACCTGAACGGGATGGCGGTGTGGATCGGGATGATCGGCGTGGACTTCGAGGTGCTGGACCCGCCGGAACTGGCCGAGCAGGTGCTGCGGCTGGCCGAGCGCTATCACCGGGCGGTCAGCGGCCGGTCAGGCACCGGTCAGCGGGCTGCCGCACCGTAGGGGTCATGAAGAACATGACGCATGTCGCGGGCGGCAAGGACGACTTCCAGCTCGTACGCCATCTGACCCTGTCCGGCAGCCATTTCGAGATCGGCCGGGCGCTCACCGAGGAGGCCAGGCGGCTGGGCTGGTCGCCCGCCCCCGCCGACCCGACCGTGAACCGGGCCCGCCGCACCTGGTTCGAGCGGCACTGGCCGCAGCACCACGCCCGGATGGACGGCGCGGCGGCGGCCCTCGGTCTGGACCCGGACCAGGACGAGCTGGCGCTGGACGGGCTCAACTTCATCCCCGAGGGCTCCGGCTGCTCGGCGCTGTGGATCCCCCCGTCGGCCTCGGCGGACGGCCACGGCCGGGTGGGCCGCAACTACGACTTCTTCCCCTCGACCGCCAGCGAGATCATGGGCACCGCCCCGAGGCCGAACGAGCTGCCGATGGCCTCGCGCCCCTACGTGATCACCACGGTGCCGGACCAGGGCCTCACCACGACCGTGATCACCATGAACGACCTCGACGGCTGCATGGACGGCATCAACTCGGCGGGGCTGGCGGTCATGCTGCTGATCGCCGACTTCGAGAACGCCACGCCGCCGGAGGGCGCCACCACCCCGCAGGTCGGCCTGGCCAGCGTGCAGCTGCCCCGGTTCCTGGTCGACACCTGTGAGACGGTCGAGCAGGCCAAGCAGGCGCTGCTGGGCGCCAAGCACTACGACTACGGCACCGCGCTGCACTACCTGGTGGCCGACGCGCACGGGCAGGCGTTCGTGTGGGAGCGGGGCAGGGACGGCAGCGAGCACATCGTCGAGCTCGGCGACGGCCCGCTCTGCGTCACCAACCACCTGCTGCACCGCCACCCCGATCCGATGAACCTGCCGGAGGACACCGAGCACAGCCTGCAGTCGTACGGCCGGCTGCGCACCCTGCACGAGCGCAGCAAGGGCGTCACCATGTCGGCGCAGGACCTGCGCGACAGCCTGGGGGCCGTCCAGGCGGCCGAGGATCCGCAGGTCCCGTTCCGCACGCTGTGGAGCACCGTCTTCGACACCGCCGACCGTACCCTCTCGACCCGCTTCTACCTGGGCGACGGCCGGCGCTACACCGAGGAGCTGGTCTTTCACGCCTCCGAGAGGTAGTCGGCGCGCACCTTCGAGCGGGACAGCTTGCCCGTGGGGGTGCGCGGAAGCGTCTGCCGGTATTCGACCACCTTCGGGTGCTTGAACTTGGCGATGCGCGGCGCGCAGTGCTCCAGCAGCTCGGCGGTGAGCGCGGGCCCCGGCTCGACGCCCTCGGCGGGCTGCACGAGCGCGACCACGTTGTGGCCCCACTCCTCGTCGGGCACCCCGATGACGGCCACGTCCGCCACCGCGGGGTGTTCGAGCAGCGCCGCCTCGATCTCGGCGGGGTAGATGTTGACCCCGCCGGAGACGATCAGGTCGGTACGCCGGTCGCACAGGAACAGGTAGCCGTCGTCGTCCAGATAGCCGATGTCGCCCGGCGTGTACCACTCCCCCAGCATGCTGGCGGCCGTCTTCGCCGGGTCCTTGCGGTACTCGAACTTGCCGAGACTGGACTTGACGTAGATCATGCCGGGCTCGCCGGGCGGCAGCTCCTTGCCCTCCTCGTTGACGATCTTGGCCTCGAACGTGGGGGCGGGCCGGCCGACGGTGCCCGGCCTGGCCAGCCAGTCGTGCGGCTTGACGGAGAAGGCGATCGTCGACTCGGTCGAGCCGTAGTACTCGTACAGGACCGGCCCCCACCAGTCCATGATCTGCTGCTTGACCGCGACCGGGCAGGCGGCGGCGGTGTGGATGACCTGCCGCAGGCTCGACAGGTCGAACCTGGCCTTGACCTCCTCCGGGAGCTGGAGCATCCGGTGGAACATGGTCGGCACCATCATCGCGTTGGACACCCGGTGCCGCTCGATCAGCTCCAGGATGTTCACCGGCTCGAACTTGGGCGTGATCACCACGGTGTGCCCGAAGTGCAGCGCGAACTGCACGTGCGCGCACGGCGAGGAGTGGTACATCGGCGAGGTCACCAGGTGGATCTCGTCACCCGGTTTGAGGTCCACGACCTCGCCCAGGAACCACGAGTACAGCGGCACGATCTCCTCGGGCGCGCTGCCGGGCAGCGGCCGCTGCACGCCCTTGGGGAAGCCGGTGGTGCCGGAGGTGTACCACATGACGGCCCCGGAGGTCCGCTCCCCCGGCGCGTCCGCGGGCTGCCCTTCGGCCAGCCCGGCGGTCCCGATCTCGGCGCCGGGCACGGCGTACCCGGGCCCGGTGACGACGACCTTGGCGTCGCAGTCGGTCAGGATGTACGCCACCTCGGCCGCGGTCAGGTGCCAGTTGATCGGTACGTAGTAGAGCCCGATCTGGCCGGTCGCCATGAGCATGACGACCGCGTCGATCCCGTTGGGCAGCACGCCGGCCACCACGTCGCCGGTGCCGAGCCCGCGGGCCCTGAGCCCGTGTGAGACCTGGTTGACCCGGGCGAGCAGGTCTCCGTAGGACGTCTCCGTGCCGTCGGTGTCGATCACCGCGAGCCGGTCGGGGTCGGCGGCGGCGATGGCGTAGAAGCCGGGCAGCCCGGTGACGTCCATTACAACTCCAGCAGGTTCGCGAGGCGGGCGCGGTGCAGGCGGGGCGGGCCGAGCAGCACTTCGTCGGCCTTGGCGCGCTTGTAGAACAGATGTGCGTCGTGCTCCCAGGTGAAGCCGATGCCACCGTGCAGCAGCAGGTGGTCGCGGGCCACCTCGAAGCAGGCGCGGCCGACGTAGGCCTGGGCGAGCGCGGCGGCCTCCGGCAGCTCCTCCGGCGACTCGTCGGCGGCCCAGGCCGCGTATCTGACGATTGACTCGGCCTGTTCGAGCTTGCAGTGCATGTCGGCCAGCTTGTGCTTGACGCCCTGGTAGGAGCCGATGTAGCGGCCGAACGCCACGCGGATCTTGGCGTAGGCGACGATGGCGTCCAGCGACGCCCGCAGCACGCCGAGCTGCTCGGCCGCCAACGCCACGCACAGCCGGTCGCCGACGCCGCTCTCCGGCGGCGAGCCCAGCACCCTGGCCGGCGCGCCTTCCAGGACCACCCGCGCCTGGCCGCGCGTGATGTCGAGCGTCTCCAGCGCGGTCCTGGTGACGCCGGGCGCGGCCAGCTCGACGGCGGCCATGACCACGCCGTCGGCGCCCAGCGCGGGCACCACCAGCACGTCGGCCTCCATGCCGCTGAGCACCTGCGCCAGCGTGCCGTGCACGGCCGTGCCGTCGTAGGTGATGTCGGCGTCGGCGTCCGGCCGGGCGAGCGTGGCGGTGATCCGGCCTTCGGCGATGCCGGTCAGCAGCTCCTTGTCCGGCGCGGGGCCGAGCCGGGTGACGGCGACCGTGGCGAACACGGTGGCCAGGAACGGTCCAGGCAGCAGGGCGGCACCGGTCTCCTCCAGCGCGACCGCCAGCTCGGCCAGGCCCGCGCCCGCGCCGCCGTACTCCTCGGGGACGATCAGGCCGGACAATCCCAGCTCGCCGTTCAGCCGGGCGTACACCTGCGGGTCGTAGCCCTCGCGGACCTTCGGCAGCGGCGCGGCCGTGCACAGGAAGGCGCGCACGGCCTCGCGGAGCTGCTGCTGTTCTGGGCTGAGTACGAGCTTCACCCCTGCGTCCCCACCTTCAGGTCCTTGAACGGCACGGTCTTGTCCACCCGGGGCTCGGGCGGCAGGTTGAGCACCCGGTCGCCGACGATGTTGCGCATGATCTCGTTCGTGCCGCCGCCCAGCGCCATGCCGGGGGCCAGCGAGATCTCCCGGGCGAGGAGATGATCGGCGAGCGCGCTCTCGGGGCCGGCCAGCCGGGTGGCCAGGTCGGCCTTGAACATGGTCAGCTCGGCCAGCAGCAGCTTGGCGGCGCTGCCCCGGGCCCCCGGGAAGATCCCGGCCTTGGTCTCCTGCGCGAGCCGCTGGTTGAACAGCGCGAGCGCGCGGCTGCGGATGTGCAGCTCGACGAGCTCGTCGCGGACCAGCGGATCCTCGGTGTCGACGACCCGGCGCAGCGCGTCGATCGAGGTCGGGTCGTCGCGCCGGCCGCTCATGCCGACGCCCGCCGAGATCGACAGCCGCTCGTGCAGCAGCGTCGTGACGGCCACGCTCCACCCGTCGTTGACCTCGCCCACGCGGTGCTCGTCCGGGATGGTGACGTTGTCGAAGAAGATCTCGTTGAAATTGGCCCTGCCGGACATGTCGCGCAGTGGCTTGACCGTCACCCCGGGGTGGTGCATGTCCACCACGAACATGGTCAGCCCCTTGTGCTTGGGCACCTCCACGTCGGTGCGGGCCAGCAGCAGCCCCCAGTCGGCGTGGTGGGCGACCGAGGTCCACACCTTCTGGCCGTTGACGATCCAGTGGTCGCCGTCGAGCACCGCCTTGGTCTGCAGGCTGGCCACGTCACTGCCGGCGCCGGGCTCGGAGAAGAGCTGGCACCAGATCTCCTCGCCGCGCAGCAGCGGCCGGACGAACCGCTCGCGCTGCTCGTCGGTGCCCCGGTCGACCAGCGTCGGGCCGGTCATGCCGAGGCCGATCGAGAAGACGTAGGTGGGAAGTGTGTAGCCACGGGCCTCGGCGGCGAACTCGCGCTCCTCCGCCTGGGTCAGCCCCTGCCCGCCCCAGCGTTCCGGCCAGGTGATGCCGGAGTAGCCGGCGTCATAGAGCTTGGCCATGAATTCTCTGGCCCTGGTGACCGCGTCCGCCTCGGGGTAGTCGTCCGCTGGAGCGTTCTCCTGGAGCCAGGCCCTGGCGGCGCGCCGATACTCTGCAAGGTTCACATCGTCTCCTTGGCATCAGTGCTCACTTACTCTAGCCAGGTCGCCGCAGGACGCATAGAGCATTGCTCTGGAGGTCTTTCCCGCGCTGCACCCTCGTGATCGAGGTTTCCGATACCGGTGCGCGCTTTGTCCTGCAAATGCCGGTACGGAGTGACTGATGCTGGGTAATGAAAGGTTTTCGACCCTGATCACGACCGCCACCGGGCGCACGGTTACCATGATCAAGATGACTGTGTGTCAGCGGCGCGGCCAGGCAGTGAAGGAGGTCCCCGGCGACAGCCGAACGAGCCGCGCCCGATTTGTCCTATAAATGCCATATATCAGAAGTTAGAGTTACACGCTGTGACACAAGGGTTCAGCCGATTACGGCGCGAGGATTTGCTGAAGACGGCCTGCGAGGTGATCGCGGAGCAGGGCTTCGGGCACACCAGGACCGTCGACATCGCCAGAGCCGCCGGCGTCAGCCAGGCGCTGCTCTTCTACCATTTCGAGACGAAGGACGGGCTTTTCGCGCAGGCCTTCACCTATGCCGCCCGCCTGCATCTCAACGCGCTCGGCGACATCGAGCGCTCCACCGGCACGCCGCTCGACCGGCTGCGCACCCTGCTCAGGCTGTGCTCGCCGGCGATCCCCACCGAGGGCTGGCGGCTGTGGATCGACGCGTGGGCCGAGGCGATGCGCAGCTCGGAGCTGGAGGCGATCTCGCGGCGGATCGACTCGCAGGGCCGCCTGCTCCTGCGTTCGATCATCGAGTCGGGCGTGGACTGCGGCGAGTTCAAGTGCTCCGACCCCGACGCGGCGACGTGGCGCATCCTCGGGCTCATCGACGGCCTCGCGATCCAGACGCACGTGCATTCCAAGGTGCTGTCCAGGCGCCGGGTCAACGTGCTGATCCGGACGGCCGCGGCGAACGAGCTCGGACTGGCCGTCGAAAACCTGTGATCCGTACCCTTCCCAGCGCTATTGGATAGTCCGTACAATTGCTGGGCGAGGAGAGGAGCGCAGCGATGACATCCGCACCGAGCTCTACCGCCGCCAGGGAAAGCGACGAGCAGGTCGCGAACAGGAGCGCCTACCAGGCGGTCATCGAACGTCTCTCGAAGGCGTCGGTGGACAAGCACTGGGAGCCGTACCGGGACATACCGTGGGACGACCCCGAGTTCCTCGTGGACCGGGCCGATCCGCGCTGGGAGCTGCCCGAGGTGGACAAGCTGGGCGGGCACCCCTGGTACCGGAGCCGCTCCCCCGAGACGCGGGCCGCGATCGGCCTGTGGCGGATCGCCACCGCCATGAAGATCGGGCTGCAGTTCGAGAACCTGCTCAAGCGCGGGCTGCTCAACTACGCCTACCGGCTGCCCAACGGCTCACCCGAGTTCCGCTACGTCTACCACGAGACCATCGAAGAGGGTCACCACGGGATGATGTTCCAGGAGTTCGTGAACCGCACGAAGCTCCCGGTACGCGGCATGCCCGGCCCCCTGTCGGTGATCGCGCAGGTAGCGCCGTGGATCCCGCTGATCTCGACCGAGCTGTTCTTCGTGTTCGTGCTGGGCGGCGAGGACCCGATCGACCACGTGCAGCGCAAGGTGCTGAAGGACGGGCGGGTCCACCACCCGCTGGAAGAGACGATCATGCGCATCCACATCGCGGAGGAGGCCAGGCACATCTCCTTCGCCCGGCACTACCTGCGCAACCGGGTGCCGCGGATGGCCGCCGGTCGCCGGCTCATGCTGGGCATCGCCTCACCGATCATCCTCGGGGTGATGGCCCGGATCATGCTGGCGCCCCCGGGGCCGATGATCCGGCGCTTCCGCATCCCCGCGCACGTGGTGTCCGAGGTCTACCTGCGCAATCCGGCCGCCAAGCAGGAGATCAGGGACTCGATCGGCAAGACGCGCGAGCTGTGCGCCGAGATCGGGCTGGTCAACGCGTTCACCCGGCGGATCTGGCAGGCCATGGGCATCTGGGCGGCCCCGCGCGAGCCCGCCCGCGCATGAGCTAGGCCCGCGGGCGTCTGGCGATCAGCACCTCGGTCACCGTCCGCTGCTCCCACCTGCCCGACGGGTTCTGCGCCAGCAGCGCCGCCCGCGCGGCCCCGGTGAAGGCCGCCACCCGGTCGCCGAGGCGGGCGGGTGCGGTGTAGGAGTAGGACAGCTGCAGGCCGATCACCGCGTCCAGGTCGTACATCCGGCGGTTCTCGTACGACGTCGCGTCCAGGTCGCCGAACGGCGAGGTCTCCAGCACCTCGTGATGGTGCTCGCCGCTGGTCTGGTAGGAGTTGGCGGCCCGGAACGTGTTCACCCCGAACTCGTCGCGCACCCGCCGCATGACGGGCTCCCACGGGCCCTCCTCCATGTCGCGGGGCGGCGGCCCGATGATCGCCACGACGCCGCCCGGCGGCAGCAGCTCGTCCAGCTCGGCCAGCACGGCACGCCGGTCCATCCAGTGGAACGACCTGCCCATGACCACGTGGTCGAACGCCGGGAACGCGCGCAGCGTCGTGGAGTCGCCGGAGAGCCAGGTGATGTTCGGCACGCCCGCCGCCAGCCGCGCGCCCTCGGCGAGCATCTCCTCGTCGGGGTCGGCGGCCAGGACCCGGCGCACGCGCCGCGCCAGCGGGATCGCCACGGTGCCCGGCCCGCAACCCAGGTCGAGCACCGTGCTGTCCGCGCCGAACGTCATGGCCAGATGCTCGATCGCCGGATCGCCGTGACCGGAGCGGTATTTGGCGTAGTAAGGGGCCGCGCCGCCGAACAGGTCTCCCATGAATGGGACCATATACAGGTTCACAACGTGTTCGATGGAAGGTTCTGATCTGTGAGGCGGCTACTCACGGTCCTGCTGCTCGCCTTCGTCGCGGTGGGGCTCGCCCTTCCGCCGGCGCAGGCGCACAACGTGCTGATCGGCAGCGACCCCAAGGACGGGGCGACGCTGACGGCCTCGCCCGAGCGGGTGACCCTGGTGTTCGACCAGGCGGTGCGCCAGGGATACGCGCAGATGGGCGTGACGGGGGCGGACGGGTCCGCGTGGGCCGACGGGGCCGCCGTCGTCGCGGCGGAGCGGGTGTCGGTGAAGGTCAAGCCGCTGCCTGCCGGAGGCGCGTACGTCGTGGGCTACCGGATCCTGTCGTCCGACGGGCACCCGGTCACCGGGAAGATCACCTTCACCCTGGCCGCCGGCGCCACCGGGCAGACCGCGCAGGGAACGCAGGGAACGCAGGGCACGCAGGACACCGGCGCGGAGAGTGCCGGGTCCGACGCTGAGGCGGCCGAGGCGGCGGCCAACGGCGGGGCCGGGATGGCCGTGGTGTGGATCGTGGGCGCGCTGCTGGTCCTCGCGGCCGGCACGGCCGTCGCCCTGCGGCGCTCCGGCCCGAGCGCGGCCCCCGCTCCGGCCGCACAGGCTGCGGAGGCTGCGGAGGCTGCGGAGAAGTCTCAGGCTGAGGAGACGCGGGCGTGACGGTGACCGCTCCCGCTCTCCCCCGGCAGCGGGTGGGCGGGCGGCTCGTGGCGGGCGCGTTCGGCGTGTGCGCGATCGTCTCCGCGGTGGCCGCCAGCACCTTCACCGCTCAGGAGTCCGTGCCGGGCGTCCCCATGCCGGGAGCGCTGGTCACGATCGGGCTGCCGGTCGTGCGCGTGCTGCTCGACCTGGCCGCCGTCGCGGTGGTCGGGCTCAGCCTGCTGCCCAAGCTGCTCGGGTTCAACCACCCCGCGCTGACCGAGCCGGTCCTGCTCAGGGTGCGGCCGCTGGCCGTGCTGGCCGCCTGGGCGTGGGCGATCTGCGCGCTGCTCACGATCGTGTTCCAGACCGCCGAGCTGAACCCGGGCCGCGTGCCGACGTTCGGGATGATCGCCGGCTACGTGGGCAGCGTCGGCACCGGGCAGGGCCTGCTGTTCAGCGCCGCGTGCGCGCTGGCGGCGGCCGGGATCGGGCTCATGGCGGTGCGGTTCGGCGAGAAGGTGCCGGCCGAGCTGCGGGTGATCGTGGCGCTGTTCGGGCTGCTGCCGATCCCGGTCACCGGGCACGCGGTGAACTCCGTCTGGCACGACCCCATCATGATCTCGATGGAGATCCACGTGATGGGCGCGGCGGCGTGGGCGGGCGGGCTGGCGGCGACGGCGATCTTCGTCGCGCCGCACAAGGACCTGCTGGCCCTGGCGCTGCCCAGGTTCTCCAGGATCGCCACGGTGTGCCTGCTCCTGGTGAGCCTGTCCGGGCTGATCACCGGGCTCGGCACGATGGCGCTCACGCCGGGCGTGACGCTGCCCGGCGCGATCGTGACCAGCCACTACGGGCAGCTGGTCGTGGTCAAGCTGGTGCTGATGGCCTCGCTGGTGCCGCTGGCCGCGCACATCCGCTTCCGCCTGCTGCCCGCCGTGCGCGGGGGCCGGGCCACCGCCCTGGTGGGATGGGCGGCGGCCGAGGTGGGCGTGATGGGGCTGGCCTACGGCGTGGCGGTGGCGATCACGCGGGCGTCGATCGCCTGAGAGCGGCGCTCCCCCCTGCCGGCGATCCACTCGGCCGCCAGCCACACCAGGAGCAGGCCGAGCCCGGCCCAGACGGCCGACGCGGTGGCCAGCGGGGGTGCTCCGAGCAGCCCCTCCTGGCCCTTCAGCGCGCCGTAGACCGAGCCCATGATCGCGCTCTGCGCCACCAGCGCGCCGTACGCGACGGCCGTCGCGCCGACCGACCCCAGCACGGCGCGTACGGCGGGCATCCGCACCAGGAACGCGACGTCCACCGCCAGGCCGGCGACGACGAGGAAGAACGGCAGCGCGGACGGCGGGAACCCGGTGAACGTCAGCAGCGGCCAGACCAGCGTCCTGAACCCCACGTAGGCGCCCGCCACCAGGGTCGCCGCGCCGAACCTGCCGATCAGCAGCCGCGCGGCGACCAGCACCGCGACGCCGACGACGACCGCGTAGACCGGGTAGAGGAAGTCCGGGACGGGCAGGGTGAACTCCGTCATCATCGTCCGGTCCACCGGCCGGCCCATCTGGTCGGCCGCGAACCTCAGCAGGATCTGCTCGGCGTAGACGGCCTGGTTGTCCCAGGCGCCGAGCGACAGGATGCCGTACTCCTGGTGCTGCTCGGGGAAATGGACGTTCTCCAGGAAGAACGCGAGGAACACGCCCAGCAGGACGGTCCGCTCCCTGCCGGGCGGCGCGCCCATGAACCAGCCGCGGACCACGCCCATGATCATGAAGAACGTGCCGACGTAGAGCATGATGTGCGACGGGCTCCACGAGGTGATGTCGAGCCCGTTGACGCGGTGGTTGATCAGGTCGAGCGGGACCGCGACGAGGAAGATCCCGGTGCCCCACTGGATGAGCCTCAGCGCGGCCTTGTCGACGCCGTACCCCGTGTAGCCGTGGATCAGGGTCAGGGCGACGGCGAGCGCCGTGCCGGCGGAGTTGAGCAGGTGCGGCGGGGCGAGGTCGTCACGCAGCCACTTGAAGTGCCACGAGACGTCCCACGCCGAGCCGAGCACTTTGAGGGTGAACGCCGCCAGCCAGCCGAAATAGAGCACCCGGAACAGGTCTTGCGGCGTCTCGCGCCCCGCCTGGCCCCTGGTCCAGTACGGCAAGGCCCACTGGGCGGCCTTCTTGATCGATGCTGGAGACTTCACGGGAGGAAATCTTACGGTCCACCGCAACTCAGGCCCGCGACAACCCCGTTCCCGAGGCGATTCAGTGACCCGCGCGGCGGCTCAGGCGTACGGGGAGCTGCTTGAGACCGTTCTGGAAGTTGGACGTGAGCCGCCGCGGCGGGCCGGCGAGCTCGGCGTCCCAGGCGAGCAGCTCCTTGAAGACCGAGCGGAACTGGGCGCGGGCCAGGTGCGCGCCGAGGCAGAAGTGCGGGCCGAAGCCGAAGCTGACGTGGTCGTTCGGGGTGCGGGCGACGTCGAACCGGTCGGGGTCGGGGAAGACGTCCGGGTCCCTGTTGGCGGAGGCGTGGTAGACGACCACCTTCTCGCCCGCGCGGATGTCCCGGCCGCCGAGGGTGAGATCGCGGGTGGCCGTACGCCGGAAGTGCATGACGGGAGGCCAGAAGCGGAGCATCTCCTCGATGGCGGAGTCCAGCAGGGAGGGGTCCGCGCGCAGGCGGGCCAGCTCGGCGGGGTGGCCGAGCAGGCTGAGCAGCCCGCCGGGGATGCCGTTGCGCAGGGTCTCGTTCCCGGCGACGGCGAAGAGGAAGAACATGTTCTCGAACTCCGCCCCCGTCAGGCCGCCCTTCCGCATGGCCGACATGACGGACTCGCCGTCGGCGGGCGTCTCGGCCAGGGCGTGCGCGTAGGCGAACATGTCGCGCAGCGCCGCCTTCGAGCGCGGGTTGGTGCCCGGCCGCAGCTCGGGCCGGGACGCGACGGCCAGGCGGCCGACGGGGGTCAGGGACTCGACGTCGGCCGTGGACAGCCCCGCGTAGTCGGCGTCCTGGTAGCCGATGACGCGGGAGGCCCAGTCGTACAGCAGCCGCTTGTCCTGCTCGGGCACGCCCATGACATGGGCCAGCGTCCACACGGGCAGGTCGGCGGCCACCTCGACGAAGTCGCACTCGCCCGCGGCGAACAGCGCCGCCGCCCGATCGGCGATCGTGCGCTCCAGCGCGCGCACCGCGCGCGGGGTGAAGGCGGCGGCCACGATCCGGCGCAGCCTGGAGTGGTCCGGCGGGTCCATGTTCAGCATCTGGACCTGTACGAAGGCCAGGTCGGCGGGGGTGTCGGGGTCGCGGATCTGGGTGGCGCCCAGGTGGGAGGAGAAGGTCGCGGGGTCGCGCAGGACCTGCTTGACGTCCGCGTGCCCGAACACCGCCCAGTAGCCGGGGCCCTCCCGCCACGGCCCGACGGCCGGCTCGGGGATCCAGCACACCGGCGACTCCCGGCGCAGCCGGGCGAACAGCTCGTACGGGACGGCCGTCTCGTACGTGGACGGCAGGAACACCTCCACCACCGGCATGTCCGCTCTCCTCCTTCATGGGGCCCAGTCCAGCGTGCATGATGGGCGGGTGACTCCAGAAGACGCCGAAGCGATTCTCCGCGACTACTTCGCTCCCTGGGTCCAGCGGCTCGGGCTGGGCGTGGAGGAGGTGGGCGAGCGCCACGCGATCGTCCGGCTGCCGTGGTCGGACGACCTGGCCAGGGCGGGCGGCGGGCTGTCGGGGCAGGCGATGATGGCCGCGGCCGACACCGCCACGGTCGTCGCCATCTCGGCGGCGCGCGGCGGGTTCGTGCCGATGACCACGGTCCAGCAGTCCACCACGTTCCAGCGGCCGGTGACCGGCAAGGACGTGCTGATCGACGTCCGCATCACGAAGCTGGGCCGCACGCTGGCCTTCTCCGAGATCACCCTCACGGCCGACGGCGAGGTCGAGCCGGCCGCGCGGGCCTCGACGGTCTACGCCATCCTCGGCTGAGACCCCGGCGTGAGCGCCGTCTCAGGGATCTCTCAGGTGCTCAAAGTAGGCTCGCGGTCATGAAGCGTGTGGCCGCGCTGGTGGCGGCACTCGTACTCATCGGGGTGACGACATGGCTGGTATGGCCGTCGGATCCTGATGTGCGGGGCCAGGACCAGAAGATAACCGTCGTCGACGGACCAGCCGACGACCAACGGGTCGAGCTCGATGCGACGTTCTTCCCACCGCCCGATGGCGGGAAGGCGCCGGTCGTGCTGCTCGCCCACGGTTTCGGCGGCAGCAAGCAGAGCATGCGGCAGCAGGCGATCCGCATCGCCCAGGACGGCTACGCCGTGCTGACGTGGTCGGCCCGCGGGTTCGGGCGCTCGACCGGCGAGATCGCGCTCAACTCCCCCGACTACGAGGTCAAGGACGTCAAGCAGCTCATCGACTGGCTGGCCAAGCGGCCTGAGGTCCAGCTCGACGCCGCGGGCGACCCGCGGGTGGGCATCGCCGGCGGCTCGTACGGCGGCGCGATCGCCCTGATGACCGCCGCCTACGACCAGCGGGTCGACGCGATCGTGCCCCAGATCACCTGGGCCGACCTGGCCGACGCGCTCTTCCCGAACAACGCCGCGGCCCCGGCCGCCGGGGGCCAGGGAGCGCAGAGCGCCGCCGCCCCCGCGCTCGGCCAGAGCGTCCAGAGCGGTGTCTTCAAGCGCATGTGGGCCGGCATCTTCTTCGGCCAGGGCGTCTCGCTGGACAGCTTCGCCCAGCAGGCCGAGCGGCAGGCCGCGGGGCCGATGACCGCCGATCAGGCGCGGTGCGGCAGGTTCATGCCCGCGATCTGCGACATCTACCAGCAGGTCGCGACGACCGGCAAGCCCACTCCCGAGGCCGTCGCCCTGCTGCGCAAGTCGAGCCCGATCACCGTGGCCGGCCAGATCAAGGCCCCCACCCTGCTCATCCAGGGCCAGCGCGACTCCCTGTTCCCGCTCGGGCACGCCGACGCCAACGCCAAGGCGATCGCCGCCGCCGGCACCCCGGTCAGCCTGGCCTGGTTCGACGGCGGTCACGACGGCGGCAACGGCGAGGCCGACTGGGTGTTCGACCAGTCCGCGGCCTGGTTCGCCCGCTACCTGAAGGGCGACGAGTCCGCCGGGACCGCGGTCAGCGCGTTCACCGTGACGCGTGACGGCGGCCGCGACCCGGGCACCCGCCAGCGCATCCGCCTCCACCCCGAGGCCGGCTCCTATCCCGGCCTCGCGGGCACCGGCACGACGTCGGTGGAGCTGAGCGGCCCCGAGCAGAACATCGTCAACCCGCCGGGCGGCGCGCCCGCCTCGATCTCGACGGTGCCCGGCATCGGCGGCCTGCTCGGCGGCCAGAGCGCCGGCGGCGTCTCGATCGACATGCCGGGACAGAGCGCCGCGTTCGAGTCGCGCCCGCTCACCGCGCCGCTCCAGCTCACCGGCTCGGCCACCGCCACGATCAAGGTGTCGGGCAAGGGCGAGGCCACGCTGTTCGCGAAGCTGTACGACGTGGCCGACAGCGTCCAGCTGCCCGCCCTGACCGGCGGCCAGGTCTCGCCGATCCGGGTGACGATCCCCGAGGGCGCGGGCAGCGCCCAGGCCACGATCACGCTGCCGGCCGTGGACTACCGCTTCGCCGCCGGTCACCGGCTCCGGCTGGTCGTGACCACGACCGACATGGGGTTCGCGACTCCCGCCGAGCCGGCCGCGTACCAGGTCTCGCTGGCCGCCCCCGCGCTCGCCGTCCCCACGGTGGGCACGCTGGCCGCGCCGCCGACCGGGGTGGCGTGGTGGGTGTGGGCCATGCCGCTGGCCGCCGTGGTGATCGCGGCCGGCCTGGTGGTGACGGGCCGCACGCGGGCCAGGCCCGAGTCCGGCGAGAGCGCCGGCGACCCGGACGTGCCGCTGGAGATCAGCGGGCTGACGAAGGCGTACCGGAACGGGGAGCTGGCCGTCGACGGGCTGTCGTTCCGCGTCGAGCGCGGTCAGGTCCTCGGCCTGCTCGGCCCGAACGGGGCCGGCAAGACGACCACGATGCGGATGATGATGGGCCTCATCCGGCCGGACGGCGGCGAGATCCGGATCTTCGGCGACCGCGTGACGCCGGGGGCGCCCGTGCTGTCCCGGCTCGGGTCGTTCGTCGAGGGGCCCGGCTTCCTGCCGCACCTGTCGGGCCGGGACAACCTGGAGCTCTACTGGGCCGCCACCGGCCGGCCCGCCGCCGACGCCCGCTTCGACGAGGCGCTGGAGATCGCGGGCCTGGGCAAGGCCCTGGAGCGGGCCGTGCGCACCTACTCGCAGGGCATGCGGCAGCGGCTGGCCATCGCCCAGGCCATGCTCGGGCTGCCCGACCTGCTCGTGCTCGACGAGCCCACGAACGGCCTCGACCCGCCCCAGATCAGGGAGATGCGCGAGGTGCTCAAGCGCTACGCGGACGACGGCCGCACCGTGATCGTGTCCAGCCACATGCTGGCGGAGGTCGAGCAGACCTGCAGCCACGTGGTGGTCATGCACCGGGGCAAGCTGGTCTCGACCGGGCCGGTGTCGTCGCTGCTCAGCTCGGCCTCCGCGACGGGCACCGCGGCCAACGGGCACGGGCCGCGCCTCGAAGACGTGTTCCTCGACCTCATCGGAGACAGATCATGACCGCCGCGACGGGCTACGCGCCCCGCCGCACGCTGCCGCTGCGCGTGGAGATCGTCCGGCAGTTCAAGCGGCGCCGGACGATGGTCATGTTCGGGCTGCTGCTGGCGCTGCCGTGGGTCCTCGTGATCGCCTTCCAGTTCGGGCCGCAGTCGAACGCGCAGGGCCAGTCGCTGCGCATCTCCGACCTGGCGACGGAGAGCGGCCTGAACTTCGCCGCGTTCGCCCTGTCGGTGTCGGCGAGCTTCCTGCTGGTGGTGGCGGTCGCGCTGTTCTGCGGGGACACGGTGGCCAGCGAGGCCAACTGGTCGTCGCTGCGCTACCTGCTGGCCGCCCCGATCCCGCGGGACCGCCTGCTGCGGCAGAAGCTGATCGTGGCGCTCGGCTACTCGGCCGCGGCGGTGATCTGCCTGCCGCTGATGGCGCTGCTGGCCGGCACGCTGGCGTTCGGCTGGAACGACATCCAGGTGCCCGGCACCGGCGAGACGATCCCGGCGCTCGACGTGCTGCCGCGCTTCGGGATCGTCATCGGCTACGCCCTGGTCAGCCAGCTCGTCGTGGCGGCGCTGGCGTTCCTCGTCTCCACCATGACCGACTCGCCGCTGGGCGCGGTCGGCGGCGCGGTGGGGCTCTGGATCGTCTGCAACATCCTCCAGGCGGTCGAGGCGCTCGGCGTGCTGCGCGAGTTCCTGCCCACGTTCTGGAACAACGCCTGGCTGGACGCGCTGGCGCCCGAGCTGGACTGGAGCGGCATGCTCAAGGGCGCGTCGGTGTCGATCACGTACGCGGCCATCCTGCTCGCGATCGCCTTCCGCCGGTTCCGGCGCAAGGACGTGGTCAGCTAGCCGGGCCGGCGCGCGGGGATCACAGGGCCCGCGCGAAGGTGACCAGGCTCGTCCCGGGGCCGTTGTAGCCCGGGACGGGCTCGCTGACCGTGAAGCCCATGCGCCGGTGGAAGTCCTGCGAGACCGTGTTGACCGGCGCGGTGATGGCCTTGACGACGTGCCGGCCGTTGCCGCGGGCCAGGTCGAAGAAGCGCTCGTACATGGCGCGGGCGACGCCGCTCGCCCGCGCGCCCGGATCGACGCCGACGAAGTGGATGTAGGCCTCGTCGGCCGCGGACGGCGACATGAACCCGATCAGGAAACCGGCCATGCCGGCCGGGCTCTCGGCGATCAGGCTCGTCCGGTGGAAGTGGTCGAGGAAGAGCCTGGGCAGGGCCCCCAGGATCGGGCGCCCCCACCAGTCGTCGATCACGGCGGCTATGGCGTCGTAGTCGGAGGGGACCGCGCTGCGCAGGACGGGTGCGGCGGCTCGCGTCATGTCCGGCTAACCCCAGTGCGGCGGTTTGTTCTCCAGGTAGAAGGCGTCGGGATCCTCGGACCGCCAGTCGCCCCAGCCCTCGTCGGTGTCGTCCGCCGTCTGCTCGGGGAGAAAATCTTTCACGCTGGACATGCTACCCGGACGGACAAACCCCTACCCGGCGTGTCCACAGGTGCAAGGACAGGCCGCAGCCGCGGCGGTACGATGCGTGGGCAGGTGTTGCCTATCCCCCCGTGAGGCTGCGCATGGCCACCCCGTCAGGATGGCGAGAAGGCAATCTACCGGCGGAGCTCACCAGCTTCATCGGCCGCACCCGCCTGCTCGCCAGCCTCAAACGGCATCTCGGCGAGTCCCGGCTGGTCACCGTCACCGGCATCGGGGGCGTGGGCAAATCGCGTACGGTGCTGCGGCTGGCCCACCAGGTGCGCGCCCAATACCCCGACGGCGTGTGGTTCGCCGACCTGGCCAGGCTCCAGGACGCGGGCATGGTCAAGCACACGATCAGCTCCGCGCTCGGCATCGCCGACCAGTCCTCGCGCGCCGAGTCCGAGTCGCTGTCGGAGTGGGTGGGCGAGCGCGACATGCTGCTCATCATCGACACGTGCGAGCATCTGGTGGAGGGCTGCGCCGAGCTGGTGCAGGAGCTGCTGGAGGCGGCGGCCCAACCTGAAGGTGCTGGCCACCAGCAGGCAGTCGCTGCACCTGCCGTTCGAGCACGTCGTGCCCGTCCCGCCGTTGCAGGTGCCGGGCGACGACCCGGCGGAAAACCTGTTCACCAACGAGTCCGTCCAGCTGTTCGCGGCCAGGGCGGGGGCCAGCGTGCCCGATTTCGCGCTCGACGAGGACAACATCGGGGCCGTCGCCGAGCTGTGCCGCCGGCTCGACGGCATCCCGCTGGCGATCGAGCTGGCCGCCGTGCGGCTGCGGGCCCTGTCCGTGGAGCAGATCCTCGGGCTGCTGGCCGACCGGTTCAGCCTGCTGGCCGGCGCCAGCCGGACGGCGTTGCCGCGGCACCAGACGCTGCGCGCGGCCATCGGCTGGAGCCACGAGCTGTGCGAGCCGCCCGAGCGGCTGCTGTGGGCGCGGCTGTCGGTGTTCGCGGGCGACTTCGAGCTCGACGCGGCCAGGTTCGTGTGCTCCGACGGGCGGCTGCCGTCGGCGGACATCACCGATCTGGTCACTGGGCTGGTCGAGAAGTCGATCCTGCTGATCAGGAGCAATCACGCGGGAGTCCGCTACAAGCTGATCGACACCCTGGCCGAATACGGCGAGGAGTGGCTCGACAAGCTCGGCCAGGCCGAGCAGATGCGCCAGCGGCATCTGGAGTACTACCTGAGCCTGGCCCAGCGCAGCGAGGACGCCTGGTCGGGGCCGCGGCAGATCTACTGGTTCGTCCGGATGCGCCAGGAGCACGACAACGTGCGCGTGGCGCTGGAGCACGCGCTCAAGACCCCGGGCAAGGCGGTGCAGGCGCTGACCCTGCTGGCGTCGCTGTGGTTCATGTGGGTGTGCTGCGGGTTCGCCCGCGAGGGGCGCCTCTACCTGGAGAAGGCGCTGCAGGCCAACCCCGTGCACAGCAAGGAGCGGTGCAAGGCGCTGTGGGTGCTCTCCTACGTGCGCAGCGCGCAGGGTGACAGCGCGGGCGCGCTCCAGGCGGCCGAGCAGTGCAGCACCGAGGCCGTCAGGGTGGGCGACTCCAGGGCGGTGATCCTGGCCTCCAAGATGCAGGGCACGGCGGCACTGCTCCAGGGCGACCTGCAGAAGGCCAGCGCGCTGCTGGGCGTGGCGATCGAGTTCAACACCGACAACAAGGAGCTCAACCCCGGCCTGCTGCCCGCCATCGTCGAGCTGTCGATCGTGCTGACCGCGCAGGGCGAGCTCTACGAGGCCGAGTCGCTGTTGCAGGACTGCCTTCAGGTGTGCAGGGAGCGCGGTGAGCTGTGGGTGAGCTCGTACGCGCAGTGGGCGATGTCGTTCACCCGGCTCGCGACGGGCCGCTCGGAGGAGGCCCTGCAGAGCGCCAGGGAGGGGCTGCGGATCAAGCGGCACTTCCACGACACGCTCGGCACGCTGGTCGTGCTGGAGACGACCGCGCGGATCTTCGCCGCCCTCGGCGAGCTGCCGCGCGCGGCGCGGCTCCTGGGGGCGCTGCAGCAGAACTGGCGGACGGCCGGGCTGCCCCAGATGGGCGCGCCGTTCCTGACCGAGGACCACGACGGCTGCGTCAGGGACTGCAAGCGGCAGATGGGCGAGCTGGCCTACAAGAGCGCTTTCGAGGAGGGCGCGCGGCTCGACCTCGACGAGGCGTCCGATCTCGCGCTCGGCGAGGTGGACGCCCCGGACGAGGGCTGAGGCCGCAGCGGTCCGGACAGGGGTCAGCCGGCCTGGGACCAGCGGGTGTCGTCAGGCCAGGCCTGAACGTAGCGCGCGCTGCCGAGGGAGAAGGCGATGTGCCCGCGCACCCAGTGTTCGAGACCGCGGACGTATTTGCGGACCGGCAGTGTAGCCCAGTGGTCGAGCGCCGCGCGCCGGTCGAGGAACGCCGCGATCGCGTCGTTGTGCATGCGGGAGACCTCCAGGAGGGCCTCCTGGAGGGAGTCTGTCTTGTGCGTGGCCAGCACGGTGACGAGGTTGTGCCTGGCCTTGTCGTTGCCGCGCTCCTTGGCGTAGGAGAGCAGGTCGTTGTCCCAGCCGATGAGGTCGCAGGCCAGGTCGGAGAGAGCGCGGACGTCGGGGTGATGCCATTCCTCCGCTTCGAGCCGGTAGCCGCCGCCCGCGTCGATGAGGGCGAAGCAGGTGTAGGTGGCACCGGTGATGCGGCGCATCAGGACGTAGTCCTCGGGGGTGGGGATGAGGTCGACCTCGCGGTTGGCCGCCTCCCAGATCTGGGCGAAGAGGTATTCCTTCACCGTGGTCCGCCAGTGGTCCACCTGTGCGGGGGTGGCGGCTTCGGAGATCCGGTGCAGGATCTCGGTGAGTGCCAGGCCGAAGGGGCCGGCGTTGCCGGGCTCCTTGCGTCCGTCGAGGATCTCGAGCAGCGGCGGGAGGGCTCGGGCCAGCGCGGAGGCCCGGTGTCCCATGAGCTCGCCCTCGCAGAACGCGTCGTCGAACGCGAAGAGCCAGTTGTACCAGTCGTTGATCAGCCGGAGACTGTCGCGCGGAACAGTGGGATTGGTCCGGGCGGCGAGCAGGCCGATCTTCGAGCGCCGGAAGTGTTCGATCGATTCGGCGCTGTTGAGCATGTTCGAGGCGGCCAGCCATGCGTGGCTCTCCGCGTCGACCTCCGCGGCGTGCACGTTGATCTCGTTGGGGAACGGGCATGGGAGCGGAGGGATGTGGAGGGGTCGCCTACTGAAAGAGTGCGCAGAAGTAGCCACTCATCCAGCATGACGATGGACTGTCCGAAAGGCCACACTCGACAACTTCGACGCCTTTTATGCTTATTTCATACTATGAATCACTTTGTGAGAACCATTGGATAAGCTGGTCATTCGCGAACATTCGCGCCGTGTCCATCGCTGACGGCGTCCCGGCCATCGGATCGGCACCCGCGTCAAGCAGCGCCCTGACCACGGCAGACTCTTTCTTGAACACGGCGCCTGCGAGTGGCGTCTGGCCACGGTCGTTGACGCTGTTGGGGTCGGCGCCGCATGTGACAAGCATGCGTACCGTCTCGGCGTGACCGTAATAAGCCGCCAGCATCAGCAAAGTGTCACCTTTGCCGTTGGTGAGGCCGGCGGGCACCCCCGCCTCGACGTACGCGCGCAGCGCCTCGGTGTCGCCCCTCCTGGCCAGGTCGAACAGCCGCGTGGCGAACTCCTCCAGCTCCGGGTCTGTGTCCATGGACCCCATTGTCCCTCGATAGGGTGCCGTGCACGGAATCGTTCCGACCCGCCGTAGGTTCTGGAGAGAGTACCTAGGGAAAGGCTGTCCAACCGTGTTCGACCCGAAGGATCTCTACGAGCTCGCAGACGATGCGCCCGAGCTGCCCGATCCGGTGTTGCTGTACCACTTCGACGGCTTCGTCGACGCGGGTGGCGCCGGACGCCTCGCGCTGGGCCACGTGCTGGCCGAGCTGGAGCACCGGGTCGTGGCGACGTTCGATGTGGACCGGCTGCTGGACTACCGGTCGCGGCGGCCCATCATGACGTTCGACACCGACCGCTGGGTCGAGTGCGAAAGCCCCGAGCTGGCCGTTTACGTTGCGAAGGATTCGACAGGGACCCCGTTCCTGGTGATGAGCGGGCCCGAGCCCGACCGGGAGTGGGAGTTGTTCACCAAGGCCGTGACCGCGCTGGTGGAGCGGCTGCGGGTGAGCAAGCTGGTGACGCTGCACGGGATCCCGATGGCGGTCCCGCACACCAGGCCGCTCGGCATCACGATGCACGCCAGCCGCCCTGAGCTGATCAATTCGCAGACCAGCGCGTTCGGGCGGGTCCAGGTGCCGGGAAGCGTGGCGGCGCTGCTGGAGCTCCGGCTCGGGGCGAAGGGGCACGACGCGCTCGGCTACGCGGTGCACGTGCCGCACTACCTGTCGCAGGCCGAATACCCGACCGCCGCCGTGAGCGGCCTGGAGGCGGTGACGCGGGGGACGGGGCTGGTGTTCCCGATGGACGCGCTGCGCGACGCGGCCCAGCGCACGACGACGGAGATCGAGGAGCAGATCCACGCCTCGACCGAGCTGTCGACCGCGATCAGCGGGCTGGAGCAGCAGTACGACGCGTTCGCGGGCGGCGCCGAGCGCGAGAACCTGATGGCCGAGACCACGCCCATGCCCACGGGTGACGAGCTCGCCGCCCAGTTCGAGCGCTTCCTGGCCGAGCGCGACGACGAGTAGCCGCGCCTCCTTCCAGGAGCACCGCCGGCGGGCCGCCGGTCACGACGCACCGCGGCCCGTCACCGGCGGCCCGTCACCGGCGGCCCGTCATCGGCGGGCCGCCGTCACGACGTGCTGCGGGCCTCGGAGTGGATCACCGGTCGCCGGGATAGCCTGGGCGGATGAGCGAGATCCGCGTCGGGTTGATCGGCTACGGCACCGCCGGGGCGTATTTCCACGCGCCCCTGATCCACGCGACCCCCGGCCTGGCGCTGGCGGCGGTCGTCACCAGGAACGCGGACCGGCAGGCCGAGGTCGCCGCCAAATACGGGGCGGCCGGCGTGCCCGGCGTGGAGGACCTCTGGGACCGGTGCGACCTCGTGGTGGTCGCCTCGCCCAACAAGACCCACGTGAGCGCGGCCACCGCGGCGCTCGCCAACGGCCTGCCCGTCGTCGTGGACAAGCCGCTGGCCAGGACCGCCGAGGAGGCCCGCGGCCTGGTCCGGCTGGCCAAGGAGCGGGGTCTCATGCTGACCGTGTTCCAGAACCGGCGCTGGGACGGCGACTTCCGCACGGTGCGGCGGCTGGCCGGCGAGGGTCGCCTGGGCGAGGTGCTGCGGCTGGAGTCCAGGTTCGAGCGGTGGCGGCCGGTGCCCAAGGGCGGCTGGCGGGAGACCGGGGGCGCGGAGGAGATCGGCGGCCTGCTCTACGACCTGGGCAGCCATCTCGTTGACCAGGCCCTGCAGCTGCTCGGCCCGGCGCACGAGGTCTACTGCGAGAGCGACGTCAGGCGGGCGGGCGTGGCCTCCGACGACGACACGTTCATCGCGCTCACGCACGCGGGCGGCGCCCGCTCGCATCTGTGGGCGAGCTCGCTGGCCGCGGTGGCCGGGCCCAGGTTCCGGGTGCTGGGCTCGGCGGCGGCGTACCAGAAGTATGGGATGGACGTGCAGGAGGAGCGGCTGCGGGCCGGGATGGCGCCGGACGCGCCGGGCTTCGGCCAGGACGTGGAGGAGCGCTACGGCGTGCTCGGGGACGGCGACGACCGGCAGGTGGTGCCGACCGAGCCGGGGGCGTACCTGGACTTCTACCGCGGGGTGGAGGCGGCGCTGCGCGAGGGCGCGCCGCCGCCCGTGGACCCGGAGAGCGCGGTGGACGCGCTCGCCGTCATCGAGGCGGCCAGGCTCTCGGCCACCCAGCGCATCGTCGTCCACCTGGGCTGACCCCGCCCGCCGTCAGTCGCGCAGGCGGGCGCGCACCGCGGCCGTGTCGGCCTCCGTCCAGCCGTGCCGCGACAGCCACCCGAGCGGCCCGCCGAAGCGGTCGTCGAGCACGCCGAGGAACTGCTCGATGTAGCGCGCCCGCGGCCGGTGATCGTCCGCGGGCCGCGAGTCCAGGTCCCCCCGGTAGGTGTCGGAGCTCCGCAGCCGCTTGAGTATCAGCTCCAGCCGCTCCCCCGTGGCCACGTAGTCCTCGACGATCGCCTCCCGGGTCGTCCCGGCCAGCTCCAGCGCCAGCGCCGACAGCACGCCCGTACGGTCCTTGCCCGCCGCGCAGTGCACCAGCGACGCCCCGTCCTCCAGCGCCATCGCCCGCAGCGCCGCCACCACGGCGTCCGGCCGGTCGCGCAGGTAGCCGAAGTAGAAGCCGGTCACCCGCAGCTCCTCGTCCACCACGCGCTCGGCCCAGGGCAGCACCCGCTCGCCGTCGATGGTGTCCGCCTCGACGTCGGTGTGCCGGCCGCCTTCCGCGAACAGGGTCAGGTGGTGATGCCGCACCTCTGGCACCCGGGTCAGCGGCCCGGGGCCCTCCAGCGACACCTCGGCGTTCGACCGGAGGTCCACCACGTGCCGCAGATTCAGCTCGCCCACCAGCAGCGCCACGTCCCCCGGGGTGAGTCCCTGGAGATTGTCGGAGCGGAAGATCCGCCCGTAACGGGTGTGGCCACCATCACGGGTCGGCAGTCCGCCCAGGTCACGCACGTTGACCGCGCCTTCAAGATCGATCCACCGCGTCAGCTCTCTCATTATTACGACCCTATATGTCCGCCAAACATGAGCGGATTCGAGGTTCATAACGCAGCATGAACGTATGGATCCACGAGCGCTGCCTCCACGCCTGGTGATCGATCCATCGCTGCCCCCGGAGATCTCGGTCGAGCTGCGGTCGAGCCCTCACCTTCTCCGCCTGGCTCGTTCCGGCAAGCGAATGGACACCACGACCAGCCCCGCCCTGCTTTTCGTGCTCCCAGGCTTCTTGTTCCTGGTCTACGCGCTGACCGGCGCCGACGGCGTGTTCGTCGCGAGTCTCGCGATGGGGCTGATCGTGCTGATCCGGTGGATGGCTCTCGACAGCACATATCGATCGACGAAACGAAGACTCAGACTGGCCCAGACCCACGCGGAGCGCTACATCCTGCCGGAGGACCTCGACTATCCCTGCCAGATGCTGCTGCGCCGCGCCCAGAACGCGGTCGAGACGATCCTGCACTCCAAGGTCCACCGCGCGGGCCTGATCGACACGGTCGACAACCAGGTGTCGCTGCCGGAGGAGATCTGGCAGATCGGCCAGCGGCTGCGGCGGCTGTCGTCGATGCACGCCGAGCACGGCCGGCTCATCCCCCGCGAGCTGCCCGCCGGCATGGAGGACGCGTTCAAGCCCTACACCAGCGCGCTGGACGCCGCCTGGACGTCGCTGTCGCAGCGGGTACGCCATCTTGAGGGCTACGCCAAGCAGGTGCTCAAGGCGGACAAGGTCTACCACGCCCACATGAGGCTGGAGGCGCTGGCCGCCAAGACCCCCGAGTACCAGCGGCTGATCGCCGACACCGTGCGGGACGAGCTGGCGCACGAGCGCATCAGGGAGCTGGCCGACCAGGCGGCGCACGTGCGCAAGCTGTTCGAGGAGAGCATCATGGAGGCCAGGCAGGCGGCGGGCGAGCTGCTGAGATCCCCGCTCACCTAGCTCGGGTCCCCCGCGCTCGGGTCCCTCCGCTCACCTGGCTCAGGTCCCGCTCGCCCGGCTCAGCTCCCCGCGCGACCGGCTCAGGGGGCCGCGCGTCTGAGGAGCTCCAGCGTCCTGCGCATGCCGGCCTCGTTGCCGAGGCTGCGGTAGATGTCCCTGGCCTGCTCCAGCGGCGCCACGGCCGCCCCGCGCCCGCCAGCGTCGAGGTGCGCCTCCCCGAGGTAGCGCAGGCTGCGCGCCATCCACCAGCGGTCCTCCAGCTCCTCGAAGCCGAGCACGGCCCGCCGCAGCTCCTGCTCCGACTCCTCGATCCGCCCCAGCCGGGCCAGCGCCCGGCCGGCCGACACGGCGTTGCGGGCCACCCCCCACGAGTCGCCCAGCGCGACCAGGATCTCCTCCGCCCGGCGCACGTAGTCCAGCTCGCGCAGCCCGTTGTCCGGGTCGCCGACCTCGCCCGCGGCGCGCAGGCAGCGGGCCTCCTCCCACAGCTCCCCGCGCTGCTTGAACATCTCGGAGGCCCGGTCGAGGCTGAACCCCGCCCTGGTGAAGAGGTTGGCGGCGAGCCGGTGGTCGCCCGCCCGGTGCTCGCCCCGCGCCTGGGCCGCCAGCACCTCGCCGTACACGCGCAGCGTCTGGGCCTCGGAGTAGCGGTTGCCGTCGCGCTTGAAGATCTCCAGGGCGTCCTCCAGCAGCTCCCTGGCCTCCTCCGGCCGCCGCTCCGCCATGCGCATCTCGGCGAGGTTGCGCTGGGTGCGGGCCATCCACCACAGGTCCTCCTCGCCCTTGAACCCGGTGATGGCCCCGATCAGGAAGTCCTGGGCCCGGTCCAGGTGCCCGTCGCTGAACAGCGTCATCCCGACCGTGCGCATGCAGCGGGCCGCCCACCACGATTCGCCCAGCTCGGTGAAGATCTCCAGGGCGCGTTCGGCCTCCTTCAGCGCCCGGTCCCGCAGCCCCAGGCCGCCGTGCACGGAGGCGCTGTCGAGCAGCGCGATCGCCAGGGCACGCCGGTCGCCGGACTGCGTGGCGGCCTCGTACCCGAGCTCCGCGACCACGACCCAGTCGGCCCAGTACGCGCGCAGCGAGTGGCACAGCGAGCAGAACGCCCTGGCCAGGCCCCACGTCAGGTCCCACAGCTGGAGCTGGCCGGCTAAGTTGATCATGGCGAGCAGCGTGAGCCGCTCGGCGTTCAGCCAGTCGCCGGCCCTGAGCTCCCCGTCGGCGGTGGAGCGGCGGCCGCCCCGGCTCCAGTCTTGTGGCCAGCGGTTCTGGGCCGCCTCCTCGGCGCGGCGGCGGTAGCCGTGCAGCACGCGTTCGATGGCGGACCTGCGCCGCTCCGCCTCGTCCTGCCCGGCCAGCTCCGCGGCGAACACCCGGACGAGGTCGTGCAGCCGGTAACGCATGGCGCCGGTCTGGTCGGTGCCCGAGCACTCGGCGAGCTGGGCGTCGATGAGGGCTTCGAGCTGGTCGGCGCCGTCGAGCCCGGAGACGTCGAGCAGCTCGCCGGCCACCCAGCCGGGCACGTCGGGCGCGGTGAGGGAGCTGAGCAGGCGCAGCAGGCGGCGCTGCACCCCGGTGCAGTCGTCGTAGCTGAGCTGCACGGAGGCGCGCACGCTCTTGTCGACCGTCGGGGCGAGTTCGAGCGCGTCGAGGCGGCGGCGCGTGTCGGCCAGCCGGCCGGCCATCTCGCGCATGCTCCACTGCTCGCGGGTGGCGAGCCGGCCACCGCAGATGTTGATCGCCAGCGGCAGGTAGTCGCAGAGCCGGACGATCTCCTTGGCGGAGCTCAGGTCGTCGACGATCCGCGCGCCGCCCGCCAGCCTGGCCAGCAGCTCCACGCCGTGCGCCTCGCTGAACACGCCGAGCCGAGTGTCGTGGGTGCCGTTCAGGAACAGCGGCGAGCGCGAGGTGACCAGCACCGCGCAGCCCGCCTCGGCCGGGATCAGCGGTTTGACCTGGTCGGCGTCGTGGGCGTTGTCCAGGCCGATGAGGATCCTGCGGCCCTTGGTCCAGGTCAGCCAGAGCTTGCGTAACTCGTCGAGCCCGCCGGGGTCGGTGGTCAGCCGGACGTCCAGCGCGCGCAGGAAGCCGATCAGCACTTCCTCGGGGCGCACGGGTGCGTCCACGCCGCCACGCAGGTCGGCGTAGAGCCGGCCGTCGGGGAACCAGCCGGCCACCTCCTGGCCGAACCTGGTCATCAGCGCCGACTTGCCGACGCCGCCCCGGCCGTACACGGAGACGACGAGCGGCGGTGCGAGGTCGGAGGACTTCCTGCGGGAGGTGAAGACCTCGCGCAGCTCGGCGAGCGACTCCGCGCGGCCGGTGAAGTGCTCGGGGACGGGCGGCCACTGGTCGGGCGCGAGCGTGGCGGGGTCGGCGCGCACCTGGCGCTTGGGCCTGCCGCTGTCCGTGGTGGCCCAGGTGGTCAGCCCCACGAGGACGGCCGCCGCCATGGTCACGCCGATCTTGGCGACCGGCGGGATCTCCCACTCCACGGACGCCGCCAGCACGCTCGCCGCCGCCGCCGCCAGCCCGGCGGAGACCGGCGCGGCCCACGGAATCCTTCTCCGCCGTTGCCGGGGCTTGTCCGGCAGATTGTCCCCTGTCAATCCACACCCTCTCGGGGGGCGGCCCTCTCCCGCTCCGGGAAGGGAGTCGCCCGGAAAGCCGGCTTTCCGGCCACCGAAAAACGCCTCTTTCGGGGGTGTGCCGGGTGGGCTCTCCCCTTGAGGGTGATTCAAGCCGATGGGGTACGGCCCGCGCCAGCCGTACCCCATCGTTCATCTACAAGCCGATCACGTGGCAGGTGGCCGTCACCGTCTTGCTGGGATCGCTCTCCGACGTGGCGGTGAGCTTGACCCTGGCCAGCCGGTCGCCGCCCGCTTCGCGCACCGCGTTCACGGTCACCGCCTCGTGCTTGCCGAACGCCACCGAGGCCAGCGCGTTCGGTGTCTGGACGGTCCAGCCCTTGCCCTGGACCTCCGCCTTGAGCCGGTAGACGTCGGAGTTCAGGTAGGCGCTGACGTCCTCCGGGTGCTGGCCCTGGACCGGGGCCGCCTTGCCGGTGTTGAACAGCGGGAACTTGCAGGTCGAGACGTTCTTGCCGTTCGGGAGGCCGGCCGCGGGGAGCAGCTTGACGCCGCGCCGCTGCGGGCCCGCGCCGTCGAGCGAGCGGATCGCGACCGTGTACGAGAGCTGGCCCCGCCGGTCGCGCTGCACGTCGGTGACGTAGAAGTGCAGGCGGTTGGCCTCGTCGACGTACTCGTACTCGCTGCCGGAGTCGGTGCCGGCGTGGAAGAGCGCGTCGGAGAGCTGGCGGTAGTCGCCGATCGTGATCGGCACCCTGGTCCCGTCGGGCATGACGTAGTCGGTCATGCCGATGTCCTGCGGGTTGGCGTCGATCACCCACTCGAACGGGGCGCTGTCCTGGTTCTTGGTCTTGGCCAGCAGGACGCCGGAGTCGGGGGTGAAGGAGTCGCTGCCCATGCGGTCCACGACCTCGACCGTGTAGTTCTCGTAGAGCCCGTAGTCACACAGCGGGTCGGCCCGGTCGCACGTGCTCTTGTCCCCGGTGTCGAAGGAGACGTTGACGCCGGACAGCTCGCTCTGGCCCGGCTGGACCGCCCGGGCCAGGACCTTGGCCGTGACCAGGCCGGACTCGTCGAGCGCCTCCCTGGACAGGCGCAGGACGTTCTGCTCGTCCACCATGCCCAGCTTGATCTTGTTGCGGAGCATGTGCTGGGCGCCCATGGACGCGCCGGCGGTGGGCGGGATCAGCCAGCGGGAGTGCGGGCCGCCGGGCCCGTTGAAGCTGCCGCGGCTGAGCATCTCCCAGATTCCCGTGTACGCCCTGCGCGGCGGCACGGAGTACGGGTTGTTGTAGTTGTCGGCGATGCCCATGATGTGGCTCAGCTCGTGGGCGTACACGGCCATGCCGGAGCTCTCGGCCTGTACCGAGTCGATGCCGAAGCGGGCGTTGGGCCAGAAGTTGGAGCCGGCCTGCCAGGAGGTCCAGTCGACGTAGCGGGTCCTGGCCCAGTTGGGCAGCGCGGGATCCGGCGGGCCCCACTCGTCCGGGACGTCCTCCTTGGTGGGGAACTTCATCATCCCGAACTCCTGCCAGGTGGACGACTCGTCCTGGCCTGCGCTCAGGTAGAAGATGAAGTCGAACTGCGCGGCCGTCTCCTCGCCGACCGCGCCGATCCAGGCGGCGTTGCCCTCGGTACGCAGGTTCTTGTTGCAGGTGTCGCCCGCCGGGCAGCCCGTGCCGGCCTGGAACTCCATCGCGTACTCGTGGTCCTTGCCCGCCAGCGTGTAGGGCCCGAATCCGGTCAGGTCCACGCCGTACCGGCCGCCCGAGTCCTCCATCCAGTACTCGTGGATGGTGTGGCCCTTGTTGAGCGCGTTCGGGGTGTTGAGGAAGTCCTGGTAGAACTTCGCGACCTGATCGCGCGGGACGTCGTGGGCCTCGGCGCTCGGGTTGGCGTAGATCGTCGAGCCCTGGGGCTGGGTGACGACGAACGGCTGGTTGGGGTAGTCGAGCAGCACGAGCGCGCCCTTGAAGGTGCGGCTCGAGCCCTTGACCGCCGGGTCGCTCCAATTGGTGCCGGGCGGCTTCTTGTAGTCCGCCCACGTCATCTGGTCGGGATTCTCCCAGTTCTGCGGATCGAGAGGCTGGAGGCCGCCCGTCGGGCGGGTGCGCAGCGCCTGGCCGTCCATGGGTGCGTCGAGCTGCCAGGGCTGGGTCTGCGGCCAGTGGTTCTGCCGCCACGGGTACTCGGGATCAGCGGGGGGTGCTGCGGAAGCAGGGGTCGCCATCAGGCTCACCGGGATCAGCACGAGGGCCGCCAGCAAACCCTTCAGCAGCTTCTTCGGGGCATTCACGAATTGACGGTATAGACGTTATTGACGGAGATCACCGATCAGTTGTAGGGAAGACGTGTAGTGCCCTTTCCGACAAATGTTGAAAAATCCATGTGAAGGTGTGCTGTGGCGGATCTGCAGCGGACCGTTGACGAGCTCGCCGCCCGCCTCGGCCGCCCCCTCCTCCTGGAGGACCGCGTGCAACGCGTCGTGGCCTACAGCGAGCAGAGCGGCGCCATGGATGACATCCGCCGCGACTCGATCCTGCGCCGGCACACCGCCCCCGAGGTACGCCAGTGGTTGCGGGCCGCCGGAATCCACGAGGCGGTCGCCCCGCTGCGCACTCCCGGCGCGCCGCACCTGAGCCTGCTGCCGCGCGTCTGCGTCCCGGTACGGCACGCCGACGGGCTGCTCGGCTTCCTGTGGTTCATCGACGCCGGCCCGGCCATGTCCGACGCCCACGTCGACGAGGCCGCGGCCGCCGCCCCGGCGCTCGCGCTGGCCCTCTACCACGAGAGCCTGGCCAGCGGGCTCGCCTCGCACCGGGAGCTGGAGGCGGTCACCGGGCTGCTGCTCGGCGAGCGGGACGCGGCCAGGCAGCTCATCGAGGCGGGCGCGTTCCCGCAGGCGCAGCCGGTGACCGTACAGGTGGCCAGGCCGCGGGCCGACGAGCCGGACGACGCGCTCAGGCTGGGGCTGGAGCAGGGGCTGCTGGCGCTGCGGCGGCGGCTGGGCGGGCACCATCCGCTGCACCTGGTCCGCTTCGACCACGCCGTGCTGCTCACCGCCGGGCCGCCGGTCTCCCCCGACGAGCTGCACGCGGCCATGCCGGTGCCGGTGGTGGTCGGGGTCGGGCGGCCCAGGCCGGTGCTGGCCGCGGCGGCGGAGTCGTACCGGGAGGCCAGGCACGCCGCCGAGGTGACCGCCCGCGTGCCGGGGCTCGGGCGGACGGCGGAGTGGGCCCGGCTGGGCGTCTACCGCATGCTGACCCAGCTGCCCGACCAGGAGCTGCATCCCGGGCTCGAAGGGCTGCTGGCGGACGCGCAGTACCTGCCGCTGCTGGAGACGCTGGAGACCTATCTGGACCTGGCGGGCAGCGCGGTGGCCACCTCGCGGGCGCTGCGGCTGCATCGCACGTCGCTGTATTACCGGCTGCAGCGGGTGGAGGAGCTCGCGCGTACCGATCTCAAGGACGGCGGGGAGCGGCTGGCCCTGCATCTCAGCCTCAAGATGGCCCGGCTGTCCGGGCGATACTTACCGAGGGATTCGCATAGTTCGTCCTGATTGCGCTACCTGTCCAGGTTCACGTTTAATGCCGAGAGGGAAAATCCGACGGGAGTTCCGATGCCGTCTGCCAAGCGTGCCAAGCCGGGTCCGGGCAGGCGCGCGCCCGCGCCCGTGGTGGTCCATTCCGCCCCGCTCGTGCTGCCGGTCTGCGCCGAGCCCATCCGCGACGGCGCGGTGGCGGTCATGGGCGATCGGGTGGCCGGGGTCGGGCCGCGGGCCGAGCAGCTCTCGTCGTTCCCGGCCGCGCAGGAGGTGCGGTGGACGGGGATGATCGTGGCCGGGCTCATCGACGCCTGCTCAACCGCTTCCCCCGCCGCTGCCCCTGCCGCTCCCGGCGTTGCTCCTGGTGTCGCTCCCGGTGTGACCGCGCGGGCCGGTGTGGTGTCCGGCCTGACCGATCCGCCGAGACTGCCGGGGATCTCGTACGTCGAGGTCGGCTCCGCGAGCGAGGAGGAGTGGGAGGCGAGCGAGCGGGGCGCTGTCATCACGGCGATCCGCGAGATCGACCGGCCGTGCGCGGTCGGGATCGCGGCCCACACGCCGGATCCCCTGGTGCTGGAGGACGTGGCGGTACTGGCCAGGACCTTCGGGCTGCGGTTGCTGGCCGATCTGGGCCGGCACTCCCCGGCGGCGCTGGACGAGGCCGGGGTGCTGGGGCCGCTGTGTCACGTCGCGTGCGCGCGGCCGCTCGATCCGGGCGAGCGCAAGCTCCTGCGGCTGCGCAGGACCGTCGTGGCGCTCTGCGCGTGGGAGCCCTCGCCGGTGGGCGACGTGCTGGCGCTGCTCGACGAGGGGAACGTGGTCGCCCTCGGCACCAGGGCGGCCGGCGCGGTCACGAGCCCGCTGGAGGTGGCCGGGGCGATCAGCCGGCGGGCGCGGGAGCTCGGCGTGCGTACCAGAGGGCTCGACCGCAGGCTGGTCGAGGCCGCCACGCTGGGCGGTGCCAGGGCGCTGGGCATGGACAAGGGGGCCGGCCGGATCGGGTCGCTGGCCCGGGGCGCCCGCGCCGACTTCGCCGTCTTCGACGCGCGGGGCCGCTTTCCGTACGCGGCCCTGATCGCCCAGCCGCCCTGCCTCGGCAC
>NZ_VCKX01000099.1 GCF_005889725.1 Nonomuraea zeae
AAGCGTCGGAGGTATATAAGAGACAGGGGGGACAGCCTGGACCACAGGCGCTCGGCGATCGACTCGCCTTGGGGCTCGCTGAGCTGGGGCAGGGCGTCGACCAGGCCCGCGATCAGGCGGCGGCCCGTGGCGGCCACGGAGGCGGGGTTGAGCTGGTAGCGGAGGGAGTCGGACGCGCCGAGAACGGTGGTGATCACTTGGAGGCGGTCGAGAGGCAGCAGGTCGCCGGGCAGCCCGCGCTGCGCGGTCATGGCGGCTCGCAGCGCGCCCGGCTCGCACCTCCAGACCGCCACCCGCCGGCTCCCGCCGCCCGCCGCGTCATCGCCCAGCACGGGCGTCGCGACATCACCGGCGGGTGGACGGGTGCAGGGGCGAACGGTTCGGGCGTCCTCGGAGGGGTGCGGGTCTAGCTCCGTCACCCGGGTGTCGCCGGGATCGCGGGTGTCTTCAGCGGACGGGCGGGGCCCGATGGAGTGGCGGGGGTCCGGCCAGAGGGCCGGGTCGCCGGTCCAGAGCCATTCGGCGACCGTCTCGAAGCCGGCCACCCGCGCCAGCCCCAGCACGTCGAGCCCCCGGTAGTACGGCCGGTCCACGCCCAGTGCCGTGATGCCCGACTCGATCACCAGCTCCGGCGGCTGGCTGCGCGGCCGTCCGCGCCGGGCCAGGCGCTCGATCTCCTCGGCGGAGAACAGGCTGCGGCGCCCGTCGTCGCCGTGCCGCCGCTGCAGCACCCCCCGGCTCACGTACGCGTAGAGCGTGGCGGGCTTCACGCCGAGCCGCTCCGCCGCCGTGGCCGCGTCGATCCACTCCACGCCCCTCAGCCTCCCAGGTTGATGAAAATCAATATTGATCCATGTTGAATGAGCATGTCAACGTGAAGGCATGCCAACAGTTCATTTCCTCGATGTGACCAACCGGGACGGCGTGCAGACCGCGCGCACCGGCCTGTCGAAGTTCGGCAAGACCATGGTCAACTTCTATCTGGCCAAGCTCGGCGTGGCGCAGTCCGAGATCGGTTTCCCGTTCCTGTTCCACGAGGTCCCCTACGTCAAGGCGCAGGTGGCGCTGGCCGAGGCGGGCGCGTTCGGGAGCCTCAGGCTGTCCGGCTGGTGCCGGGGGGTGCCGCAGGACGTGGAGCAGGCGGCGCCGCTCGGGCTGAAGCACTACAACCTGTCCATCTCGACGTCCGACTACATGATCCAGAACAAGTTCCGCGGCCGCCTGGACAGGGACGCGATCATCAGGGAGATGACGGCCGCGGTCCACGTGGCCAAGCAGGCCGGCGCGCTGACGGTCGGGGTCAACGCCGAGGACGGCTCGCGGACCGATGACGGGTTCCTGCTGGAGTTCGCGCTGGCGGCCAAGCAGGCGGGCGCGGACCGCGTACGGTATTGCGACACGATCGGCGGCGACACGCCCGACCGGATCCGCGAGCGCTTCGCCAAGCTGGCCGCGGGCACCTCGATGCCCGTCGAGACCCACTGCCACAACGACCTCGGCATGGCCGTGGCCAACTCCGTCTCAGGCGCGCTCGGCGACCTCGACGCCGGCCAGGACGCGTGGGTCAACACCTGCGTGAACGGCATAGGCGAGCGCTCGGGCAACGCCGACCTGCTGTCCACCATCCTGGCCTTCGAGCACGGCTTCGGACTCAACGCGAAGATCGGCGACGCGCTCGACCTGTCGTGGGCGCGCAGGTTCGCGCTGTGGGCGAGTTACGCGTTCGGGCAGCCGCTGCCGTACAACCAGGTCGGGGTGGGCCGCAACGCGTTCGCGCACGAGTCGGGCATCCACGCCGACGGCGCGCTGAAGGACCACGGCAACTACGAGCTGTACGACGAGGCGTCGCTGGGACCGTTCCCCGAGGACTGGCACGCGCGTCCCGGGCGGGTCGTGCTGACCGGCGAATACGGCGGCAAGGCCGGGTTCCGGCACGTCATGGACGGCCTCGGGGTCGAGGTGGCCGACGAGGACCTGGCGTTCCGGCTGGTCCAGCTCTGCAACGCGATGACCGGCAGGCCGCTCACCGACGACGAGCTTGGCCTGATCGCGGCCCACCCGCGCGAGCTGTCGCTGCTCTTCCCCGAATACCAGGTCTGACCGCGGCCGCTCAGGTGAGCGAGTCGTCGCCGGTCTCGGGCAGCGCGAGCACGCACAGCAGGCTCAGCACGGCCATGGCCGAGACGTAACCGCCGACGGCCAGCACGCCCAGGCCGCTGGCCTGCATGCTGGTGGCGACCAGCGGCGGCACGGCGCCGCCGAGCACCCCGCCGAGGCTGTAGGCGACCGACGCGCCGCTGTAGCGGAACTGGGTCTGGAACAGCTCGGGCAGGTACGCGCCCATCGGCCCGAAGATCAGGCCCATCAGGCCGAGCGCGCCGGCCAGCGCCAGCCCGACCAGGAAGATCGACTTGGTCTCCATCAGCGGGAACATCACCAGCCCCCACACGATCGCCACCACCGTGCCGGCGATCAGGGTGCGGCGGCGGCCCAGCCGATCGGAGACCATCGCGGAGGCCACCGTGCCCGCGGCCATGAACAGCACGCCGATCATGGTCAGGCCGAGCATGGTGGTCTTCGGGATCTTCAGGGTGGCCGTGCCGTAGGCCAGGCAGTAGGTGGTGGCGGTGTAGAAGAGCGTGTAGGCGATGGTCATCGCGCCCGCGCCCAGCAGCACGCGCCGCCACTGGTGCCTGATGAGCCCGGCGAACGGCACCTTGGCGATCCGCCGCTGGTCCATGGCCGCCTGGAAGACGGGGGTCTCGGAGATCTTCAGCCGTACGTACAGGCCGACGATCACGAGCAGCAGGCTCGCCACGAACGGCAGCCGCCACCCCCAGCTCCCGAACTGCCCGTCGCTCAGCGTCTCACCCAGGATGAGGAACAGCCCGTTCGCCACGACGAACCCGACCGACGGGCCGAGCTGGGGGAACATCGCGTACAGGCCGCGCTTGCCGGGCGGCGCGTGCTCGGTGGCCAGCAGCGCCGCGCCGCCCCATTCGCCGCCGAGCCCGATGCCCTGCGTGAAGCGCAGCAGCACCAGCAGCACCGGCGCGGCCACCCCGATCGCGGCGTAGCCGGGCAGCAGCCCGATCGCCACCGTCGAGAGCCCCATCACCAGCAGCGATATGACCAGCATGGACTTGCGGCCGACCCGGTCCCCCCAGTGGCCGAAGACGGCCGAGCCGAGCGGGCGGGAGATGAACGCCACGGCGAACGTCGAGAACGCGGCCAGGCTGCCCGCCGTCGGATCCATCTCGGGGAAGAAGGCCGAGTTGAGCACCAGGGCCGCGGCGGTGCCGTAGATGTAGAAGTCGTAGAACTCGATCGCGGTGCCGATGAGGCTGGCGGCCGCGATCCTGGACCGGCTCGGCGCCGCCGGTCGGGGGGAGGTCTTCATGATGTCTCACTATGCGGACTAGCGTCTTGTGAAGCGATACGGAGACGCTACCACCTGCGCAATGACACACTGTCAGGTGGTGGATCAAGAGAGAGGAGCGAGGCTTTGGGCGTCGATCTGGTCATCTTCGACTGCGACGGGGTGCTCGTGGACAGCGAGCCCATCTCCGTACGCCTGGGCACGGCCGCCCTGCGCCGGATCGGCTGGTCGATCGACGAGACCGAATACGCGGAACGGTTCGTGGGCTGCACGAACGAGTACTGGGCCGAGCAGATCGGCGAGACGCCGGCAGGCTGGCGGGAGCAGCTCATCGCCGACCACGCCGCGGCGATGAAGGCCGAGCTGTGCGCGGTCGCGGGCATCGAGCAGGCGCTCGACCAGCTCAGCGTGCCGAGCTGCGTGGCCTCGAACGGCCGGCACGTCACCATCCGCCACAGCCTGGAGCTGACGGGGCTGGCCGAGCGGTTCGCCGGGCGGGTGTTCAGCGCCGAGGACGTGGCCAGGGGCAAGCCGGCGCCCGACCTGTTCCTGCACGCGGCGGCCACGATGGGGGCGGAGCCGGAACGCTGCGTGGTGGTGGAGGACAGCCCGTTCGGGGTGATGGCGGCGATGAGCGCGGGCATGCGCTGCCTGGCCTTCGCCGGCGGCGTGACGCCCGCCTCCCGCCTGACCGGCCTGGGCGCCACCCTCTTCCACGACCCGGCCGCGATCCCCGAGCTGATCACGACCTTCGGCTGACCTCGGCTGCTACGAGGTCCGCGCCCGACCGTCGTCGTCGAGATAGTCGCGCCACGACCGCTTCGGGTTCCAGCCCAGCAGCCGGTGAGCCTTGGCGCACGAGATGCCCGAGGCGTCGGGGCGGCTGAGCGGGCGCAGCTCGATCTGGTCGCCGTACCGGCGTCGCATCGCCTCGGCGAAGTCGTGCCCGCCCGCGTTGTCGGGCGAGGCGATGTAGAACACCTCGTGGCCCGGCAGGGCTGACTCGGTGGCCAGGACGATCGCGTCCGCCAGGTCGTACACGTCGATGTAGCTCAGCAGCCCCGCCCCGAGCTCCGTGGCGTCCCGGACCTGCGGGCCGAGGTTGCGCTCGTAGTTGCCCTCCCACTGCACCCAGCTCGGCCGCAGCGAGATGCACCGGATGTCCGAGCGCCGCACCGCCGCGTCCATGAGCTGCTCGCCGAAGTGCTTGGCCAGCGCGTACGGATCCTGCGGCCGGATCGGGTGCTCCTCGTCGACCGGCGCGTAGTCGGGCAGGAAGGGCCGCTCGGGGAAGAAGAAGCCGGGCACGGTCTCGCTGGAGATGTTCACGAACCGGGAGACGCCCAGGCGGACCGCGGCCTCGATCATGTTGAACGTCGTCATCAGGTTGTTCTGGAAGACGACCTGCGGCGGGTTGGAGGTCGGTTCGGGGATGGCGGCGGCGTGCACGACCGCGTCCGCGCCGTGCACCACGGCGAACGCGTGCCCGGCGTCGGTCAGGTCGGCCTGCTTGTAGCCCGGCTCGCCGGGCTCGCGGCGCTCGAACACCGGGCGCGTGACATCGACGCCGGTGACCTCGTGACCGGCCGCGGCCAGGGCGTTGACGGCGGCCCGGCCCACCTTGCCATGGGCTCCGGTGACTACGACGCGCATGCGCTGCTCCTTAGACGAGGTCCCGTGCCCGGCAATCTATCTCCTGCGCCCGCCGGTTCCCGCCACCCCCCGAACCGTCTTTCATCCCGATACTCCGACCGTGGCGAGCGTGGAGCCCGCGCGGGTCTTGGTGACCTTGAGCTGAGCGGTGATCCGGGACCGCAGCTCGGCGACGTGGCTGACGATGCCCACCGCCCGCCCGCCGTCGCGCAGCCCGTCGAGGATGTCGAGCACGCCGTCGAGCGTGTCCTCGTCCAGGGTGCCGAAGCCCTCGTCCACGAACAGCGTGCCGATCTCCGCGCCGCCCGCCTCGGCCGTCACCACGTCGGCCAGCCCCAGGGCCAGCGCCAGCGAGGTGACGAAGCTCTCGCCGCCGGACAGGGTGGCCGGGTCGCGGTCGACGCCGGTCCAGCCGTCGGCCACGCGCAGGCCCAGGCCGCCGCCCGAGCGTCCGCGGGACCCCGCGGTCTTGCGCAGGTCG
Source organism: Nonomuraea zeae (assembly GCF_005889725.1). Taxonomy (GTDB): domain Bacteria; phylum Actinomycetota; class Actinomycetes; order Streptosporangiales; family Streptosporangiaceae; genus Nonomuraea; species Nonomuraea zeae. The sequence goes on from NZ_VCKX01000099.1 coordinate 5,514, forward strand.
TGGCGCAGCAGGTAGCGGCCGGCCGACATGTGGCCGAGCCGCTCGTTCGCGGCGTCCACCACCTGCCGCAGGCGCTCGCCCAGCACGAACGACGACAGGCTCATGCTCCACTGGTTGTCGCTGGAGGTGCCGCTGGCCAGCGCCGCCATCCGCTCGGCCAGCCGGTGCCGCTCGGCCGCCGGGAGCCAGCGCTCGATGCAGGCGCTCAGCTCGGTGTGCAGCTCCTCCAGCCGCCCCGCCCTGGCCACCGCCCGGTCGAGGACGCTGGACAGCCGCGTGTAGGTCTCTTCCGCCAGGTCCCGCTCGGCCCCGATCGCCGCCAGGTCCGGGGCGGGCTCGGCCGCGGCGGCGACCAGCTCGGGCTCGGCCAGCGTCCTGGTGACGGCGGCGTGCTCGTCGTCCAGCCGCCGCAGCGCCTCCGCCCTGCGCTCCTGCTCGGCGGGGCTACGGTAGGCGGCCACCGCGTCCGCCACGTCCACGAACCCGGCCTCGGCCGCCGCCTCGGCGGCGGCCTGCTCGGCCCTGGCCAGCTCCGCGCCGGCCGCCACCGCCGCCTGCGTGGCCTCCAGCGCCTCGCGCAGCAGCTCGGCCTCGTCGTGCAGCCTGGACAGGCGGGCGGCCAGCGTCGGGTCGTCGCCACGCGCGGCGTCGAGCCTGGCGGCGAGCCGCCCGGCGTCGCCGCTCAGCTCCTCATGCCTGGTACGGCAGGCCGCCAGCCGGGCGGCGACCCTGCGCCCCTGCTCTTCGAGCTCCGCCCGCTCCCTCGTGAGCCGGGCCGCCTCCCCCGCCAGCACCGGCTCCCTGTCCGCCGAGCCGGTCAGCCTGCGCACCTCCCGCTCAGCGGCGGCCAGCACGGCACCACTGTCGAGCACGTCATCGGCAGGCGGGGCGGTCGTGGTGAGTCGGGTGCGGAGGCGGGTGCGTTCGGACTCCAGGTGGGCTCGGTGCGCGCGGTGGGCGGCGAGCGCTTCGGCGATCTCCCCGGACTGGTCGCGGACGCGTTCGCGCTCGCTCTCGATCCGGTCGAGCGCCGCCGCCAGGGCGGGCTCCCCGTCGGCCACCGCCTGGAGCCGGGCCAGCTCTTCCTCGGCCCGCAGGACCTGCTCCTCGGCGTCGCCGACGGCCAGATCCCCGGTGGTCTCGGCGGCGTCGGCGTGCCGGGACTCCAGCGAGGCCAGGGCGCGTTCGGCGGCCTCGCGATCGGACAGGGCGGCCTCGTGGGCGGCCTCGGCCTCGTGCTCGTCGTCGGCGGAAGGGGCGCTGGGCGCCGGGGAGGCCGGATGGGGGTGGTGGTCGGAGCCGCAGACCGCGCACGGCTGCCCGTCGGCCAGGTCGCGGGCCAGCTCCGCCGCCATGCCGTCGATCCGCGCCTGGCGCAGGTCGAGCCACCGCTCCCGCAGCGTCTGGGCGTGGTCGACGAGCACCTGGTGGGCGGCGACGGCCGCGTCCAGCTCGGCGGCCAGCGCCTCGCAGCGGTGCGCGGCCTCTCGCACGGCTCGGGCGGCGTCGAGACCCGCGACGGCCGCCGGGATCGCCGCCGCCTGCGCGCGTACGTCCGCCAGGGCGGCGCTCGCGTCGGCGATCCGTTCGGGGAGCTCGGAAGCGGTGGCGGACACCTCGGCCTCCCGCTGCGCCAGCGTGTCCAGCTCGGCCGCCAGCCTGGCCAGCTCGCCGTCGATCCCGATCAGGTCGGCCGCCGCGTCCCGCACGGCCTGGGCGGCGGGGATCCTGGCGGCGTCGAGTCGTGCCTCGGCGAGCCTGGCCTCGGCCTGGTTGATGAGGGCGGGCAGGGCGGCCAGCCGCGCGGCGAGGGACTCGTCGGCGCTGACCAGCTCGGCCAGCTCGCCTTCGACGCGGAGCAGGTCACGCCGGACGACCGAGAGCCTGGCCTCCTCGGTGAGCAGCTCGGACAGCCGCGCGATCTCCGCCTGCCGCTGCCGCTCGAAGGCCGCCAGCTCGGCCGCCGACGGCCGGGCACTCGCGGCGGCCGGCCCGTCCGGCGGCGACCCGACTCCCTGCGGCCCACCGGGCACACCGACCGGAGACGACCCGTAAGGGCCGTGAAGTCCCTGAAGTCCGTGAGGGCCTTGAGCAGAGGCCCGCGCGTCCGATGCCGGACCCGGTCCGTAAGGAGAGGACAGAGCATCGGGAGTCGGGCCCGGTCCGTGAGCAGCGGGCCGCGCGTCCGATGTTGTCGTGAGGAGTGGGCGGGCGCGGGCCAGGGCGTCGGCGACCAGGGTGCGGGCCTTGGCGGCGGCCTCCGAGCGCTGCCTGGCCGCCGTCACGAGCGGCAGCACGCGATCGGCCCGGGCCGCGTCGTCGAGGATCGCCTGCAGGTCGGCCCGCTCGTCCGCGCGCTCGTCGAGCGTGCGCCGGCGGGTCAGCGCCTCGGCATGGCGATGCTGCCGCTCGGCCAGCGCGGCGGCCTGGTCGAAGCGCAGGCGCGCCGAGCGCGAGGCCGCATCCGCGGCCGCGTGCTCGCCGGTGACCCGCCCCACGACCGCCCGCGCGGCGTCGAGCAGCGCTCCCGACCAGCGCAGAGGGTCGTCCTCAGGCGTGCACGGCTCCGCCTGGCCGGCTTCGGCGGGCGGTTGGGCGACGGCCGCCAGCAGGGCTTGCCCCGCGGCCTCCTCCACCCTCTTGACCGCGTAGTCCACCTCCTGGCGCAGCTCCTGCGCCCGCCGCCACGCCAGCTTGCGGTGCTCGGCCAGCCACGACTCGGCCTGCGTGAAGATCTTGACGGTGAACAGCCGCTCCAGCAGCTTGGCCCGGTCGTCGCCATCGGCCCGCAGGAACCGGGCGAAGTCACCCTGAGGCAGCATGGCCACCTGGCAGAACTGGTCGGCGTTCATGCCGAGCAGCCCGCCCACCAGATCGCCCGCCTCGTCCAGCCGGGTGGTCAGCCCCTGCCAGGCCGACCCGCGCCACTCTGCCACGACGACCTTGGACTTCTCCTCCGTGACCCCCGCGCCGCGCAGCTTGGGCCGCTGCCAGGACGGCGAGCGCTGGATGCGGAGTAACCGGCCGCGGATGGACACCTCCAGCGTGACCGACGGCCCGGCCGAGGGCGGGGCGTGGTCGCAGCGCAGGCTGCGGGCGCTGTTGCGCTGCCCGGGCACCTGGCCGTAGAGGGCGAAGCAGAGCGCGTCGAGGATCGTGGTCTTGCCCGCTCCCGTCGGCCCGTGCACGAGGAAGAGCCCCGCCTCGGCCAGAGCGTCGAAGTCGACCGTCTCCGAGCCGGGAAAGGACCCGAACGCCGTCAGCGAGAGCCGGTGCGGCCGCATCTATGCCATCGTCTCCTTCGCCCTCGATGCCTCGATCGCCTGTCTTAGCAGGTCTTCCTCCTCAGGTGCGGCAGGCTCGCCGCGCACCTCCCGGACGAAATCGAGAGCGACTTCCGACTCGGGTCGCCCGCTGAGCCGGGCGGGCTGGGCGGCAGGGGCCGCGCCGGCCGGGTCGAAGACGAGGGCGAGGGCGTGCGGGAAGCGGGCGCGCAGCCGCTCCATGGCGGATTTGGGGCGGACGGCGTCGGTCAGGGTGACCTGGAGCCAGTGGTCCTCGACAGCGGTGTAGCGCGGCAGCGTCAGCAGCTCCTCCAGCTCACCCCGCACCCGCCCCACCGCCCTCGGCACCGGCGCGGGCACGAACTCCGCCTCGGGAGGCCCGTCGGCGCCGCCCGGCGGCAGGGTGACCAGCCACGAGCCCTTCACGTGGCCGGCCTCGGAGAAGGAGTAGGCCAGCGGCGAGCCGGAGTAGCGCACCGTCTCGGACATGCGCTGGCGCCCGTGCAGATGGCCGAGCGCGACGTAGCCGACCCCGTCGAAGGCCCGCAGGGGCACATTGGCCACCCCGCCCACGCTGATGTCGCGCTCGCTGTCGCTGGCCTGGCCGCCCGTCACGAAGCAGTGGGACAGGACGACCGAGGCGCGGTGGCGCGCGGCGTCGGCCCGGATCCGCGACATCGCGTACGAGATCGCCTCCGCGTGGCTGCGGCCGGGCAGCTCCCAGCCGGCCCTGACCAGCTCGGGCTCCAGGTAGGGGATGCCGTAGAAGGCGACGTCGTCGATCAGCACGGGCTCCCACGAGGCGTCGGGTGAGGTGCGCACGTGCACGCCGGACGCCTCGAACAGCGCCGAGCCGAACCTGAGCCGCAGCGCCGAGTCGTGGTTGCCGCTGATCAGCACCACCCTGGCCCCCGCCGAGCGCAGCCGCGCGAGCGCGTCGTCGAGCAGGGCCACCGCGTCGACCGGCGGCAGCGCCCGGTCGTAGACGTCGCCCGCGACCGCCACCACGTCCACCCGCTCGGCCCGCACCGTCTCCACCAGGTGGTCGACGAACGCCGCCTGGCCCGCCAGGAGGCTCTCGCGGTGGAACGAGCGGCCCAGGTGCCAGTCGGAGGTGTGCAGGATCCGCATGTCGCAGGAAACTAACAGCTCTCACTGACAAATACGGCCCCTGCCGTCCCAGGAGCCGGGAGTAGGCTGGAAGATCCGCGGGCAAACCAACGCACATGGGGAGGCCGATGCGCACTGGCCGTGGCACCTTGAGCGTCGCCGCCGGCCTGGTGCTGGTGGCGCTTGCGTCGGTCGGTTACGTGTTGCCGCCCGCGTTCGACCCTCCGCCGCTCAAAGTCGATCCAGCCTTCCAGGCGATCCCGCCGCAGCCGCCGGGCGAGCTGCGGCCGGTGGTGGCCGTCGACCCGCTCCGCCGGGAGGAGGTCTCGGTCGCGGGAGAGGGCCAGCGACTGGAGGGGACCCTCCGGGCGCCGGTGACTCCTGGGCGGCATCCGGCGATGGTGTTCGTGTCGGGGTCGGGCAACGGGTCGCGCACGGAGTTCACGCCGCAGGCCGAGTTCCTCGCCAAGGCGGGCGTGGTGACGATCGCGTTCGACAAGCGCACGGTCGGCTACGACTTCCGCGAGCGGGACTTCGGGCTGCTCGCCGACGACGCGCTGCGGATGGTGGAATACCTGCGCACCCGTCCGGAGGTGGACCCGGCGCGCATCGGGCTGTGGGGGGTCAGCGAGGGCGGCTGGGTGGTCCCCATCGCGGCGGCCAAGAGCGCGTCGGTGGGCTTCGCGGTGCTGGTGTCCTCGCCGAACGTCTCCCCGATCAGGCAGGTCGCCTGGGCGCTGAACGAGCAGTTGCTCAGGCTCCGGGCCCCCATCGGCGCCCGCGACCTGCTGACCAGGGCGATGGGCGGGGTCGGCTTCAACTTCCTGCGCTACGACGCGATGCCCGCGTTAAGCCAGATCAAGCAGCCGGTCCTCGCGTTCTACGGCACCACCGACCCGTCGATCCCCTTCGTCGAGTCCACCAAGGCCCTCATCTCCGCGCTCGACACCGCGGGCAACGACGACTACACCATCCGCTTCATGGCCAAGGGCGACCACGCCATGCGGGTCAACGGCGGCGAATTCACCAAGGGCTATCTCGAGACCCTCACCAACTGGATCACCGGTCTGCCGGGCACGGCCAGGCCCGCCGTGCACCTGGCGGGCGCCACCCCCGTCCAGCGGTTCGAGGCCAGCGACGTGCCCGCGGCCCCCTGGTACGCGGGCGGCACGATGCTCGGCCTGACGATCTGCCTGGCCGCCGTCGGCTACGTGGCCGGCCCGGTCGCCGCCATGGTCGTCCGCCTGCGCGGCCGCCCCCACGTGCCCGTCGAGACCAACGCCAGGCTGTGGCCGCCGATCAGGCGCCGGCTGAGCAGGATGGCCTGGACCGGCCTGGGCCTGCTGCTGTCGGTGGTGGCGTTCATCATGCTGCTGGTGCTGTTCTCGGTGAACCAGGCCGGCGCCTGGCCCGCGGTGCTGGCCGGCTGGCTGGTCGTGCGCCTGCTGGCCGTGCTGATGCTGATCCAGGAGGTGACGGCGGTGGCCGCGTTCGTGTCGGCGCTGCGCGAGGGCATGCGGCCGGGCCGCTGGCAGCACGTGGCGGTGGCCGGCGTGCTCGGCGGCACGGGGCTGCTGCTCGTGGCCGCGGCCTACTACGGGCTGTTCGCCTTCCCCTGGTAGCGCGGGCCGCTACCGGTCCTGGTCCGCCGAGCGCGGGCCGAGATAGGCGTTCATCCAGCGGTCCATCTCGGCGAACACCTGCTTGCGCACCGGCTCCGCCGACAACACCAGATCGTGTACGCCGTCAGCGATGCGCACGCACGTGACGTGCGGCCCGACGCAGGCCGACCAGCGGGCGATCTGCCGGGGGTCGAGCACGATGTCGGCCGAGCGCGCCTCCGGCACGAAGTCGCGTACCCGCAGCCCGTTGGCCGAGGCCAGCACGAGGACCGGCGCGTCCACGTTCAGCCCCGCGTGCAGCCGCCGCTGTCCTCTGCGGACGGCGGCCAGCCACATGGCGTGCACCGAGAACCCGCCCAGCGGCTTCAGCTCCAGGTCGTAGTCCCACTCGCCCTGCTCGCTGAGGTGCAGCGTCCGCCCGTAGACGTTGCTCGCGCCGAGCGGGAGCGGCCGGCGGCTGTAGGACAGCGGCGTCTTGAGCAGGTCGGCGGCCAGGCGGAGCGGCGCGGGCACGTTCAGGTCGAAGAAGGGGCTGTTGAGCACCAGCCCCTGCACCACCCCCCGGCCGCGCACCCGGTCGGCCCACAGGGCGGCGATCAGGCCGCCGGTCGAGTGGGCGTTGATCGTCAGCTCGTCGTGGTCCCGCCGGATGATCCGGACGGCCTGGTCGATCTCGGGGAAGTAGTCGGTGATGCTCCTGATCAGGCCCCTGGTCTGGTGCGGGAGCAGGGAACGGCCGTATTTGCGCAGGTCCAGCGCGTAGAAGTCGATGCCGCGCTGGACGTAGTGCTCGGCCAGGTGGTCCTGGAAGAAGTAGTCGGTGAATCCGTGCAGGTAGAGGACCGCCCGGCGGGATCCGGCCTTCCTGGAGACCAGCGTCGCGACGACCTCTCCCTCGAAGTCGTCCGGCAGGGACAGCACGGTGATCTCGTACATGCTAGCCACCATAGGGATTTTCCGGCCAGATCGGCACTCCGGGCGGCAGGTCCGTGCTCACCTTCATCGGGAATTCGGCCTGCCGCTTCTCCAGGAACGCCGTCACGCCCTCGACCGTGTCGGCCGCGCCGCCCAGCTCGGCCATGAGCCGGGAGTCGGCCGCGTGCGCCTCCCACGGCGAGGCCGCCGACAGGCCCGACCACATCAGCCGGCGGATGGCCGCGACGGAGACGGCCGAGGTGTTGGCGGCGATCTCGTGGGCCAGCGCGTACGCGGCCGGCAGCAGCTCGCCGTCCGGGTACACGCGCGAGACCAGCCGCCCTCCGAGCGCCTCGGCGGCCGGGAAGACGCGGCCGGTCGCGGCCCACTCCATGGCCTGGGCGATGCCGACGATCCTGGGCAGGAACCAGCTCGACGCGGCCTCGGTGACGATCCCGCGCCTGGCGAACACGAACCCGAACTTCGCCGACTCCGCGGCGAGCCTGACGTCCATGGGCAGCGTCATCGTGACGCCCACGCCGACGGCGGGCCCGTTGATCGCGCCGATGACCGGCTTGAGCGACCTGGCGATCCTGAGCGCGACCGTGCCGCCGCCGTCGCGCGGCGCGCCGTCCACCAGCTCGCCGGGCTCTTTGTGGCCGAACGTCCCGCCGCCGCCGCTCAGATCCGCCCCCGCGCAGAAGGCGCGGCCCGCCCCGGTGACCACCACGGCGCGGACCTCGTCATCGGCGTCCGCGCGGTCGAAAGCTTCGATCAACTCCCCACGCATCGTAAAGGTGAAGGCGTTGAGCCGTTCGGGGCGCTTCAATGTGATGGTGGCGACGTGGTCGGCCACGGCGTACTCGATCTCGGAGAAGCCCATGGTCCGAATCTTATTCGGTTACTGATGTTCACCCTCCGATAAAGACATATTTCGTATTCGGTGCGTAGGCTGCCGCCTCTATTCGGACCTAAAGTGGACCGCGTCCAGCGGTTCACCGCGGTTTGCACCTACGGTGGTTCGCGGGGAAACGGGGAAGAGGCGTGCAGCAGGCAAGGGAACCGGTAGGCGCCACGGCGCTCCTCGGGTGGCTGGCGCTCGCGGCGTTGGTGCCGGGCGCCGCCCATCTGCGCGCCGGCTGGCGCAGGACGGGCCTCGTCCTGGTCTCCTGCTACCTGGCCGGGCTGCTGGGGCTGCTCGCCTTCGGCCTGACGACCGACAACCTGCTCGGCTCCCTGACCGAGAACTCCTGGCTCACCGCGATCGTGGCCGGCTCCTCCGTGCTGGGGCTGGCGTGGTTCGCCCTCGTCGTGCACTCGTTCGTCGTGCTGCGGCCCGGCCGGCTCCCGCAGACCGGGCAGATCGCCGCCGGCACCGTGGCGGGGCTGCTCGCCGTCGTCGTGGTGGTGCCCTTCGGGGTGGTCGCTCAATACGTGTGGGCCTCCCAGCAGGCGCTCAACAACATCTTCCAGGAGCCGCCGCCCGACGAGGAGTCACCGGCCGTGGCGCAGCCCAAGCCGGAGGACCCGTGGGCGGGGCGGCAGCGGGTCAACATCCTGCTGCTCGGCGGCGACGCCGACGACAACAGGACCGGCGTCCGTACCGACAGCATGAACCTGGCCAGCGTCGACGTGAAGACCGGCAACACCGTGCTGTTCAGCCTGCCGCGCAACCTGGAGGACGTCCGCTTCCGCCCCGGCACGCCGATGGCCCAGCACTTCCCCAACGGCTTCCGGCTCCCCACCGACCCGGGTGGCGGGCGCAGCGACCTGCTCAACAGCGTCTGGGAGTACGCCGACGCCCACCCGGAGATCTTCAACGGCAAGCAGCACCAGGGCCCCAAGGTCCTCATGGACACGATCGGCTACACCCTCGGCGTCAAGGTCGACTGGTACGCCCTGGTCAACATGTGGGGCTTCGCCCGCCTCATCGACGCCATCGGCGGCGTCACGATCACCGTCGAGAAGGACGTCGTCTTCGGCAAATACAACGAGGGCCTGGTCAAGGCGGGCACGCGCAAGCTGAAGGGCGCCGACGCGATGTGGTACGCCCGCTCGCGCACCTACAGCGACGACTACACCCGGATGCGCCGCCAGCGCTGCGTGCTCGGCGCCATCCTCGACCAGGCGGACCCGGGGACGGTGCTGACCAGGTTCAACCAGATCGCACTGGCCACGAAAGAGCTGATCAGGACCGACATCCCGCGCTCGATGCTGAAGAACCTGGTCCCGCTCGCGCTCAAGGTCAAGAACGCCAAGGTGGCCAGCGTCCAGTTCGTGCCGCCGCTGATCAACACCGGCTACCCCGACTGGGACAAGATCCGCGACATCGCGGACAAGGCCCTGCACGACTCGGCCGCCACGAAACCGCCCGTCGCCGCCTCCGCCTCCGCCGACCCCTCGGTCTCCCCCTCACCGAAGAAGTCCACGAAGAAGCCGGCCAAGCAGCAGGGCGACGACCCGACCAAGGGCCTCACGGAGGGCTGCGGCGGCGCCCTGTGACCTTCAGCCGTCACCGGGCCGCAGGAACCTGGTCCGGCCGTCCACGGGCACCGCCGCCATCATCTCCTGAAGTTCGGCGGTCACCACGGGTTCACGGCCGAGGACGATGTCCTCGATCCGGCTGCTGACCTGTCCCGATCGCGGGTCCACCGCCTCGAACGTACGCGCGCCGAGACCACCACCCGGCGCATCGAGCCGGAACACGCCGAGCCCTTCGCTGATCTCGTACGAATGCGGACCGACCCGGCGATATCCCCGCTCCTCGGGGTCACCCAGAGGCCCGAAGACGTCCTCCAGCACGGCCGTGACCGTCGGCGCGGCAGGCAACGGCTGAGCGCCGACCTGCCGGGAGGTGTCGTCCCAGCGGATCATCCGCTCCTCCCCCTCCTGCCACTGCGTCCAGCTCATCAACCGGCCGTCCGCCCCGACCTGCACCGAGACCAGCGCCACCACGTCCTCGGCCCTGGCCTCGACGTCCATCAGCACCGTCGAGCGCCGCCGATCGGCCCCTCGCCCATACTCGGTCAGGGTGAACCGGACGCTGATCGTACGAATGTGATCGCTCACCTGTCGCCCAGCATTCGTGGTCGATGAGCCCGCGCACACCAGGACGATGATCACCGCCAGGGCGACCAGCCTCACCGGCGAGGCGAGCGGGGGACGGACGGACCACACATCCCGATCAGCAGGTGATCCGCTGTACATGGCTACTGGTGACGTCGGATCCTGTCGTTCCGTTTTGCCACCAAATCTTATGTTCCGACTCCGTATGATAATTGTAAGTGCCTGATCCGGCGCAATTCCAGACGGCACTGGAATACACCGCCGACCTTCCCGTCACCGTGGTCGGATCGTCCGCCAGACGCTGCAATCCCCACCACCGCTGACGAACCAGCCTGGCATTCACGTACAGCTTCGGCTCTTTTGTGAGGCACTTATCAGACCCTTCTCCTGCGATCTGGGTCCGGCCGCGGGCACGATCAGGATCTTCCGATCTGACCCAGCACCCCTCCACCCTCCTTGCCGAGACCTCCGCCTGCAAGGGAGTGAGGACCTTCTGCTTCGCCTCGGGTCCTTGCTGGTCAAAGCCCGGGTCGGCGAAGACGGCGGATGCCGCATGGGCTTGACCGTTCACGAAGGCCAACCCAGTCATGCCGAACGAGATTCCGATGACCGTGAGGGCGCGCGGCATCGCCCGAACTCTTCCTCCTGCCATACCGATCAGCTCCGAACGACAATTGAGAGTGGGATCGGTTGCATCGCACAAGTGACGCTAGGACTGCCGGAGTGAGAGGGTCAACGACAATCAACGACATTCATCTGCCTGGTATTTCTGGCTATTTCTCGATGCTCGGGACGATCCGCCCCACGGGGGCGCCGCCGCCCAGCACGTCCACCCGCGCGAACGCCGCCGCCCCGCTCACATCGCAGCCCATCCGGCCGAGCACGTCCAGCGCGACCACCGTGGTGGCCCGCGGGCTGCCGTCTATGACCTTCACCGCCACCGCGTGCCCCGACTCCAGCGCCACCACCAGCACGCCCTCCGCCCCGCCCTTGGCCACGGCCCCCGGCAGCGCCCGCATCAGCTCCGTGTTCTGGTGACCGGTCCCGCCCACGTACTCGGGATGCGCGCGCATCGCGTCGGCGACCTGGCGCGGCGCGCTGCCCGGCGCGGCCAGCACCAGCGCCTGCACCGCCCGCGCCAGCCCCGTCAGCGACAGGCCGAACAGCGGCGCCCCGCACCCGTCCACCGCCACGTGCGCCGCCTTCTCCCCCGCCAGCTCCTCGGTGACCGAACGCACCTTGAGCTGCAGGGGATGATCGGCCGAAAGGTAACCCGGCACGTCCCAGTCATTGGCCACGCAGGCGGCCAGCATGGCGGCGTGCTTGCCCGAGCAGTTCATCCGCTCGCGCGAGACGTCCCGCCCCTGCCTGATCAGCTCGTACATCGTGGGCTGGTCCTCCGGCCACGACGCCGGGCAGGCCAGCGCCCCGGTGTCCAGGCCGTAGTCGGCGAGCAGCTCGCGTACCACGTGCACGTGGAAGTCCTCGCCCGTGTGACTGCCGGCCGCGATCGCCAGCCGCGGCCCCGCCAGGGCCGCGCCGGCGGTCAGGCAGGCCAGCGCCTGGAACGGCTTGGCCGACGAGCGCGGCAGCACCGCCGCCTCCACCTGGCCGAGCGCCACCTCCGTACGCCCCGACGGCCCCAGGCCGACGGCGCTGCCGTAGTGGCGGCTCTCCACGAATCCCGAGCGGATCACCTCGGCGAGCAGGGCGAGATCAGGCACCTGCGGATCTCCTTCTGAGCGTGACGGGCTGGCGGGCCTCCAGCGTGCGGGCCAGCTTGGACAGCGACGCGTTGACCACCAGATAGATCAGCGCGACGACCAGGTACGTCTGGATGAGCAGGCCGTTGTACGCGGCCAACACCTTGCCGCTGTAGAGCAGCTCGCCGTAACTCACGACGAACCCGAGCGAGGTGTCCTTGAGCAGGCCGACCGACTGGCTGACGATCGACGGCAGCACCCGGCGGGCCGCCTGCGGCAGCACGACCAGGCGCATCGTCTGCCCATACGTCAGGCCGACGGCCAGGCCCGCCTCGGTCTGGCCGCGCTCGACCGACCTGATGCCCGCGCGGAAGATCTCGGCGAACGCCGCCGCGTTCGAGATCGTCAGCGGTACGGCCAGCTTCCAGAACAGCGGCAGATCCAGCCCGTACCGGGGCAGCGCGAACAGCACCACGTACACCAGCAGCAGCGCGGGAATGACCCGGACCACCTCGACGTAGGCGGCGGCCGGGCCGCGCACCCACCGCCGCGGCGAGAGCCGGCCCAGCGCCAGGACCAGCCCGAACGCCATCGACAACGCCGCCGACACGACGGCCGCCAGGAACGTCGACCACAGCCCCGTCAGCAGGTAACGCCACATCGGCCAGGTCCCGTACGGCTCCCAGCGAGCCGCGTCCAGCTGCCCGTTCGCCCCGAACTGCCGAACGGCCAGGGCGACGAGCGCGACGGCGGCCAGCGTGCCGGCGACGGTGGCCACGCGGATGCGCCGCCTCGCCTTCGGCCCCGGCTCGTCGAACAACGCGGTACTCGTCATCGAAGGATCACCAGCCTGCGTTCGAGCCGTCCCGTCACGAACCCGGCCACCGCCGCGATCAGCGCGTAGGCCACGCCCGCCCCCACGAAGATGGGAATCGGCTGGGCCTCGACCAGGTTCACCCGGTGCGCGGCCGCCGTCAGGTCCACCACCCCGACCGCCGCCGCGAGCGCGGTGTTCATGGCGGTGGCGATGAAGATATTGCCGAGCGGCTGGACGACCGTGCGCAGCGCCTGCGGCAGGATCACGTGCCGCAGCGACTGGCCGAACGTCAGCCCGATCGCCCGCGCCGCCTCGCCCTGCCCCTTCGACACCGAGTTCACGCCGGAGCGCAGGGCCTCGGCGATGTAGGCGGCCTCGTACACGGCGATGACCACGATCGCCGTCGTCATCAGCCCGGCCTGCACGCCGATCTCCGGCAGGCCGAAGAACGCGAGCACGAGCAGCACGAGCAGCGGCAGGTTCTGGAACGTCTCCACGTACGCCGTGCCGATGGCCCGCAGCACCCGGACCGGGCTGACCCGCAGGGCGGTGACCAGCACCCCCAGCACCGCCGCGCCCGCGAACGACGCGGCGGTGAGCTGGAGCGTCACGATCAGGCCCTGCCACAGCTCCGGCAGGTGATCGAGGAGGACGGGCATCAGGACCCCGGCACGGAGCCGATCTGCGGCGGCTGCGGCGCCTCGCCGGTCACCACCGTGCCGATCGAGGTCTTCCAGATCTCCTGCCAGACACCCGCGTCCTGCAGCTTCTTCAGCCAGGCGTTGGTGAAGGACTTGAACTGGTCGTCACCGTGCTTGAGCCCGATTCCGTACGGATCCACCGTGAACGGCTTCGTCACGATCTCCAGCGACGGATCCTTCTTGGCGTCGGCGATCAGGATCGTCTCGTCCTGCACGTACGCGACGCCGCGATCCTGCTTCAGCGCCTGCACGCACTCGGGGTCGCTCCCGAACGTGATGATCTCCGCCTGCGGCGCCAGCTTCTTGATCGCCGGGATGGCCGGGGTGTTCGCCCCCGCCAGGACCTTCTTGCCGTTCAGGTCCTCCGGCTTGGCGATGCCCGTCGTGCCCTTCTTCACCGCGATCGTCAGACCCGAGGTGTAGTACGGGCCCGCGAACGCCACCTGCTTCGCCCGCTCCTCGGTGATCGTGTACGTCTGGAACACCACGTCCACGGTCCCGTTGGCGAGCAACGCCTCCCGGGTCTCCGACGCCGAATTGACGATCTTGACCTTGGGCTCGCCGAGGATGTACTTGGCCAGCGCCTTGCCCATCGCCGCGTCGAACCCCTCGACCTCGCCGGTGGCGGGGTTCTGCTGGGAGAGCAGGGGCGCGTCCAGCGAGCCGCCCACGAGGAGCTCGCCGCGCTGCTTGATCTTCTCCATGGTCGATCCGGGCAGGATCTCGGCCGCCGTCGCGACGGGCGCCTTGGCCAGGACGTCGCTCTTCGGGGACTCTCCGCCGGGCACACCGGGCACGGCGGGGCTGCTCGACTCGCCACAGGCCGCAAGGGCTAACACCGAAAGCGCGGCGACAGCGACAAACCTCTTCATGAACGTCCACTTCCTTCGATTTCGAAGATAAGCCGGACCGTAGTGGGAAATTTCGTAGCAAGTCAATACGTTGTCGGCCTAAGTCTGGACGTGGTAGGTATCTCACATGAACCAGCGGCTGCCCGTGCAGGGGGCACAGGGCGACCTGCTGCGACTCGTCGCCACCGGCAAGGCGGAGTCCCGCGCCGACCTGGCCCGCTTATCGGGCCTGGCGGCCTCCAGCGTCTCACTGCGTGTCGAGGAGCTCATCGACGCCGGGCTGCTGGCCGAAGAAGGCTCGGGCACCTCACGCGGCGGCCGCCGCCCCCGCCTGCTGCGCCTGTCCCCGGAAGCCGGCGTCCTGGCCGTCGCCGACCTCGGCGCCCACCACGTACGCCTCGGCCTCCTCGACCTCAGCGGCGCCCCGCTCGTCGTCGAGGAACAACCCTGCGAGATCACCGACGGCCCCCAGCGCACCCTCGACCGCATAGCGGACGCCTTCGACACCCTGCTGGCCACCCACGTCCCCGGCCACGTCCCGCTGCGCGGCCTCTGCACCGGCATCCCCGGCCCGGTCGACCCCGCCACCCTGCGCGTCGTCACCCCCTCACGCATGCCCGGCTGGAACGAGTTCCCCGTCGCCGACCACCTCGCCCGCCGCTACGACCTGCCCGTCCTCGTCGAGAACGACGCCAACCTGATGGCCGCCGGCGAGGCCCGCTGGTGGCCCGGCCGCCAGAACCTCATGGTCGTCAAGGCCGGCACCGGCATCGGCTGCGGCGTCATCGCCAACGGCCACCTCCACCGCGGAAGGGGCGCGGCCGGCGACATCAGCCACGTACGCGTCCGCTCCGACTCCTCGATCCTGTGCGCCTGCGGCCACCCCGACTGCCTGGAGGCCTACGCCAGCGGCGCCGCCCTGATGTCCGCCCTCGCGGACGCGGGCATCGAGGTGAGCCGCCCGGCCGACATCGTCACCCTCGTCAACGACGCCGTCCCCGAGGCCACCAGCCTGGTCCGCACCGCGGGCCGGCGCATCGGCGAGGTGCTCACGGTCCTGGTCAACTTCTTCAACCCGGACGTGGTGGCGGTGGGCGGCAGCCTCTCGGCCGCCGAGCCCCTGCTCACCTCGATCCGCGCCGCGGTCTGGGAACGCTGCCTGCCGCTGGCCACCCGCG
Source organism: Nonomuraea zeae (assembly GCF_005889725.1). Lineage (GTDB taxonomy): Bacteria > Actinomycetota > Actinomycetes > Streptosporangiales > Streptosporangiaceae > Nonomuraea > Nonomuraea zeae. The sequence goes on from NZ_VCKX01000099.1 coordinate 20,761, forward strand.
ACCTGGAGATCGCACCGGCGAGGGCCGGCCGCGACGCCGCCCTCCTGGGCGCCGGCACCCTCCTCCTCGAAGCCGCCTTGCTCGGGTGATGGTGGCGTGAGAAATGCAATCCCCGCCCGCCTTTACAAAGTAGATCACGAGCTTCGGCGCTATTGAGAGAAAGGCCGGCTTTCCGGAAAGCACGCCGCGCACTGACGCATCCCGCGAGCGGGCGCCCCTGCCATTCGATCGCCTCCCTGACCTTGCCTCGTAGCCGCTCACCTGGCGGAAGCCACCGGCCGGCCCAATTACCGGATTCGCATGCTTGCATTCGGTGTCAAAGAGCGGTCACAAGCCTTGTCGGACATGACGTCCCGGCGCACAGTCGAGGAACAATCGACCGGCTCAGGAGGATGGATGAACGAAAAGGGCGCACCAAATCCTCGATCAAGAAACGCGATAAGGCGTCTCTTATCGACTGGCCTCGCGATATTCGCCGCCGCCTTCCTCGTCGTGCCGCCCGCAGGGGCCCTGGCCCTGCCGACGCCGAAGGATTTCGTGTCGAATCTCGACCTCGACTGCTACAAGACCACCACGTACCAGCCGCCGGCCATCACCCTGCTGCTGCGCCACCTCAATCCCGTGCTCGGCAACCTGCCGCCCGTGCAGGTCACGCTCGGCCAGCGGGAGCAGCTGTGCGTTCCGGTGGCCAAGAACAACGTCCTCCCCCCGGCGGGCGTGCTCGACTACCTCAGATTCGTCGACCTGTCCTGCTACCGGGTGACCGGGCCGGCGATCAACCAGACTCTGGGGCTGCGTCACCTCAATCCGGTCCTGCAGAACGTGCCGGGCATCAGCGTCACGCTGAACCTGCCCCAGCATCTGTGCGTGCCGGTCGCCAAGAACGGCGTGGTCCCCGCCCCGGACATCCTGCGGGTCATCTCGCACATCGACCTGCTGTGCTACGCGCACCAGCCGAACCCGTCCATGAACAGGGCTCTGACCCTCACCCAGCTCAACCCGGTGCTGACCGGCCAGATCCCCACCAGGACCGTCCAGGTCACCGCCGCCCGCCAGCTCTGCGTGCCGGTGCAGAAGTCCGGTGACGACATCCCGCCGGACGTGCTCACCATCGTGCGCTGGGTCGACCTGGAGAAGTTCGACGTCAGCAGCCCGGCCATCTCTCCGGTGCCGCTGACCCTGAGACACCTGAACCCGGTGCTGGGCAACCTGCCCCCTGAGGACCTCAGGCTCACCGGCGCCGCGCAGCTGGCCGTCCCCGTCTCCAAGAACGGAGTGGTGCCGCCCGGCTGATCCGCCTCAGCGACCGGGCCGGGTGACCGGCCCGGCCGCCCCTCCGTCGCCGCATCCGGCCTGGGACCACAACCTCGTGGCCGGCCGTTCGAGGCCGCCGGCGTCGAAGGGGAGATCGCCGAGCACGAAGATCACCGAAATGCTGCTAGCCTCTCGGGATTTGATCGGCTCATCTCGTTCCGGACAAGGACACTTATGCCCCTGCTGGCCCGCATGCTCTCCGCGCCCCTGTTCGTCGACGTCCGGGCCGGTGCGGTCGCCAGCCTCGGCACGCTGCTCAGCGACCTGCAGATCGCCAGGCAGGGCCGGGTGGCCGTCGCCGTCGGCCCCAGCCAGGGCGACGGCATCTGCGAGGAGCTGCGGATCGACGGGGCCGAGGTGCTCCGCGTCCCCGACGGCACGCTCGCCGCCGCCGCCGAGCTCGGACGGCAGCTGCGGGCCGGCCAGTTCGAGGCGATCGCGGGCATCGGCGGCGGCAAGACCATCGACGTGACCAAGTTCGCCGCGCACATGGCGGGCATCCCGATGGTGGCGGTGACCACGAGCCTGGGGCACGACGGCATCGCCTCCCCGGTGAGCACCCTCCAGCACGAGTCGGGCACGGGCTCCTACGGCGTCGTGATGCCGACGGCCGTCCTGGTGGATCTCGACCGCGTACGGTCCGCCCCGGCGTCGCTCTCCACGGCCGGGATCGGCGACGCGATCAGCGACCTGTCGGCGGTGGCGGACTGGGAGCTGGCCGCCGCCGAGGCCGGTGAGCCCATCGACGGCCTGGCGGTGGCGATGGCCCGATCGGCGGCGCTGGTCGTGCTGCACCAGCCGGGGCAGGCCAGGAGCGATGAGTTCCTCACCGTGCTGGCCGAGTCGCTGATCCTGTCCGGGATGGCGATGGGAGTGGCCGGGTCGAGCCGGCCGGCCAGCGGCGGCGACCACGAGATCATGCACGCCGTCAACGAGCTCTTCCCCGGCACGGCCAGCCACGGAGAGCTCGCCGGGGTCGGCGCCCTGTTCTGCACCTACCTGCGCCAGGACCATGACAAGGTGGAGCTGATCTCCGCCTGCCTGGAACGCCACGGGCTGCCACGCACGCCCGGCGACCTCGGCCTGCCGGACGCCGCCTTCGCCAAGGCCGTGGCGTACGCTCCGCAGACCCGTCCGGGCCGCTACACCATCCTGGAGCACCTCGACCTGTCCGAGTCTCAGCTCGCCGAGCACGTGGCGGCCTACGTCGAGGCGATCACCGGCTGAGGACCTGGTGCAGGAGACGATGCCGCGGGCGTGGAAGGCCCGGGGCGGAGCTCCCGTGCGCAGCACTGCCCGTCAGGCCACCCGGAGGTCGTCCATGGCGTCCCGGTCCCATGCGATCCCCAGCCCCGGCACGTCGGGAGCGATCGCGTGGCCGTTCTCGATCGGGAGCTCCGCGAGGGTGATCGCGCGCAGCTGCGGGATGTGCTCCACGTACGTCCCCGCCGGCACCGCCGCCACCAGGCTGACGTGCAGCTCCATCAGGAAGTGCGGGCAGACGGCCACGTTGAACGCCTCCGCCAGGTGCGCCACCTTCAGCCACGGCGTGATCCCGCCCACCCTGGCCACGTCCGCCTGCACGACCGAGGCCGCCCCGCGCGTCAGGTAGTCGCGGAACTGCCCCACCGAGTACATCGACTCCCCCACCGCCACCGGGATCGACGTCGAACGCGCCAGCTCCCTGTGCCCCTGCACGTCGTCGGCGGGCAGCGGCTCCTCGAAGAAGTACACCCCGTAGGGCTCCAGCGCGTGCGCCCGGCGCCGGGCCTCCGCGTACGTCATCGACTGGTTGGCGTCCACCATGATGTCGAGGCCCGGTCCCACGGCGGCGCGGACGGCGGCGATGCGTTCGGCGTCCTCCTCGACCCGCGGGCGGCCAATCTTGATCTTGACGCCGCCGAGCCCGGAGTCCCGCGCCGCGAGCGCGCCGCGGACCAGGTCCTCGGTGGACAGGTGCAGCCAGCCGCCCTCGGTGTCGTACACGGGGACGGCCTGCCTGAACCCGCCGGCGAGGCGCCACAGCGGCTCGCCGGCGCGCAGGCAGCGCAGGTCCCACAGCGCGCTGTCCACGGCGGCCAGCGCCAGCGAGGTGATCGCGCCCACCGTGGTGGCGCGGGTGGCGGCGAACAGATCGCGCCAGATCGCCTCCACCTCCCGCGCGTCCCGCCCGTCCAGCGCGGGCAGGAGGTGGTCGCGGAGCATGGACAGGACGGCCCGGCCGCCCGTGCCGATCGTGTACGAGTACCCGATCCCCTCCAGCCCGTCGCCGGTCGCGAGCCGGACGAAGATCGTCTCCTGTTTGACGAACGCCTGCACGGCGTCCGTCCTGACGGTCTCCACGGGGATGTCGATCAAATAGGCGTCGGCGCTGACGATCTTCGTCATGTACTTCCAATCCGGAGGAAACGGTCGCGAGCCGCGGTGAGGTGAGCACGCATCGCCGCCTCGGACTCCTGCGCGCCGCCCGCGGCGACGGCCTCGGCGATGCGGGCGTGCTCGGCCAGCGTGGGCTCGCCGCTGCGCCGGCCCTCGTACTCGATGCGGAACAGGTGCAGGTGGCAGTGCGTACGCCGGAGCGACTCCCGCAACGCCTGGCTGCCGGACAGCTCGGCGATCAGGTCATGGAATCGCGCGTCGTGGGCGGCGATGCCGTGGTAGTCCTCGTACCGCGTGCCCTCGGGCGCCTGCGGGACGCCGGCCAGCTCGGCGCGCAGCCGTTCGGCGGCGGCGGGCGTCACCCGCTCGGCCGCGCGCCCCGCCGCCCACGGCTCCAGGAGCAGCCGCAGCTGGTAGAGGTCGGCGACCTCGTCGGAGCTCAGCAGCGGCGCGACCGAGTAGCCGCGCAGCGCCTCCTTGGTCAGCAGCCCCTCGGACTCCAGCGCCGACAGCACCTCGCGCACCGGCGTCTGGGAGACGTCCAGCAGCCGGGCGACGGCGTAGATGTTGACGCGGGCGCCCGCCTCCAGGTCGCCGTTCATGATCAGGCTCTTCACCCGCTCGTAGACGTCCTCGGTCAGGACGCTGCGCCGGGCCGCCTGCACCCGCCCTTTCAGGCGGCTCTCCAGGTCCCCTGCCACGCTCACGCTCCCACAGATCTATCCGACAGGTCTTGACGTACGTAGTGAACTCTAGGCAACATGTCCGAAATATCCAATAGGAAATAGTACTTAGGATCGCGATGGCCACAACCCTCCGGAGCACCGTTCGCGGCCGCTTGCGCTGGTACATGATCAGCTTCGTTTTCGCCGGACTCGTCATCAACTACCTGGACCGGGCCAGTCTCGGCGTCGCCCTGCCGTTCATGGGCGAGACGTTCAACCTCTCCAAGACCGAGGAGGGGATGATCCTGGCGGCGTTCTTCTGGTCGTACGACTTCTTCCAGCTCGCCGCCGGCTGGTTCGTCGACAGGTACGGGCCGCGCAAAACGTTCACGTTCGCCGCCGTGTGGTGGTCGCTGTTCACCTCGCTGACGGCGCTGGCCAGCAGCTTCGTGTCACTGTTCGGCGTACGGCTGCTGCTGGGCGTCGGCGAGAGCCCGGCCGCCACGACCAGCGCCAAGGTCGTGGCGCGCTGGTTCCCGCGTCATGAGCGGGCGCTGGCCACCGGGATCTGGGACTCCGGCTCACGCGTGGGAGGCGTCATCGCGCTGCCCGTGGTGACGGCGCTGATCGCCTGGCTGGGATGGCGGTGGACGTTCGCCGTCATCGGGGTGATCGGCCTGCTGTGGGCGCTCGGGTGGTGGCGGACCTACCGGGATCCGCAGGACCATCCGAAGATCACGGAAGAGGAGCTGGCCTACCTGCGCGAGGGCGGGGCGCGGTGGGAGGGCGACGACGACGAGGACACCGCCAAGATCCGCTGGCGGGACCTGTTCCGCTATCGCACCATCTGGGCGATGATGCTGGGCTTCTTCTGCCTCAACATGGTCGTCTACTTCTTCCTCACCTTCTTCCCGACCTATCTGGTGGAGGAGCGGGAGTTCAGCCTGCTGAAGCTGGGCCTGTTCGGCGCGCTTCCCGGGCTGGTGGCGATCGGCGGCGAGTGGCTCGGCGGGTGGCTGGCCGACCGCCGCATCTCGCGCGGTGACTCGGTGACCCGGGTCAGGAAGCAGTTCATCGCGGGCGGGTTCCTGGTCTCGACGGTGATCGGGCTGGCGGTGTGGGTGCCCGATGCGTGGATGGCCCTGGCGCTGCTGTCGGTCGCGTACGCGGGCTCGACGTTCGCCGCCGCCAACATCTGGTCCCTGCCCGCCGACGTCGCCCCGGCCGACCGCCACGTGGCCTCGATCGGCGGCATCCAGAACTTCGCCTCGAACTTCGCCGGCATCATCAGCCCCATCATGATCGGTGTCCTGGTGGACCGGACGTCGTCGTTCACCGTCCCCCTGATGGTGATCGCGGGCGTGGCGCTGCTGGGCGCGTTCACGTACGCGGTGATCCTGAAGCGCGTCGAACCGCTCAGGCGACCGTGAGCTGAAGCGGGCCGTCAGCGTTCGGCGAACAGCCGGGCGACCAGCTCGCCCCGGCTGGAGATCCCCGCCTTGCCGAAGACGGCCTTGAGGTGACCGCGAACGGTGTGCGGGGAGATGAACAGGGCCGCGGCGATCTCGGCGGTGGCCAGGCCGCGCGCCACGAGCTGAGCGACCTCGAACTCGCGCGGCGTCAGACCGTACGCCTCGGCGACCATGACCGCCAGGTCGGCGGGCGCGGCGGGCTCGATGACCAGCACGATCGGACCCGGCCGCCCCCCGGGACCGGTCAGGCATGAGGCGCGGCAGGTCAGCCACCAGCCACCGGCGGTGCGCAGCCGGATGCGGGCGCTGCCGCGGTCGCGGCCCTGGGCGATGGCCCGCGCCTGCAACGCCGTGCCGATCAGCCAGATGGGCACCCTCGGCCCGAGCGCCGACGGCGTGGACGGCCCGTCCGGCAGCAGCGCGAGATACCGCCGCGCCTCCTCGTTGATCGAGGTGGCCTCCCCATGCTCGTCGAACAGCAACAGGCCGGGTGCGGACCCGCCGCGCTCGCCGTCCGATTCGCGAGGACCAGCGAAGCGGCGCAGCCGGTCGGCGAGCGGCCCCGACAGGCCGGCGACCAGCGCGACCTCGTCCGGGCCGAACGCGGGACCGCCCCGCATGCGGAACAGGCTCACCGATCCCCACGGCCGGCCCCCGATCCGCAGCACGGCCCGCAGCTCGTCGTGCACGCCCTGCCCGCCGAACAGGCGGCGGAAGCGGGCGCTGCGGGCCGGCAGGTCACCGGTGGCCGCGCGCAGCCCGGCCACCGGTACGGCGGCGCGGACCAGGTCGCGGAACGGCAGGACGTTCTCCTCCAGGAGCTCGCTCTCCCAGTAGGCGGCGCAGTCTTCGGCCGTGCCGAGGTTCTCCACCAGCATGGGCGCGGTGACCAGGCCCGTCTCCGGGTCGGTCGCCGACCACACGGCGGCGTCGAACGGCATCAGCCGCCGCAACCTGGTCGAGGCGCGGGTGAAGAGCTCCAGCGCGTCGCCCGCCCGCTCGGCAGCCGACACGATCTCGGCGTGGCGGTGCGGGTGCGTCATCGAGCCTCCTGCCGCGGGGTGTCTTCCGGGCCAGCTTTCCTGCTCTCCCCTCCTTCGCCAACCCCTCGTTTGAGGGGGTTCATTCCACAGGCGACCGGCCGCGATCGGGGGATGGAGCGTGGCTCCGGCGACCGCGAGGCTCGGAACGGCCTTACTGGACGAAGAGGGAGCATTCATGCGTATCGCGATCGTCGGAGCCGGCGCCGCCGCGGTCGGCCTGCTGGACGCGCTGGCCGCGCTGGCCGTGGGGGCGGCGGAGGCCGGGGAGGTCACCGTGTTCGAGCCGTCCGCGCACCTGTGGCGGGGCCGCCCGTACGGGCCGGACCTGGACAGCGTGCTGGTCAACGTCCCGCCCGCCATCATGTCGATCCGCCACTCGGACGCCGGGCACTACGCCTCCTGGCTGGGCGGCGAACGCGCCGCCGCGCACATGGACGACCTGCTGGGAGAGCCGATCGTGCCGCGCGCGCTCTTCGGCGCGTACCTGGCCGACACCGCCGAGGCCGCTTTGGCGGTGTTGCGCCGGCGGGGGTGGCGGACGCGGGTCGTCGCCGCCCGGGTCGTCGCGACGGCTCGCTCCGGCGACGGCCCCGGGCTGGTGGTGCGCACCGAGGACGGGCGCGGCCATCAGGCCGATCAGGTGGCGCTGTGCGTGGGCGGGGGAACGCCCCAGGACCACTACGGCCTGAGCGGAGCCCCCGGGTTCTTCGGTGATCCGTATCCGCTGGCGGACACGCTCGGCCAGGTCCCGGCCGGGGCCGACGTCGCGGTGCTCGGCAGCGGGCTGACGGCCGTCGACGTGGTCGTCTCGCTCGCCGCGCGCGGCCATGCCGGGCGGATCGCGCTGGTGTCGCGGAGCGGCCTGCTGCCCGGCGTCTGGCAGCGTCCCGTCAGCCACCAGCGGCGGCACGTGACCGCCGAGCGGGTCGAGGCGCTGGGCCGCGCGCACGGCGTCGTCACCCTCGACGATCTCGCCGGGCTGGTCCGCGCTGAGCTGGAGGCGGCGGGCGAGGACTTCGCCTGCTTCGCGGCGGAGCTGCTGGCGGCGCGTTCCGAGCCGCCCGTGGAGCGGTTGCGGCGGCAACTGGCCGCCGTCGGCGACCCCGCGATCGGGCGGCAGGTGCTCCGGGAAGGCGTGCACGCCGTCGGCCCGTACGCGTGGCGGCTGCTGCCCGAGCCCGACCGCGACCGGCTGCGCCGCCACTTCCGCCTGGCCACCAGCGTCGCCTCGCCGATGGTGCCGGTGAACGCCGCCGTCCTGCTACGGCTGTTCGACTCCGGGCAGCTCAGCGTGGTCGCGGGCGTCCGCAAGATCGAGGCGGCGGCGAACGGGTTCCGGGTGCACCGCGACGACGGCGACCGCAACGCGAACGTCGTCACCGCGAACGTCGTCATCAACGCCGTGAACCCGCCGCCCCATTCCGTGCCCCTCGCCGCGGAGCCGCTGGTCACGTCCCTTCTGACCGCCGGGCTCGCGACGCTGCACCCGGCGGGCGGGCTGGTCTCCGCCGACCCGCGCGTGCACGTGGTCGGAGACCTGGCCGGTGGCGGGCCGTTCATCACCTCGGGCATCCCCTCGATCGCCGCCCGCGCCGCCCGCGCCGCCCGCGCCGCCGACGCGGCCCGCGCCGCTGACGCCCTGCCGTCCGCTCCCACCAACGTTGCGGGTTGAACCCTGCTCCGCCCATCCCGCGTACTCCCTCAGACAGACACCGCCGACAGGGGAGGACGCCGTGAACGTCCAGGAGCTACGCACCGCGCTCGCCAGGTGCCCGGTCTCCCCGGATCGCTATCGCATCCTCGAGCCGACGGCGGACTTCGCCTGGTGCCTGAGAAGGGTGGGGCGGACATGGCTGGTCTTCTACTGCGAGCGCGGCAGCTGGGCGCTGAAGCGGTTCAAGACCGAGAGCCACGCCTGCGAGTATTTCTTCAACCAGGTCGTGCGCTGAGGCCCGGTCACGGGAGCCGGCGGAAGGCGGCGCGCCAGCGGTGCCGCTCGCCGTCGCGCAGGTCCTCCACCTGCACCGTCTCCAGCCCATCGGCCGCGAACGCCTCGATCTCCGACGGCGTCAGCGGCCACGGCGGCGCGAACACCGGCCCGCCCTCCTCCCGCCCGGAGGCGATCACCAGCAGCGTGCCGCCCGGCCCGACGAACTCCGCGACCCCGGCGATGGCCTGCGCGTGCAGCGGCTCCGGCAGCGCCTGCACGGTCATGACCTCGACCACGAGATCGAACGCCCGCCGCCACTCCGGAGGCGGGTCCAGCAGGTCGGCGACCTCGTAGCGCACCGTGCTCCCGGGGAAGCGCTCCTGGGCCAGCCGCACCGCCGACTCGCTCACGTCGAAGGCGACCGTCTCGTAGCCGAGCCCGGCCACGAACTCGGCGTCGTCACCCAGCCCGGCCCCCACGACCAGCGCCCGCCCGCGACCTGGCGCGACCCAGCCGGGCAGCAGGAAGTGGGGTGAGCGCGAGTCCCACGGCACGATCGCGTCGCCGGTCGCCGACTCGGCGTAGAGCCGCTCGAACCAGCCGGTCGCGTCGCCCTGGGCCAGCGACTCGGCGGCCAGCCTGATGGCGTCCTCGTCAGGATCTCGCCCTGTCATCGGCACCCCCAGCAATATCCCGTACGGCTCGCCGCGCCCGGCCGCCGCCGCCAGTTCTACCACGTCCACCCGGTCCCCCAGCGGCCCGGCGAGCACGCGCTGAGCGAACGGGTGTTCGTGCACGTACCCCTTGCGGCGCAGCGCCACGTCGAACAACGGGATGAGCGCGCAGACGTCCCGGCTGGGGTGGGGACAGGGGTAATCGCGGTGCCACCAGTCGAGCTCCCCGATCCTGCCCGCCACCGCGAGGGCCAGGACGTCCGACGAGGTGGCGGGCCGGCCGTGCAGCTGGGAGACCGCCTCGATGAGGGTGGCTCGCTCGCCCTCCATCACACCGGCCCACGCCGCCGCCGGCCGCTCCCCCAGCCGGTACGACTGCCCCGCCGGGTCGTCCAGCAGCCGGCGGCTGACCTCCTGGGCGAGCCGCCGTTCGAGTCTGTCGTCCATCCTGAGCCCCATACCGTCGGGCAGCTCGGCGGCGCCCCACGGCTCCTCGCCAAACAGATCCCGGCAGTCCACGCTGCCGTCCGGCAGGGGCCGGATGCGGCCCAGCAGCCCGTCGTGCTGGATCTTCCAGCGAAAGCCGTCGTAGAGGTCGCGGGCACCGCCGAGGTGGGCGAAGGGACTCACGTATCGGGCCAGGTACCAGGAGAGGGCGCTCTGCACGTAGACCTCGGCCCGCGAGGCGGCCCGCAGGCGCTCGGCGCCGACCACTGAGCGCGCCTCGGCCCAGAGCGCCTGCCGCAAGGGCTGACACGCCTCTTCGAGCCACTTTTCCTGCCGGTACAGGAACAGGAAAACGGCCCAGCGCTCAAGCCGCCTCCACCGCTTGACCACCAGCAGCTCCCGCACCAGGACAGTGTGCAGGTCGCGTTCGCTCATCCCGATGAGCATGGGCAGCCCCAGCTGGAACTGCACCTTGCCGTTCAGCTTCTCGAGCGCGGCGATGGTCGTCAAGGCCGTCAGGCGCACTTCCGGTGTGGAGTCGAAACCCGCCGCCCGCATCGCATCGGCGATCACGGCCGCCACCCGCGGATGATCGTCCAGCGGGAACACGAACGTCTCGTTGCGCTGCAGCCGCTGCCAGCGACCTTTCACCAGCACCAGCGCCGTCAGCCCGAAGAAGGCGGCCGCGGACCACACCACTTCGGCCAGGCCGAGAACCACGCCGAGCAGCGCCAGCCCGCTGGCGACGACCGCCAGCCCGGCCAGCCCGGCCAGCAGCTTCACCCGCTCACCGAGCCAAAGCCGCCACCAGTACTCCCGCAACCACAGCCACGACACCCGAATCCGCGGTAATCCCACGCCCAGCTCCAGCCCTATTCACAAGATCGGCTGAATCTACGCGTGAAACGACTCCTTCGCCAACCTGCGCACCCGCTCCTCGTCGATGGTGTGCCCGAGCCCCGGCTGGGTCAGCGGGACCGCGACGACGCCGGCGTTCGCGCCCACGATCGGCGTGACGATCTGGTTCTGTTTCGGCGGCTGGGTGACGTCGCACGGCAGCGTGCACCCCGGAAGGCTCGCCACCGCGACGGTGGCCGCCCTGGACAGGCCCGCGCCCTGGCCGCCCGCGCACTGGATGTCCCAGCCCGCCGCGGCCGCCCGGTCGTGCGCGCGCCGGGCCTCCGACAGCGAGGGGAACGAGGACGGGCGCAGCAGCAGCACCTTCGCGGCGCGCAGCGTGAGGTAGTCGTCCAGCTCGGCGGTGGACCCGGGCTCGACCGCGACCGAGGCGGCCACCTGGTCCTGCAGCGAGGCGTGCGCGTATACGTCGCCCACGGGGAACGGGCGCTCGACGACCTCCAGCCCGTAGGCGTCGAGCGCGACGAGCTGGCCGAGGTCGGAGTAGGCGTTGCCGCAGTCGACGGCCAGGGTCAGCGCCGGGTACGCCTGCCGCACAGCGCGTACGGGCTCGACGTCCCAGCCGGGACGGACGTCCAGCGTGACGTGCCCGTAGCCGGCGCAGACCTGCTGGTTGACCCGGGACACCAGGCTCTCGACGGACGGGTCCGGCGAGAGCCTGACCGTGGCCATCAGCGAGGTGCGGGTGCCGCCGATCGCCTCGGCGAGCGGCACCCCGCGCATCCTGGTCCACAGGTCCCAGCAGGCCATGTCCACCGCCGGGTCGCCGCTCGGCACCGCGTCCGGGTGCTCCCAGTCGACGCCGACCAGCAGCGCGGCCAGCGTCTCCTCCAGCCTGGACCATGTCTTCGGCTGGGGGGAGATGGCCTCGCCCCAGCCGGTCATGCCCCCGTGGTCGGTGAGCTTGACGAGCAGGCTCTCCGACCTCCTGCCGAACGGCAGGATCAGCTGGAAAACCTCAAGCTCCCGCACTCGCGGCATTTATCCCCCTTTTATGACGCGGCTCCTTCCATAGTGCCTGTCTTCGCTGACTGGGCAAAACGCGGGGCCAGCAGCACGGCCCCCACGGCCAGCACGACGGTGAAGGCGAGACCCACCGCGTAGTTCTCCGCCGTGGCGGTGAACAGGGCGCCGCTGACCGCGACGGCCACCACGGTGAACACCGATTCGCCCACGCCCACGGCCGCGCTGTTCTGGCCTTCCTCGCCTTCCTTGGACATCTCCAGCACCAGGACGGACACCGTGGGGTGCAGCGCGCCGATGCCGAGCCCGGAGATGGCCATGGCCACGTACGCGACCGCGATCGGCATGGAGTCGATCAGCACCAGGGACACGAGCGCGATGCCGATGGCGATCATGGCGGCGCCGCCGCGGATGGCGGTCATGTGGCTGATCGTGCCGCGGCCCTTGATCCAGGAGCCGGTGGACCAGCCGAGCGCGCCGATCGTGAGCACGACGCCCGCTCCGGTGGCGCTCAGGCCGCGCTCGTTCATGAGCATGAGGGGGATGAGCACCTCGGCCGCCATGAGCGCGCCGTAGGCCAGGCCGCGCAGCACGGGCGCGGTCGGCAGCCCGCGTGCGGCCCTGAGCGAGCCGGGCAGCAGCAGCTTGGGCAGGGCCACGGCCAGCAGGACGATCCCGGCGGCGAGCAGCGGCAGGCCGGCCAGCTTGAGCGCGCTGCCGTACTGGATCAGGGCGGCGGCGACGGCGGTCAGCGTGGCCCAGACGAGCTTGCGGCCGAGGCCGGGCGCGGGTTCGGCGCCGCCGTTCTCCAGGGCCTGGCCCGCGGTGCCGCGCCAGAGCAGCAGCGCCGACGGGATGACGATCAAGGAGACACCGTGGAAGATCCACCGCCAGTCGGCGTTCTCGACCACGAAACCGGCGATCGCCGGGCCGATCATGGACGGCACGACCCAGGCGGCCGAGAACAACGCGAACACCTTGGGATGCATCGCGCCCGGATAGACCCGGGCGACCAGCACGTACAACGAGACCTGGATCAAACCCGCCCCGAGCCCCTGCACGAACCGGCCCGCGATGAACACCTCCATCGTCGGCGCGAACCCGGCCAGCAGCAGCCCGGCCACGAAACCGACCACGCCCACCGCGATCGGCTGCAACGGCCCCCGCACATCGCTCCACCGCCCGCCCAGCACCGTCGCGATCACGCTGGCCGCCAGCGTGGCGCTGAAGGCCAGGTTGTACAGGGACATGCCGCCGAGCTCGCGGGCCACGACGGGCATCGCCGTGGCCACCGCCATCGCCTCGAAGGCGACCAGCATGACGAGCGCCACCAATCCCACGCTGAGCGCCCGGTAGCGGGCCGAGAGCACTCCGGCCGGGGCGGTGGCCGTAGATCCTTCAACAGTCGTTGTCATGCCGAAAAGCTATGGCAAAACCCCAGGTCAGCACATCGGGCGCGGGTCCTAGGCAATTGGCCCTAGGGCGCGCCCGCCCCGCCGCGCCCGGGCATGCGGGCCTCCATGCCGTCGAGGAGCAGCTCAAGGCCGTAGTGAAAGCGTCCTTCGCCGTCGTCGGCGATCAGGTCATCCACGAACCCGGCCAGGTGCGGGAACTTCTCCTGCGGCAACGCCCGGTAGTAGCTGGAGATCTGGCCGACGAACGCCTCGAAGTACTCCTCCTTGGTCTCATATCCGGCCGCGCGCATCCTCGCGTAGTGCAGGGAGCCCTCGTACGCGTCGCCGACGACGTAGAGCGAGAACCGGTCCATCGACAGGGACGCCTGCCTCGGCGTCATGCCCGCGTCTATCAGCAGCCCGAAGAGGAACTCGCCCACGCGCAGCGAGTTGGGCCCCGAGGGGATGTTGGCCAGCGCCGCACGGGCGATGTCCGCGTGGGCGCCGAGCACCCGGTGCACCTCCAGGCCGTAGGCCCGCAGCTGCTCCTTCCAGCGGCTCGGATCGGGCTCGGGCAGCTCGATCTCGCCGAGCACGCGATCGTAGATCAGCTCCAGCAGCTCGTCCTTGTTGGCCACGTGCGCGTAGAGCGAGGCGGGCCCCGTGCCGAGCTCCTGAGCGACGCGTCTCATGCTCAGCGCCTCGAGCCCTTCGGCGTCGAGGATCCGCAGCCCGGTCTCCACGATCAGGTCCTGGCTGAGCTGCCGCTTGAGCTGCGCCGCCTTGCGCGGCCGGCGCCACGGGGGCACGGGCACGGCGTCGGTGCCCTCCTTGCGATCCACCATACGAACACTGTACTTGACACGAACATCGTTCGCCGTTAAAACAGTGTTCGTAACGAACAGCGTTCGTCTTATGGAACACCGTTATCAGAGGAGCCCCCAATGACCGTCACCGCCGCAGCGGCGGACACCGAGATCCAGCCCTACCGCTGGCGCTGGGTCGCCCTGTTCGTCATCCTGGCCGCCGAGGTCATGGACCTGCTCGACGCCCTCGTGACCACGATCGCCTCCGTCACCATCCGGCAGGAGCTCGGTGGCTCCGACAGCCTCGTGCAGTGGCTGGGCGCCGGATACACCCTCGCCATGGCCGTCGGGCTGATCACCGGCGGGCGGCTCGGCGACCTGTACGGCAGGAAGCGCATGTTCGTGATCGGGGCCGCCGGCTTCACCGCCGCCTCGTTGCTGTGCGGGGTCGCGGTCAGCCCCGAGATGCTGATCGCCAGCCGCGTGTTGCAGGGCCTGTTCGGCTCGGTGATGATCCCGCAGGGCCTTGGGCTGATCAAGGAGATGTTCCCGCCGCGGGAGCTGGGCAAGGCGTTCGGCATGTTCGGCCCGGTCATGACCATCTCGTCCGTCGGCGGTCCCGTGCTGGCCGGCTGGCTGGTCGACGCCGACTTCTTCGGTACGGGCTGGCGCATGATCTTCCTGATCAACCTGCCGATCGGCCTGGCCGCCGTGCTGGCCGCGCTCCGCTTCCTGCCCGAATACCGCCTCTCCAACGCCACCAGGCTCGACCTCGTCGGCACCGCGCTCGTCTCGGCCGCGGCGTTCCTGCTGGTCTTCCCGCTCATCCAGGGCCAGGAGCAGGGCTGGCCGGTGTGGACGTTCGTGTCGATGGCCGCCTCGATCGTGATGTTCGTCGTGTTCGGCCGCTACGAGTCCCGCCGGGCCAGGGCGGGCCGGGATCCGCTGGTCACGCCCAGCCTGTTCCGCAAGCGCGCCTTCACCGGCGGGATGGTGGCCGGTCTGGCCTTCTTCTCCGGGATGATGGGCCTCGGCCTGGTCTTCAACCTCTACGTCCAGGGCGGCCTCGGCTTCACCCCGCTCCAGGCCGGGCTTACCGGGCTGCCGCAGGCCCTGGGCGGCGTGGTCGGCTTCGGCCTGGCCATGTCGGGGCTGCAGGAGAAGCTGGGGCGCGGCCTGCTGCAGATCGGCACCCTCGTCATGGGGGCGGGCGCGGCCGTGCTCGCCCTGACCATCCACCTGGCCGGCCTCGACGTCAGCTCCTGGCAGCTCGCCCCCGGCCTCGCCCTCGTCGGCGTCGGGATGGGGCTGACCATGGCGCCGTTCTTCGACATCGTGCTCGCCGGGGTCGAGCCGCACGAGTCCGGCTCCGCCTCCGGCACGCTGACCGGCGTCCAGCAGCTCGGTGGCGCGCTCGGCACCGCGGTGCTGGGGACGATCTTCTTCAACCTGCTGGCGAAGGAGTGGGACTTCGGCTCGGCCATGCAGGTCACGGTCTGGGTGGAGGTGGGGCTGCTGGCGCTGACGTTCGGGCTGTCGTACCTGCTGCCCCGCAGGGCCCGCCCCGAGCAGGCCGGCCACTGAGCACGCGCCCGCCCGGATCTCCGCGAAGGCCGCGCCCCACGGGGGCGCGGCCTTCCTCACGCCTTATGCGCCGGCCTCATGCCGTATGCGCCAGGCTCATGCCTTTGCGCGGGGCTCAGGTCTTTGCGCCGGGCTCAGGTCTTATGCGCCGGTGCCGACGTGCCGCTCGGCCCACCGGGCGATGTCGCGGCGCTCGATGGCGGCCGCCATCAGGTCGGGGAAGGCGTCCGGCGTGCAGGCGAACGCCGGCACCCCCATCGCGGCCAGCGCGGCGGCGTTCTCGTGGTCGTAGAACGGCGCGCCCTCGTCGGACAGCGCGAGCAGCACGATCACCTGGACACCGGCCTCCGTCATCGCCGCCACCCTGCGCAGCATCTCCTGCCTGACGCCGCCCTCGTAGAGGTCGCTGATCAGGATGAAGATCGAGTTCGCCGGGCGGGTGATCAGGCCCTGGCTGTAGGCGATGGCCCGGTTGATGTCGGTGCCGCCGCCGAGCTGGGTCCCGAACAGCAGCTCGACCGGATCGTGCAGCTGGTCGGTGAGATCCACGACCGACGTGTCGAACACGACGAGCGACGTCTTGAGCGAGCGCATCGACGCCAGCACCGCCCCGAACACGCTTGAATACACCACCGAGGCCGCCATCGACCCGCTCTGGTCGATGCACAGCACGACCTCGCGCTGCACCGAACGCTGCCTGCGCGCGTAACCGACCAGCCGCGAGGGGACGACCGTGTTCTTCTCCGGCAGGTAGTTCTTGAGGTTCGCCCTGATTGTCCGGTCCCAGTCGATGTCGGCGACCCGCTTCGGCCGGTGCGTCCGCGCCGAACGGTCGAGCGCCCCGGTCACCGCCGCCCTGGTCTTCTGCGCGAGCCGGCGCTCCAGCTCCTGCACCACCTTGCGCACCAGCGCCCTGGCCGACTCGCGGGCCTGGTCGGGCATGACCTTGTTGAGCGCGAGGAGGGTGCCGACCAGGTGCACGTCCGGCTCCACGGCCTCGAGCATCTCGGGCTCCAGCAGCAACCTGGTGAGGTTGAGCTTCTCGATGGCGTCCTTCTGCATGACCTGGACGACCGTCGCCGGGAAGTACGTCCGGATGTCGCCCAGCCAGCGAGCCACCCGCGGGGCCGACGCGCCGAGGCCGCCCTGCCGGC
Source organism: Nonomuraea zeae (assembly GCF_005889725.1). Classification (GTDB taxonomy): domain Bacteria; phylum Actinomycetota; class Actinomycetes; order Streptosporangiales; family Streptosporangiaceae; genus Nonomuraea; species Nonomuraea zeae. The sequence goes on from NZ_VCKX01000099.1 coordinate 37,504, forward strand.
CGTCCCGGTCGTCGTAGACCGCCGCCAGGGCCGCGTCCATCCGCACGTCCATGCCCTCCAGGCCGCACCCGGTGCCGTCGGCGTCACCGCCGCCCAGCACGAGCCGCCACCTGCGCATCCGCTCGTCCTGCCCGCTCATCCGCCGTCCCTTCCGATGATCGACAGTACGGTGGCGACGGCCGCGGCGGCGCGCCGCTCGTCCACGTCCTGCTCCGCCTCCGGCCGCCCGCGCCCGGCCGAGCGCAGCCGCTCCCCCACGGCTCTCCGCTCCGGTACGGCGAAGCCGCCGAACGTGCGGCGCAGCAACGGCAGCACGTCGGTGAACTGGTCGCCGGACAGCCCGGTGAGCCAGCCGTCCACCAGGGCCAGCAGGCGCGGGTCGTGCACCAGCAGCAGCCCGCCGCCGGACAGGAACCCCTCGACCCACGCGGCCGCCCTGGCCGGGGTCTGCCCGCTGGACATGGCCCTGGACATGCGGTCGCCCGCGTCCTGGAGCTCGCCGGAGTCGAGCAGGATCCTGGTCAGGCGGCCTTCGATGAGGCCGTGCAGGTCCTGGCGGTCGCTGACCCCCCGCAGGGTCACCAGCCACCGGCTCCGCGGCGACCCCCCGGCCGCACCCTCCTCACCGCCGGACGCCGTCTCGGCGGAGGCCACCCCCGCTGAGGCCGCCCCCTCGGAAGCCGTCCCCGCTGAGGCCCGCGCCCCTCCCGGTGGCGCCGCGGCGTCGGCGTCGGCGTCGGCGTCGGCGAGGAGGGCGACCGCCGTGTGGACCGCGTCCACGTGCTTCAGCAGGTCCGCCGCCGCGTCGTCGTCGAGCCCCGTCACCGCCACCGGCAGGCCGACGCAGATCCGCTCCAGCATCGACCGCACGATCACCGCGAGCCCCTCGGCCGAGGTGCCCCGGACGTCGCCGTACCGATGCGCCCGCACCATCGCCGGCAGCGCCGCCATCAGGTGCGTCACGTCGGTGTCCAGCGCGGCCTTGGCCGACAGCGCCGCCAGCACCTCGGGCAGCGCCTCGGGGAGCTCGGCCAGCAGGCACAGCTCCACGAGCGAGGTCAGGTCCGCCAGCGCCGCCCGCTCCGCGCCCGCCAGATCCCTGGCCCGCTGCGCGGCGGCCGAGGCCACGGTGGTGCCCAGGGCCGCGTGCTCGATGAGCGCCAGGTCGTGCTCGGGCCGCCACTGCAACGTCCACGTCTCCCTGAACGTCCCCTTCCCCCGCGCCTCCCCCAGCGC
>NZ_VCKX01000009.1 GCF_005889725.1 Nonomuraea zeae
TCCCCGAGCAGCCCGCCCACCCCTTCGTCCATGGCCGCCTTGGCGTGCCGTACCGCGTCCAGGGCGTTGCCCGCGGCGCTCGGCGAGTCCTCGACGACCATCCGCACCTCCACCTCCAGCGGGGAGCCGCCGAAGCCGGTCCCGTCCAGCCGGAGATAAGCGATCTTGCGATCGTCAAGGAACGGCAGGTATTGAGCGCTCACGTGCGTGGAGGTCCCGGCTCCGGTGGCTTTCGTGTCCTTCTTGCTCTTCATCCGGTCGGCGTCCTGGAGGTTGGCGAAGTCCATGTTGCCGCCCCCGAGCAGCTGGTGGCCGTCGTGGAGGTGGACGCCGCTCGCGGTCAGGGCGTCCACCAGCGCGCGGTGCACGAGCGTGGCGCCGAACGAGCTCTTCAGGTCGTCGCCGATCAGCGGCAGCCCGGCTTCCGCGAAGCGTCGCCGCCATTCCGGCGAGCGGGCGAGCACGGCGGGCATGCAGTTCACGAACGCGCAGCCGGCCGCCAGCGCCGCCTCCGCGTACAGCTCGGTGGCCTGCTGAGCGCCGGTGGGCAGAAAGCTGAGCACGACGTGCGTGCCCGTCTCCGCCAGGTGGGCGGCGACCTGGCCGGGGGTCGCGCCACCGCGCGGGTCGATCGCCCCGGCCGAGCCGGGGCCCACGCCGTCGGCCAGGATCCCCTCCACGACGGGCACGCCGAGGTGCGGCACGGTGGCGAACCCGCGCGCGTTGTTCGGCGGGGTCCAGATGGCCTCCGACAGGTCGCGGCCGAGCTTGGCGGCGTTGACGTCGAAGGCGGCGGTGAAGCGCACCTGCGAGATCGCGTATCCGGCGCACACGGGGTGCGACAGCCCGGGCGCGTCGCCGTCCCGGTAGTGCTCCACGCCCTGCACCAGGGAGGACACGCAGTTTCCTACACCGATCACGGCCACGTTCACGTTCGACATGCCTGGATTAGATCAGCCCCGTGCGGCGGGCCACCGCGGCGGCCTCGACGCGGGAGGTCACGCCCAGCTTGGCCAGGATGTTCGAGACGTGCACGCCCGAGGTCCTGGCCGAGATGAACAGCCGCTCGGCGATCTGCCGGTTGCTCAGCCCCTCGGCGACCAGGCCGAGCACCTCCAGCTCCCTCGCAGACAGCGACTGGCAGTCGGTGAGACCGACCCGCAGCGTGGCCGCGGCCGACTCGGCCTCCCGCCGCAGCGGCTCCGAGCCGAGGCCGGCGGCGATCGCCGCCGCCTCGCGCAGCAGCTCGCGGGCGTTCGCGCGATCCTGCTCTGCCGCCCTGACCAGGGCCTGCCCCAGCGCGTACGGCTGCCCGACGGCCCGCCAGCAGGCCACCGCCGCGGCCCAGGAGCCCCCGCACTCGGCCTCGAACGTGGCCCGGTACGCCTGCTGCACCCGCCCGGTGGTCGCCAGCCCCGCGGGCGCTTCGCGCACGCGCCCGATGCGGGCCCCCAGCACCAGCAGCGGCCAGGCGTAGCGGCGGCTCAGCGTGAGGTCGTGCTCGGCCAGCACGTGGTCGATCAACCGGCCGGCCCGCTCCAGGCCGGCCCCGCCGGTGGCCTGGGTGCTCGCGAGCCGGCATTCGAGCAGGTCCGGCTCCAGGCAGGAGTCGTAGCCCCGCGAGCGCCCGCGCATCAGCGGTCTGACCAGGCCGACGATCTCGCCGGCCTCGTCCGTGGCGCCCTCCCAGACGGCGACCGTGCCGAGCACCATGAGCGCCCAGGCCCGGTGGATCGGCGGCGGGTCGAGCGCCAGCGCCGCCCTGATGACCTCGCGGGCCTCCTGCCAGCGGCCGAGCGAGGCGAGCGGCTCGGCGAGGTTCGCGGCCAGGTGGGCGCCGCGGGAGCGGGCCAGGCCCAGCCGGCGGGCCCTGGCGATGCCCTCCCTGGCGACCGACTCCGCCCTGGCGTGCTCGCCCGCGGCCTCCAGCACGTCGGCCTCGCTGGCGTAGGAGACGAGCAGGCTGTCGTCGTCGGGCGCGTCCGTCCTGGCCTTCGCGTACAGGGCCGACGCCGTGCCGAGGTCGCCGTCCAGCGCGGTGAGCGCGGCCAGCGTGATGAGCGATCTGGTGTCGCCGAGCGCCAGCGCCTCCTCGGCGTGGGCGCGCGCCTCGGCGTCCTGGCCGTTCCAGGCCAGGGTGTTGGCCAGCGCGCCGATCAGCCTGGCCTCGCGCGGCGCCAGGCGGACGGCTTCGCGCAGGTCGCCCAGTCCTTCCTCGCCGAGCAGGTCGCGGACGGCTACGCGCAGCTCCAGCAGGTGGGCCGCGCGCAGCGGATCGTCCACCTCGTCGAGCGCCCGGGTGGCCAGCTCCTCCGCGCGCGCGGCGTCGCCCTCGCACAGGGCGTCGCGCGCGGCCAGCTCCAGCACGTGCGCGTGGTCCTCCCCGCCCGCCTGGTCCCACAGGTCGAGCACCCGCTGCCATCTGCGGGCCTGCCAGGCGGCCTGGAAGGCGCGCGGCCGGTCCCCCGCCGCGTACCAGTGGTCGGCGGCCAGCTCCGGCTGGGCCTCGGCGCAGCGGGCGTGCAGGCGCCGCCGCTCCCCCGGCAGCAGGTCGTCGTAGACGGCGTCGCGGATCAGCGCGTGCCTGAAGGCGTAGCCGTCGCCGTCGACGAGCAGCAGCCGGGCGCGTACGACCGGCCGTAACACCTCGTCGAGCGCCAGGTCGTCCAGCCCGGCCACGGCCCGCAGCACCTCGTGCGGTGTCCTGCGCCCGGCCACGGCGGCGATCCGCAGCACGTCGAGCCCCGCCGGGGGCAGCCGCTCGGCCCCGGCCAGCAGCAGCTCGCGCAGCGAGGCGGGCGTGGCGGCCCCCGCCCCCGCGCCGGCCAGCGCCTCGACGAACAGCGGATTGCCCTCGCTGCGTGCCAGGACCAGCTCCAGCTCCTGCCGGAGCCCGGCGTCCTCGCCGCCGAGCAGGCGGGCCACGTCGTCGCGCCCGAGCGGCGGCACCCTGATCACCTCCGTGCCGGGCAGCCGGAGCTGCTCGCGCGAGGTCGCGACGACCAGCACGCCCGGCCGCATCAGGTTGCGCAGCAGGAACACCAGCAGGTCGCGGGTGGCCTGATCGGCCCAGTGCAGGTCCTCCAGCACGAGCACGAGAGGGCGCCGCTCGGCGGCCCGCTCGACCAGCAGCAGGACCTCCTCGAACAGCCGCGCCCGGCCCAGGTCCGGCAGCTCCTCGACCTCGCCCAGCTCGGGCAGCAGCCGGGCCAGCCCCCTGCGCCCGCCGCCCGGCACCAGCTCGGGACCGTGCTCCCTGACCAGCCGGCGCAGCACCGGGACGAACGGCGCGTACGCGGTCGATCCCGGGTCGGCCCCGCCCTCGGCGACGAGCGCCTCGACCCCGCGGGCGAACTCCCCCACCAGCCGCGACTTGCCGATCCCGGCCTCGCCCACGACCAGCACGCCACCCGGAGTGCGTGCCTGCGCGGCGGCCAGCCGCTCCAGCTCGGCCTCACGTCCGACGAACATCCCCCCATTATGAAGAGGCGGCTAAGCATCATGACCGATGTGAGGCGAACGGCTTTTCGAGACCGTCGTCGGCATGATGAACCGTTCGCTGAACCTGATGATGGCCGCGTCGGTGGCCGGTCTGCTCGGCTTCTACCTCCTGTTCGCCACCGTCCCCTTGTACGCGGCGACGGGCGGCGCGGGCGAGCTCGGCGCGGGGGCGGCGACCGGCGTCATGATGCTGGCCACGGTCCTGGCCGAGCTGGCGGTGCCGTGGCTGCTGGCCAGGCTCGGCTACCGCGCCGTGCTGGGCCTCGGCCTGGCGCTGCTCGGCCTGCCCGCGCTGCTGCTGCCCCTGTCGGCGGCGCTGCCTCTGGTGCTCGCGGCCAGCCTGCTACGCGGGGCCGGGCTCGGCGTCCTCGTCGTTGCGGGTACGGCGCTCACCGCCCAGCTGGTGCCGGCCGATCGCCGCGGCGAGGGCATGGGCCTGTACGGCATGGCCGTCGGCGTACCCTCGATCCTCGGCCTGCCGCTGGGCGTGTGGGCGGGCGGCGCGATCGGCTTCGTCCCCGTCTTCGTCGTGGCCGGGCTCATCCCGCTGGCCGGGCTCGGGGCCGTGCTGGGGCTGCCGCGCATCGTGCCCCGGCCGTCCGGGCCAGGCGAGCGCGGGGCGGGCCTGCGCGGGCTGGCGGCCCCTGCGCTGATCTTCGCGGGGGTGACGACCGCGACGGGCGTGGTGGTGACGTTCCTGCCGCTGGCGGCCTCGCCCGGGCTGGCCTCGCTCGCGCTGCTCGTCCAGTCGCTGACGACGCCGGTGGCGCGCTGGCTGGCGGGCAGGTCCGGTGACCGGCACGGCTCGGCCCGCCTGGTGGTGCCCGGCCTGCTCGCCGCCGTCACGGGCATGGCGCTGCAGATCTGGGTCGGCAGCCCGGTCGCGGTGGTGGCGGGGATGGCGGTGTTCGGGGCCGGGTTCGGGGTGCTGCAGAACGCGACGCTGGCCCTGATGCTGGAGCGCGGCGAGGCGGCCAGGGTGAGCACGCTGTGGAACCTGGCCTACGACGCGGGGATGGGCGTGGGGGCGATGGGGTTCGGGCTGGTGCTCGGGCACACGGGTTACCCGCTGGGGTTCGCGCTGGTCGCCGCGCTGATGGCGGTCACGCTGCCGCTGGCCCGGGTAAGGAGCGAGGTCAGGCCCGCGTGCGCTCCACTCCCACGGTGATCTCGTTGCCGAGCCGGCGGCCGGTGAGCAGGTCGAGGTCGTCGCCGCTCCAGAACCTGCCGGGGTCGTACCAGTTGGGGCGGCGGCCGCCGGCCAGCAGGCCCATCTCCTCGTAGGTGACGGCCACGACCTCGGCGCAGTAGGCGCTCTCCAGCGTCTGCTCCTTGCGGGTCCTGCGCGGGACGCGTCCCCTGGCCCAGCGGCCGGCCAGCCGGGCGGTGGAGGGGAACGGGGTGCCGTCGAGCCGGGCCACCGTACGCAGGGCCGCGTCCTCCATCTCCTGCGTGGCCAGCGGTTCGAGCTGGCGCAGCCAGGCCCGCTGGTCGTATCTGTCGGCCCACACCGTCACCGCCTCGCGCAGGTCGTGGAGCTGCGCCCCGCGCTGGTGGGTGCCCGACCACAGGTCGAGGAGCGACTTGCCGAGCTCGGCGTGCCACATCATCGGCGGCAGGTCTTCGATCACGATGGCCATGCCCACGTGGTTGACCGGGCTGTTGGTCATCGTCTGGATGGCCCGGTCGGGCACGGAACGTCCGCGGAAGACCCACAGGTCCCCTGTCCTCGTCACCTTTACGGCCTCGTCGAGAGTCAGCACACCGCTAGCCTAGGCACATGCGCTGGTGGAAGATGCTCGGTCTGGCCGGAATCATGGGCGTCGCGGCGACGGGCGTGGTGATCGCCCGAGCCGAACGCCGTCGTCGCGCCTACACTCCCGAAGAGATCAGGGTGCGGCTGCGCGAGCGGGTGAACGCTCAGCCCGAGGGGCGCAGGTCGTAGACGAAGACGACGTCGGGGTAGGCCGGGTTGTCGTCGTAGCCGCGGATGCCCCCCACGAAGGCCCGCTGGTAGTTGACCACCCATGGCAGCGCCGCCGCCGCCCGCTGGTCGAGCACCCGCCGGGTCGCCTGCTCGTACGCCCGCTGCGCCGCCGGCCGGTCGGTCACGGTCAGCTCGGGCACGGTGTCGAGCATCGCGTCCAGCCCCTGGTCGTTGAGGTAGGCCAGGTTGAAGACGGGCGGGTTGCCGCTGTGGAAGACGTTGCCGAACCACGAGTAGCCATCGGCGTAGTCCGGCCACCAGTACATGACGAAGATGTCCTGGCCGCGCTTCTTGCCCAGCTCCCATTGGGCGTTCCAGGGCATCGGCCGGGCCTCGATCGTGACGTTCAGCGGCTGTAGCGTCCTGGTCAGCTGGGTGGCGAGCAGCCGCCAGTCGGTGTCGCCCTCCCCGTACGTCAGCCGCAGCCGCAGCGGCTTGCCCGCCGGGCCGTAGCCCGCCCTGGCCAGCAGCTGGGCGGCCCCGTTCAGGTCCTGCTTCGGGACGCGCCCGGGCACGTGGCCCATCAGGCCCTCGGGGATGAGGCCGCTGGCCGGCGAGGCGGCGCCCTTCAGCGCCTTGAGCAGCCCGCGATAGTCCACGGCCTTCTGGATGGCGCGGCGCAGGCGCACGTCCTTCATCGGACCGGTCGCGGTGTTGAACAGCAGCATCGCGGTCTGGAACGACGGCCGCTCCGACGTGCGCACGCCCGGCGCCGTCTCGGCCCTGGCGAACAGCCGCGGGCTGAGCCGGTCGACGAAGCTCACCTCGCCGCGCTGGAGCAGCCGGTACGCCCGCTCGGGATCGGGCACGACGCGGAACTTCACCGCGTTGTAGTGCGGCCTGGTCCAGCCGCCCCAGTACTTGTCGTACGCCCTGAGCGTGAGCTCCTCCTCCTTGCCCCGCTGCCAGTTCGCCACGGTGTAGGGACCCGAGCCGGCGTCCCTGCCCTCCTTGAACCACTTGCCCAGGTCGGGAGCCGCCTTCGTGTCGTAGATGTAGGCGGCGTACCCGGCCGAGGCCACCAGGTCGAGCGGGACCGAGTACTTGAGCGAGAACGTCACCGTCCGGGGGTCTTCGGCTCTGATGGCCGAGACCGCGTCCCAGATGTAGGAGGCGCCCGTCTTGGCCTGCATCGTGCGCTCGATCGACGCTTTGACCGCCGCCGCGTCCAGCGGCCTGCCGGTGTGGAAGGTCACGTCAGGGCGCAGGTTGAACGTCCACGTGCGGCCGTCCGCCGACGACCGCCACGACGTGGCCAGGCGGGGGGCGGACTTCTTGGTGACCGGGTTCCAGAGCGTGAGGGTCTCGTAGACGTTCTGGAAGGCGATGATCTCGTTCGAGTACGAGCGGCTGGGGTCCCACTCCGTGATGACGTCCAGGTTGTTGACGTACACGAACGGGGCTTCGCCGACGGGGGCCTGGGGCACTTCGATGGGGGCCGAGCAGGCCGCGAGGAGCATCAGCGCGGCGGCCGCGACGAGACGACGGCGCAACGCATCTCCCTTTGTCAGCGATGTACCCGGGAAACCTACTCCAAGATCAAGCTAATGTGTCCAAAAGTCCCGAAAAATTGGGCATTCCGGTGATCGAATTGCTATCCTCGGGGCTTGTCCCGTCCGGGGTTGCCAGCAGGGGACCGACCGGAGTGAGGTGCCATGGGTCGTAGCCGAACGATCCGCATGAAGATCATCGGTCTGCTTCTGGTGCCGCTGACCTCCATGGTGGTGTTGTGGGGGGTCATCACCGCCGTCACCGCCAGCGAGAGCTTGGAGCTGCGTCAGTACAAGACACTCTGGACGAACCTCCGGCTACCCGCGTACAAACTGATCAGCGAGATCCAGCGTGAGCGTCTCGTCTCGGCCAAATTCCAGCGTACGACCGCGGACAAGGCGGCCGTCGCCACGCAACGCACCCGTACCGACGCCGTCAGAGACACCTTCAAGCAGCTCTCCAGCATCTCCAAGAACCGATCGGAAGAGATCCGCACACAAGTGGACGCGGTGAACATGCAACTCGACAGGCTCGATTCGATCAGAGGAGAGATCGACACGGGCCTGTCCGACCGTCTGCACACCGCCGAGTCCTACAACGCGGTCATCGACACCCTCTTCGGCCTGCACAAGCGCGTCGCGCTCATCGACGACATCCCGATCTACGAGCAGTCCCGGGTGGTCATCGACATGGGCTACGCCAAGGAGCTGCTCACCAGGGAGCAGGCCATCGCGCTCGGGCCGACCACGGCCGCCGAGCGCCGGCTGTTCACCCAGCTCGTCGGCAACCGGCGCTTCCTGATCGACCAGGCGCTCGGCGAGCTCGACCCGAGCCTGCGCGACGGCCAGGTGGCCCTCATCTCCTCGCCCGCCTACCAGCGGATGCGGATGATGGAGGACCAGATCATCGCCGGGGGCACGCCCCAGAGCTGGCTCGCCACCACGGACGCGCTGGCCAAGTCGTTCCAGGAGGCGCAGATGCGGGCCAGCACGATGCTGAACGCGCGCGCCGACCCGGTGGCCGACGAGGTGCTGTCGAGGGCGTTCCTGCTGGCCGGTACGGCGCTGGCGCTGGTGATCGTGTCGATCGGGTTCTCGCTGCGGATGGGCAACCGGCTGTCGAAGGAGCTCGGCGCGCTCCGGCTGGCCGCGCTGGAGGTGGCCCAGGAGCGGCTGCCGCACGTCGTGGCCAAGCTGCGCAAGGGCGAGACGGTCGAGATGCCCGAACTGTCGGTGGCGAGCACCACGGTCGAGATCGATGACGTGGGGCAGGCCTTCTCCACCGTCCAGCAGACCGCCGTCGAGGCGGCCGTCGGCCAGGCGCAGCTCAGCGAGGGCGTCGGCCACGTGTTCCGCAACCTGGCCAGACGCAGCCAGACGCTGCTGCACCGCCAGCGCATCCAGCTGGAGGACATGCAGCACCGGGCGACCGACCCGGAGGCGCTGGACGACCTGTTCAGGCTCGACCACCTCACCACCCGCATGCGCCGCCACGCCGAAGGGCTGATCATCCTGTCGGGCGCCACCCCCGGCCGGGGCTGGAGCAAGCCGGTGCCACTGCTCGACGTGGCCCGCGGCGCGGCGGCCGAGGTGGAGGACTACCAGCGGGTCGTCGTCGAGCCGATGTCCGGCCAGCGCCTGGCCGGGCCCGTGGTCGGCGACGTGATCCACCTGATCGCCGAGCTCATCGAGAACGCCACCGTCTACTCCCCCGAGCACACGTCGGTCATCGTGCGCGGCGAGGAGGCGGCCCGCGGCTTCGCCTTCGAGGTCGAGGACCGCGGGCTCGGGATGAGCGCAGAGGAGCTGGCCGATCTCAACGAGCGGCTGGCCAGCCCACCGGAGTTCGACCTGGCCGACAGCGACCGCCTCGGTCTTTTCGTCGTCTCCCGCCTGGCCGCCAGGCATGACATCCGCGTGACGTTGCGCGGTTCACCATATGGAGGGACCACCGCGATCGTGTTGATCCCGGAAGAGCACGTGGCCGATCCGGAACCGGAGGTTCGCGTGCAGGAACCCGCTCGACCCATGCGGGTGGTGCGAAGTGAGTGACGAGCGCTGGCTGGACGAGGACGCCGGTCCGATCGTCCCCGCCTACCTGCTGACCAGGGGCCGGACGGTCCCCGCGAGCGAGGCCATCGACCTCATCGCGGTGATCATCACGGCGGGTGGCCTGACGCCGCCTGTGGGCCTCGGGCCCGAGCATCTCATCATCCTGCAGAAATGCACCAAGCCGACCAGGCTCGTGGACGTCGCGGCGGAGCTGAACCTGCCCATCGGCGTCGTCCGGGTGCTGGTCGGCGACCTGCACGCGCAGCAGCTCGTACAGGTCGAGCTGCCGCCGCCCGCTCCGGACGCCAAGGTGCTGCTAGAGGTGATCAGCGGGCTCAAGGCGCTATGACCCCCGTGGTCCCGGGCGAACGGGACCACGGGGGCCGGATGTGACGCTCGAACCCGCCGCTCAGCCTGGCTGCTCGAACCGGCCGCTCGAACCGGCCGCTCAGGCGGCCGCGAGCGTCCTGCGGTTGAGCGCGCCGTACACGGCCGCGAACACGGCGGCCACCGCGCCCGCCGCGGCGGCGACGCCGAAGATCCACTGGTAGCCGAGCACGCCCGGCTGGGCGGCCAGGATGGCGGCGATCACGGCGCCCGCCGTGCTGCCGCCCACGATGCGCACCAGGGCGTTCACGCCGGCGGCCAGGGCCGTCTTGGCCGGGTCCACGTGCTCGACGGCCATCGTGCCGAGCGCCGCGTAGCCGATGCCGAGGCCGATGCCCATCAGCGAGGACGAGGCGTACAGGTCGGCCGCGCTGTCGTTCGCGACCACCAGCAACAGCGCGGCCAGGGCGGTGACCGCGGAGCCCGCCGCCACCATCGAGGAGGCCTGGAAGCGGCGCATGAACCGGCCCGCGAACAGCGAGATCACCAGCATGAACAGCGTGCTCGGCAGCAGGTAGAGCCCTACTTGCAGGGTGGAGGCGCCGAAGCCGTAACCGGTGCTCTCCGGCACCTGGGCGAAGCTGGACATGCCGGTCAGGATGGTGAAGAACGCGAATCCGAGCAGCATCGAGGCCACCGTCGCGCCGATCGTGCCCCTCTGCACCAGCATCGCCATCTCGACCAGCGGCGCCGCCACCTTGCGCTCGACCGCGACCCAGATGGCGGCCAGCATCGCGGCGGCGGCGAACAGCCCGAGCACGCCGGGCGAGGTCCAGCCCCACGAGCCGCCCTGGCTGATGGCCAGCAGCAGCGCCACCAGCCAGGAGGTCAGCAGCGCCGCGCCGAGCAGGTCGGGACGGCCGCCGCCCGCGGGCGCGCCGTCGCGGACGAGGAACGCCACGACGATCGCGGCCACCAGCGAGATCCCGCCGGTGATCCAGAAGACCAGATGAAAGTCACCGGCCGCGAGCCCGGCCAGGATCATGCCCCCGCCGCTCCCGAACCCCATCGTCGCGCTGAGCACCCCGATGCCGGTCGCAAGCTGGTGTTTGGGCAAGGTGTCCCGCACCACCCCGATCGACAGCGGCACCAGCGCGGCCACCGCGCCCTGGAGCACCCTTGCCACGATCAACCAAGCCAGCGAGGTCGCCAGGGCGGCCATGACCGAGCCGATCACCAAGAGGGCCAGGGCGCCGAGGATCATGGGGCGCCTGCCGTACATGTCGCCGAAGCGCGACAGCAAAGGGGTGGCCACCGCGGCGACCAGGAGGCTCAGCGTGAGCGTCCAGGTCACCGCGGTCAGCGAGGCGTGCAGCTCGCGCTGCAGCACGGGAAGCAAGGGGACCACCGCGGTGTTCTGCAGTGCGGCGATGGAGGCGGCGAAGGCCAGCGAGACCACCGCGGGCCAGGGGTTTCTGGTGGACGTCTCGCGCGGCGCGGACGCGACCACTGTCGCCATTACGGCTCCTTTAGATAACTTGGGTAAGTAACCGAGAGACGATAATACATACGTAAGTTAGGTAAGCAAACCGATGGACGAAGATCTCAACAGGACGGTGTCGGCGTTCCGCGCGCTCGTGACCACGCTCAACCGCGCCAAGACGCACGAGCGGCTGACCGAAGCCGCCGGCGTCCGGTTGGACCGGCCCGACGTGCAGATCCTCGTCCATCTGCTGGACGCGGGCGAGCCGCGCAGGATCGGCCTGATCGCCGAGGGGCTGCAGGTGGAGAGCCCGCACGTGACCAGGCACGTCGCCGCGCTGGAGCAGCGCGACCTGGTCGAGCGCGTACGCGATCCCGACGACGGCCGCGCCTGGCGAATCGCGCTCACCGAGGAGGGCGCCGAGGTGGCGAGCAGGTGCAGGAAGGTGACCACCGACTGGTTCGACGGCGCGATCGCCGGGTGGTCCGCGGCGGATCGAGCGGAGCTGTCCAGGTTGATGGGGAAGCTGGCGGAAGACCTCTGCTCGCACCTGAAGGACGTGATCAGCGTCAGGTGACGGTTTCCGCCGCTTCCGCCGCTTCCTCCGCGCGGTGGCAGGCCACCTGACGGCCGCCGACGTCCCTGAGCTCGGGGCGCCGCTCGCACTCCGGCGCCGCCAGCGGGCAGCGCAGCCGGTACGCGCAGCCCGTCCCGGCCGGTACGGCCTCCGTCGCGCCCTTGGCCTCGGGCGGCTCGCCCCCGAGCTTGGGCACCGCGTCGCGCAGGGCCCGGGTGTAAGGGTGGGCCGGGCTCGCGAGGAGGGCGCCCGTGGGGCCCGACTCGACCACGCGGCCCGCGAAGAGCACGTGCGAGGTGCGGCAGAGCCGCTTGACCACCGCGAGGTTATGGGTGATGAGCAGGCGCTCGGTGTCCAGCCCGGCCAGGAGGTCGAGGATCCTGGCCTGGACGGTGACGTCGAGCGCGCTGGTGGGCTCGTCCAGGATCAGCAGGCGCGGGCCGACCGCCAGCGCCCTGGCGATCACCACGCGCTGGCGCTGGCCGCCGGAGAGCTGGTGCGGCCGGCGGGTGGCCAGCTCGGGGTCCAGGCCGACCTGTTCGAGCAGCTCGCCCACCCGGCTCCGGGCCGCGCGGGGCAGGGCTTCGGCGATGGAGCTGCCGATGCGCATCCGGGGGTCGAGGGCTTCGGCCTGGAAGACGGGCTGAACGTCTTTCCGGAATTTCCGCATGTCCGCCTTTTTCAGGCTTTGGTCGCCGTACCAGATATTTCCGGACATGGGGGTGAGGAGGCCAAGGAACGCCCGCGCCAGGGTCGTCTTGCCTGAGCCGCTCTCCCCGATCAGGCCGACGCCGCCCTCGGTGATGTCCAGGCTCACGTCGTGCACGACCGGGCGCCTGCCGTACCCGAGTGTCACCCGCTCGGCCCTGAGAACCGTCACGGCAGCGCCTCCAGCAACTCGCGCGTATAGGGATGGGCCGGCTCGGACAGCACCCGGGCGGCCGGGCCCGACTCCACCACCGCGCCGTCCCGCATGACGAGCACCCGGTCGGCGATGGTCGAGACCAGGGCCAGGTCGTGGGAGACGAGCAGGAGCGCCAGCCCGCGCTCGGCGCGCAGCCTGCGCAGGACCCCGACCACCTCGGCCTGCACGGTCACGTCGAGCGCGCTGGTGGGCTCGTCGGCGAGGATCGCCTCGGCGCCCAGGGCGATGGCGAGTGCGATGGCGAAGCGCTGGGCCTGTCCGCCGGAGATCTCGTGCGGGTAGCGGCGCAGGATCTCGCGGTCGAGCAGGACCGCGTCCACGGCCTCCGCCATGGTCTCCGCCACCCGGTCACGTCCGTGCAGCTTGAGCGCGCGCCGCATCAGCACGCCGAGCCGGGTGGCGGGGCTGAGCGCGGCCTGCGGTGACTGCATCACGAGCGCCACCTTGGCCCCGCGGATCTCGCGGAGCCGCCGGGGCGAGGCCGTCAGGACGTCCACGCCGCACACACTGACGTGCCCCGATATTTCGGCGTCTGGGGTGAGGCCCAGCAGCGAGAGCAGCGTCGTGGACTTGCCCGAGCCGCTCTCCCCCACGATCGCGACGCACTCGCCCGCGCCCACGTCCAGCTCGGGCACGTCGGCCACGACCCGGCCGCCATAGCTGACCCGGAGGTCGCGCACCTCGATCATTCCGCCACCCCCGTGCTCGCTCCCGGGCCGGCAGGGCCCTTCGCCTGCCGGGCTCCCCCGCTCCGGGGGTCGAGCGCGCTGCGCAGGCCCTCGCCCAGCACGTTGAACGCGAACGCCGTCACCAGGATCGCCAGCCCGGGGAAGGTCACGACCCACCAGTCCGTGGTGAAGAGCGTCTGCCCCTGCTGCACCATCAGCCCCCACTCCGCCGTCGGCTCCTGCGCGCCCAGCCCCAGGTACGACAGCGCCGCCGAGGTCAGGATCACGCCGCCCGCGTCAAGGGAGAGCTGGACGAGGACGGGGGTGAGCGAGTTCGGCAGCACGTGCCTGAGGATGATCAGCGGCGCGGGCACGCCCAAGCACCTGGCCGCGTCCACGTAACTCCTGGTCGCGATCGAGGCGGCCATGGAGGCGGCCAGCCGGGTGTACCAGGGCCACCAGGTCACCGCGATGGCCACGATGACCGTGGTGACGCTGGGCTGCAGCACGACGGCCAGGGCCAGGGAGAGCAGCAGCGCGGGGAAGGCCAGGAACACGTCCGTGACCCGCATGATCACGTCTCTGACCCAGCCGCCCGCGTACCCGGCGACCACGCCGAGCGTGACCCCGGCCAGCGCCGACACGCCCAGCACGGCGACCGCGATGAACAGCGAGGTGCGCCCGCCGTACAGGATCCGCGTGAGCAGGTCCCGCCCGGCCTGGTCGGTCCCGAACCAGTGCGCGGCGCTCGGCGGCTGCGAGCCGATCAGCGGGTTCAGCTCGTCCATCGGGTACGGCGCGAGCCACGGCGCCAGGATCGACGCCAGCACGACGAGCACCATGAGCACCGCGCCGAACGTGGCGAACCGGTCGGTGACCTTCGGCAGGGTGCGCCGCAGGGGCGCTTGCGTGAGTGTCATCGGACCCTCGTCCGAGGATCGACGAAGCCCTGGAGGAGGTCCACGACCAGGTTGGCCAGGACGTACATCAGGGCGACCAGGAGGGTGACGCCGGAGATGGCCGGGGTGTCCAGGGAGCGGATCGACTCGGCGGCGTAGCGGCCCAGGCCCGGCCAGTTGAAGACCGCCTCGACCAGGAAGCCGTTGACGATCGCGTAGGCGAAGACCAGGGCGATCAGCGACAGGACGGGGTTCAGCGCCGGTCTCAGGGCGAATTTGGTCAGGATGGACGTCTCGCCGAAGCCGAGCGCGCGCTCCAGCCTGACGTGGTCCTGGCCGGACTCCTCGATGAGTGCCGCTCTGGTCATCTGCGCGATCACGCCCAGGGGGTAGGCGGCCACGACCAGGGCGGGCAGCACCAAGTGCTCGACGGTGCTGGTGAAGATGGGCCAGTTGCCGGTGATGAGGGCGTCGACGACCGTGATGTTGGTCCAGAGGGTGAGCGGGCTCGTGGTGTCGAGCGAGGAGTCATACTCGCCGGCCACGGGGAACCAGCCGAGGTTGCTGGCGAAGACCGTCTGCAGGGTCAGGGCCAGCCAGAAGACGGGGACGGAGACGGCGAGCATGCTCCCGAACCGCACCCCCAGGTCAGGAAATTTCGTCTTATAGCGTGCGGCGAGCACGCCGACCGGGATGCCCACGACGACCGCGATGAGCAGAGCCGTCCCGACCAGCTCCAGAGAGGCGGGGAACGCGAGGTAGAGGTCGTCGCGCACGGGTTGCCGGGTACGCAGGCTGGTGCCCCAGTCGCCGGCGAACAGGTCGCGCACGTAGTTCAGGAGCTGGACGGGGATCGGGTCGTCGAGCCCGAACCGCTGCCGGGCCTCGGCGAGCTGCTCGGGCGTCGCCTTGGGCCCGGCGAACGCGACCGCCGGATCCCCCGGCACCAGCCGCATGACCGCGAACGTGAGCACGACCACGCCGGCCACGACCAGGAGTGCCTGGCCGAGCCGGCGGGCCAGATAGCGGAGCATGGTCAGCTTGCGCGCGTGAGGTCGTAGAAGAAGACCACGTTGGGATAAGCGGGATTGTCCACATATCCCGCCACGTCGTCCGTCAGCGCCCGCTGGTAGACCTGCACGTACGGCACCGCCACCGCGGCCTGCTCCGTGATGATCTTCTTCTGCAGGTCCTGGAACGACTGCCTGGCCTGCATCTGGTCCGTGGCCGTGAGCTGCGGCAGCTTGTCGATGGCCGCGTCGATCTCGGCGTTCTTGAGGTAGGACAGGTTGAACTGCGGCTTGTCAGCGCTCTTGAACACGTTGACGAACCAGGAGTAGGCGTCCGGATAGTCCGGGTACCAGTACATGACGAAGATGTCCTGGCCCTGCTTCTTGCCCAGGTCCCACTGCGCGCTCCAGGTCATGGGCTTGGCCTGGAGGGTCACGTTGAGGCCCTTCAGCGCCGTGCTGAGCAGCGTGACCAGCAGCTTCTGGTCGTCGTCGCCCTGGGCGTAGGTCAGGCTGAGCTTGAGCTCGGGGTTGTCGGGGCCGTACCCGGCCTCTTCCAGCAGCGCCTGCGCCTTGGCCAGGTCCTGCTTGGGCGCCATGTCGGAGATCTGGCCGAGCAGCCCCTGCGGCACCAGGCCGCTGGCCTTCTGGCCCGAGCCCTTGAGCGCCGCGGCGAGGCCGTCGTAGTCGATCGCGAGCTGCAGCGCCTGCCGCACCTTGATGTCCCGCGCGGGGCCGCTCGCCGTGTTGAACAGGACCAGCAGGTTCTGGAACGACGGCGACTGCGCCGTCCGGACGCCCTCGGTCGTCCCTGCCTGTGCGAAGAGCTGCGGGTTCAGCCGTTGTACGAAGTTCACCTCGCCCTTCTGCAGGAGCTGCCACGCCGTGGTGATCTCCGGCGTGACCCTGAAGGCCACCTTCTTGTACTGCTCCGGCTTCCAGCCGCCCCAGTAGTCCTCGTACGCCTTCAGCGTGAGCTCGGTCTCCTTGCCCTTCTGCCAGGAGTCGATCGTGTACGGCCCGGTGCCCGCGGTCTTCTTGCCGTCGGGGTCCACCGCGTCCACGTCGTAGATGTAGGCCGCGTAGCCGGAGGAGGCGATGAGGTCGAGCGGGGCGGCGTACTTGAGCGTGAACTTCAGCGTGGCCGCGTCCACCGCCTCGATCTTCTGCACCGAGTCCCAGATGTAGGCCGCTCCCCCCTTCTTCTCGATCGTCCGCTCGATGGCCTTCTTGGCGGCCTGCGCGTCGAGCGTGGCGCCGGAGTGGAACTTGACGCCCTGGCGCAGCTTGAACGTCCACTCCTTGCCGTCGTCCGCCGAGGTCCACTCGGTGGCCAGGCGCGGCTCGGCCTTCTGGCTCTCGGAGTCGTACCTGGTCAGGCCCTCGTAGATGTTCGACAGGGCGACGATCTCGTTGGAGTAGGAGGTGGCGGGGTCCCAGTCGGTGACCACGTCCAGGTTCGGCACGTAGACGAACGTGCTGTCGTTGGCCTGCGCGGCCTGTGTGGCCGCCGGCTGACTGCCGCCGCTCGCGGCGGGCTGCGGTGTCCCTCCGGCGCCGCGCACCTGGCCGCCCGCGCAGGCGGACGCGGTCAGGGCCAAGGCACCGGTGACCCAGGCGACGAGCAGACGCTTGTGCCAGCGCATGGTGGGGGGATCCTTTCGATCTTTCACCGGGCGAGGGGTCCGGCTGCTTTGACGTGTACCCGTACCGCGGGCTCGGAGAGGTAGCTGAGCGGCACCTCGAGGAGATCGACGATCTCGACGCCGGCCGGATCCGCCCCCGCCGCCACGGCTCGCGCCGCTGCCTCCTCTTTGACCCTTTCGATAGCTTGTGACCGGCTATCTCCGGCAGGCAAGATCGTATCGACTCTGCCGCTCGCAAGTGCGATGGCCGCTCCAACCGCGTTGGCCACCTCCGCGTGCTCCGGGCGGATCACGTGGCTCACGCCGGGGATCCCATCGGGCA
The DNA here is from genome assembly GCF_005889725.1 of Nonomuraea zeae. Taxonomy (GTDB): domain Bacteria; phylum Actinomycetota; class Actinomycetes; order Streptosporangiales; family Streptosporangiaceae; genus Nonomuraea; species Nonomuraea zeae. The sequence continues at coordinate 16,888 of NZ_VCKX01000009.1, forward strand.
GCATGAAGGCCCCGCCACCCACCGCCACCAGGGGTCTGTCGGTCTTGCCGAGCGCCATCCGGTCCACGGCGTCGATCACCATCTCGTCCGCGACGGCCAGCGCCCTTTCCAAGGTGTCGGACATTCCTGCCGACATGTCATGCCCGCCGTTCAGCAGCCGCTCGCGCCAATCCTGCGCGTCGCGCGGCGTCCGTCCGGCCGCGACGGCCGCGTCGGTCATCGTCATCGTGCTCCTGCCGAAGACGAGCGCCTCCTCGACGATCCGGTAGCCCACCGAGTCAGGGCCGGCGCCGTGCTCGCGGACGACCGTCCCGCCGCCGAGCGCGACGGCCAGGATGTCCGGCATCCGGAAGTTGGTCAGCACCCCGCCGATCTCTACCGCCGCCGCCGACTCCCGCGGGAAGCCGCCGGTCAGCACCCCCAGGTCGGTGGACGTGCCGCCGACGTCCACCACGATCGCGTCCGCCACGCCCGACAGGAACGCGGCTCCGCGCAGCGAGTTCGCCGGGCCCGAGCCGATGGTGGACACGGGCAGGCGCGCGGCGTGCTCCACCGTCATGAGCGTGCCGTCGTTCTGCGCCAGGTAGGGCCGCGCGTCCAGGCCCCGCTCGGCCAGCGCGGTGACCAGGGCGTCGGTGACCTGGGCGGCCACGCCGTACAGGGCGGCGTTCAGCACGGTCGCGTTCTCGCGTTCGAGCAGCCCGAGCGAGCCGATCTCGTGGCTGAGCGAGACCGGCAGGCCGTACTCGGAGGTGATCAGCTCCGCGGCGAGCCGCTCGTGCTCGTTGCTGGCCGGGCTGAACACGCTGGTGACGGCCACGGCGTCGGCCTGCACGCCGTCCAGGAAGCGGCGGATCGCGTCCAGGCCCGGAGGGCTGATCTCGCGGCCGTCGACGTAGTGACCGCCGGGCACGATGGCCGCGCCGGCCGAGACGGCCGCGCGCAGGTCGTCGGGCCAGTCCGAGAGCGGCGGCACGGAGGTGGTGGCGGGCGCGCCGAGCCGCAGCACCGCAACCCGGCCCAGCCCCCTTCGCTCCAGGATCGCGTTGGTGGCGTGTGTGGTGCCCAGCATGACGCGGGTGATCCGGTCCTGCCCGGCCCCCTCCTGCACGAGTGCCAGCACCGCGTCCAGGGCGGCGCGCAGCCCGGCCGTCACGTCCCGGGTCGTCGGCCGCTTGGCCTTGGCGATCACCCGGTCGGCGGCGTCGAGGACCACGGCGTCGGTGTTCGTGCCGCCGACGTCGATGCCGATCCTGAGCTTCGGCTGGTCAGCCATGTGCCGTCAGCTCCTCGACCGGAACGTAGTCCAGCTCGTATCCGAATGCCCGCGGCCCGGCCGTCTCCAGACCCTTGGGCGTGCGCCAGAGGGGGTCGCAGGGCCAGGCGAGCACCGTGACGCGCTGGCCGTACCTGAGCGACTCGGTCTGCACGGCGGCGGCGGTCTCGGTGTCCACCACCGTGATGAGGTCGGGGACCATGGCCCGCACCCGGCCGTTCTCGACGGCGACCAGGTTCTCGTTCTGCAGCTCCAGGGCGAGGCTGCGGCCGCGGTCGTCGCCGGTGCCCTCGACGGTGGCGGTTCCCCGTACGAACCCGCCTGTGGTGCGCCGCTCGACGTCGGTCAGCTTGCCGGTGATCAGCCGGACCGCGCCGAGCCGGTCCTGGAGCGCGCGCAGCGGGTCCGGCGCGCCTTCAGTGGCCCGGCCGACGTCCAGGGCGCGGGTGACCGTGCCCTCGATGACCGCGCCCCGCGCCCGCGCGGCGGTGAGTACGTAGTCCGCCATCAGCGCGTGCGACCCCGACGCCACGCAGACGGCGCGGGCCAGGCGTTCGGACCAGAGCCCGTCCACCGGGCGGATGGTCACCACGTTGCCCGCGACGTCGGACATGATCACCAGGTTGGCCGGCAGCCCGGCCACGTACATCGACACCATCTGGACCTCGGGGAACGCCCGCCCCATGCCGTCGGCGTCGAGCAGCGGCAGCCCGAGCTGCGCGGCCCAGGCGACGGGGGCCACCCCGTTGGCGCCCCCGATCTCGGAGGACATGATCGCGGTCGGCGGCCTGCCGAAGAGCCGTTCCACCTCCTCGGCGATGCGCTTGGGCTCTTCCTCGCTGTGGATCATCTCGTGGCTCACGGTCGGGGCCCCGATCCCGGACAGCGGCACGACCAGCGCGTCCTCCGGGAGATCGGCCAGCTCGACCAGCGGCACTTCGCCGTACTCGCGAACGGCTCTGACGGCGGCCAGCGACCCGGTACGCACGTCTCCCCCGCCTCCCGTGCCGAGGATGGCGCATCCTCGGGCGAGAGCGGCGATATCGGTCACATCAATGCTGCTCATATGGCGACACAACCAAGCACATACCACCGCAAAGCGCCAGTGCGACACGTGTTGCCCGGCAGAAAAGCGTTTGCGTGGCCCCGGTCATCGCCGCCATGATCGAACACGTCGAAAGGGGGATTCCATGGACATCAGGCGAATGCGCATGCGGCGCACCGCGCGCGTGTCCTGGGAGCTCCGAGCCTGATCGGCGACCGCCCTGACACGCCTTCGAGGCGGGTGAGGGCGCTGGTGTGCCCACCGGTTTCATAAGCCGTTCCAGGCGGGTTCGATCCCCGCACCCGCCACACGCTCTTCCCCGGCCTTTCCCGTCCCTGATACATCTGGGGATCGGGATGGGAGGACGCATGCGGATTTCGGTGGCCGCCGACAGCACGGACGGCGTGGCCGAGCGGGTCGTGTCCGAGCTGCGCGAGCGGGGGCACGAGGTGGTGACCCACGGCGCGCTCGACGCCGGGGAGCGCGACGACTGGGCGTGGGCCTGCGAGCTGGCCGCCAGGGACGTGAGCGAGGGCCGGGCCGACCAGGCGGTGGTGTGCTGCTGGACCGGCACGGGCGCCTCGATCGCGGCGAACAAGGTGGCCGGCGTCCGCGCGGCGCTGTGCGTCGACGCCTACACCGCCGACGGCGCCCGCAAGTGGAACGACGCCAACGTGCTGGCGCTCAGCCTGCGGCTGACCTCCGACGTGGTGCTCACCGAGATCCTGGACGCCTGGCTGGCGGGCCGCCCGAGCAGTGACGCCGCCGACGTGGCGAATGTGGCCCACCTCGAGGAGATCTGACTACGCTCCCGGACATGTCGAATTTACGGTGTACGCATTGCGGCGAGGAAGGGCTCGAAGCCGGGTTCATCATGGACTCGGGCGAGCACTCCTCCGGGTTCGCCCGCTGGGTGGAGGGCGCGCTGGAGCGGGGTGTCTTCGGCGGGGCAAAGCTGTTTGGACGACCCAAGTGGGAAATAGACGCATATCGCTGTCGTTACTGCCACCACCTTGAGCTCTTCGCCAGCCGCCCCTCCTGAACGCGGCCCCCGACTCTCCCCATCCACGACCAGGATTCAGAACCGTCACACCGGAGGCACGGAAATCGTCGGTCCCGCCCTTTAGGGTGCTTGGCATGACCGACGTGCTGCTCCGCGGTGGGCTCCTGTGGGGGCTCAGGGCGCCGGCCGACATGCTCATCAGCGGCGGCCGGATCGCCCGCGTCGCCCACGGCCTCGACGCGCCCGGCGCGCAAGTGCACGACATCGCCGGTCAGCTCGTCCTGCCCGGCCTCGTGGACGCGCACTGCCATCTCGACAAGACCCTCTACGGCGGCTCGTGGGTGCCCCACTCCGCCGACGACACGCTCGCCGGGCGCATCGGCAACGACCTGGGCCGCCGGGCCGAGCTCGGCGTGCCGAGCGTGGCCAGGATCGGCGCGCTGCTGGCCGCCATGAGCGCGGCGGGCACCACGCACGTGCGCACCCACACCGACGTCGACCCCCTGGTGGGGCTGCGGGGTGTGGAGGCCGTGCGCGAGGCCGCCGCGGCCGCCCCGATCGACGTGCGCCAGGTCGCCTTCCCGCAGCACGGCGTGCTCACCAATCCCGGCACGGCCGAGCTGCTCGAAGAGGCGCTGAAGAGCGGCGTCGAGGCGATCGGCGGCCTGGACCCGGCGGGCGTCGACCGCGACCCGGTCCGCCATCTCGACGTGATCTTCGGCCTGGCCGACCGCTACGGCGCGCAGATCGACATCCACCTGCACGACGGCGGCTCGCTGGGCGGGTGGGAGCTGGAGCTCATCACCGAGCGCACCAAGGTGCTCGGGCTGGGCGGCCGGGTGACGGTCAGCCACGCCTACGCGCTCGGCCAGCTCGACGAGGCCCACCAGGATCGGCTGGCGGAGGGCTTCGCGGAGGCGGGCGTCGCGATCGCGACCGCGGCCGTCTACAGCTTCCCCGTGCCACCGATCAAGAAGCTGCGCGCCGCGGGGGTGACGGTCGCCTGCGGGCACGACGGCATCCGCGACCTCTGGGGCCCCTACGGCAGCGGCGACATGCTGGAGCGGGCGATGCACGTCGCCTATCGCAGCACCTTCCGCAGGGACGAGGACATCGAGCTGGCGCTCGAGGCCGCCACCGTCGGCGGCGCCCGCGTGCTCAGGCTCGACGACTACGGCCTGGCTCCGGGCGACCGGGCCGACCTGGTCGTCGTGCCGGCCGGTGGGCCGGCGGAGGCCGTGGTCGTTCACCCTGCGCGCACTCTGGTCATGAAGGACGGCGTCGTCCTGCACAATTGACCGGCGGGACCATCGAAAGGCAGGCAAGTGCTCTCTATTCACCAGCGGATCGCGGCAGAGCTCGACGTACGCGACGGGCAGGTGCAGGCCGCGGTCGAGCTGCTCGACGGCGGCGCGACCGTGCCGTTCATCGCGCGATACCGCAAGGAGGTCACCGGCGCCCTCGACGACGCGCAGCTGCGCACGCTCGAGGAGCGGCTGCGCTACCTGCGCGAGCTGGAGGAGCGCAGGGCGGCGATCCTGGAGTCGATCGAGTCTCAGGGCAAGCTCGACGACGAGCTGCGCGAGCAGATCATGGCGGCCGAGACCAAGGCCAGGCTCGAGGACATCTACCTGCCGTACAAACCCAAGCGGCGCACCAAGGCGCAGATCGCCCGCGAGCTGGGGCTGGAGCCGCTGGCCGACCAGCTGCTGGCCGACCCCTCGCTCGACCCGGCGGCCACGGCCGAGACCTTCGTCACCGAGGGCGTGGCCGACGCGGGCGCGGCGCTGGAGGGCGCCAGGGCGATCCTGATCGAGCGCTTCGCCGAGGACGCCGACCTCATCGGCGCACTGCGCGAGCAGCTCTGGACCCGCGGCCGGCTGGTGTCGAAGGTCCGCGAGGGCAAGGAGGAGGCGGGGGCCAAGTTCTCCGACTACTTCGAGTTCGGCGAGCCGTTCACGAAGCTGCCCTCCCACCGCATCCTGGCGATGTTCAGGGGTGAGAAGGAGGAGGTGCTGTCGGTCGTGCTGGAGCCCGACGACAGCCCCGACTACGAGCTGCGCATCGCCTCCCGCTTCGGCGTCTCCGACCAGGGGCGCCCGGCCGACAAGTGGCTCAACGAGACCGTGCGCTGGGCCTGGCGCACCCGCATCCTGGTGCATCTGGGCATCGACCTGCGGATGCGGCTGTGGCAGGCGGCCGAGGACGAAGCCGTCCGGGTGTTCGCGACCAACCTGCGCGACCTCCTGCTCGCCGCCCCGGCCGGCACCCGCGCCACGATGGGCCTCGACCCCGGCCTGCGCACCGGCGTGAAGGTGGCCGTGGTCGACGCCACCGGCAAGGTCGTCGAGACCGCGACCATCTACCCCCACGAGCCGAAGCGGCAGTGGGACCAGTCGCTGGCCGTCCTCGGCGCGCTCGCCCAGCGCCACGGGGTCGAGCTGATCGCCATCGGCAACGGCACCGCCTCGCGCGAGACCGACAAGCTGGCCGGTGAGCTGGTCAAGAACATGCCGTCGGTGACCAAGATCGTGGTCTCCGAGGCGGGCGCGTCGGTCTACTCCGCCTCCGCCTACGCCTCGCAGGAGCTGCCCGAGCTGGACGTGTCGCTGCGCGGAGCCGTCTCCATCGCGCGCCGGCTGCAGGACCCGCTGGCCGAGCTGGTCAAGATCGACCCCAAGTCCATCGGCGTCGGCCAATACCAGCACGACCTGGCCGAGTCCAAGCTCTCCCGCTCGCTCGACGCGGTGGTCGAAGACTGCGTCAACGCCGTGGGCGTCGACGTCAACACGGCCTCGGCTCCCCTGCTCACGCGGGTGTCGGGCATCGGCTCGACGCTGGCCGAGAGCATCGTGCGCCACCGCGACTCCAACGGCCCCTTCCGGACCCGCGCGGCGCTGAAGAACGTGCAGCGGCTCGGGCCCAAGGCGTTCGAGCAGTGCGCGGGCTTCCTGCGGATCCCCGGGGGCGACGACCCGCTCGACGTGTCGAGCGTCCACCCGGAGGCCTATCCGGTGGTGCGCCGCATCCTCAGCTCGGTCCAGTCGGACCTCAAGTCGCTGATCGGCAACACGGCGGCGCTGCGGGCGATCAAGCCCCAGGACTACACCGACGAGACCTTCGGCCTGCCCACGGTCACCGACATCCTGCGCGAGCTGGAAAAGCCCGGCCGCGACCCGCGCCCGGCCTTCAAGACCGCCACCTTCAAGGAGGGGGTCGAGAAGATCTCGGACCTGGCGTCCGGGATGATCCTGGAGGGCGTGGTCACCAACGTGGCCGCGTTCGGCGCGTTCGTGGACATCGGCGTCCACCAGGACGGGCTGGTGCACGTCTCGGCCATGTCCCGCAACTACGTGAAGGACCCGCGCGACGTCGTCAAGCCGGGCGACATCGTCCGGGTGAAGGTGCTCGACGTCGACATCCCGCGCAAGCGCATCTCCCTGACCTTGCGCCTGGAAGACGAGGTCAGCACGCAGCCGGGGGGCGAGGGCCCCCGCAAGAGCACCGGCCGCCAGGGCGCCGCCCGGGGTGAGGGCGCTCGCGGTGAGGGCGCCCGTGGGGACGGTTCCCGAGGCAACGGCGCTCGCGGCGACGGCGCCCGTGGCGACGGCGCTGGCGGGGACAGTGCCCGTGGCGACGGCTCTCGTGGGGACGGTGGCAGGGGCGGCCGTGGCCAGGGCGGTCGCGGGGACGGCCAGCGTGGCCGGAGCGACGGCCAGCGCGGCAACGGCAACGGCGACGGGAACCAGCGCGGCCGGGGCGACGGCCAGCGAGGCGGCCAGCGCCGCCAGGACCGCCCGGCGCCTTCGGGCGCGATGGCCGAGGCCCTCCGCAAGGCGGGCCTGGGCGGCGACAACCGCTGATCCTGCCACCCCGAAACCCCGTTCTGGGCACGAGCCCGGCGGGGTCTCGGGGCGGCCATGGTGGATTCCGTAACCTCCCGACGAGCGCCCACCGTCGGGAGGGCTACGCGATCCCGCACGCCCGCCGTCGGAAGGACCCGCGACCCGCACGCCTGCTGTGTGGACCCGCGAGCGCGAGCACACGGCGGGGAGGAACGGCCGTCGCAAGTACACGGCAGGAGGAATCCGTCGCGGGGCCGGGAGGAACCCCCGGTCGCGTATGCCCACGGTCGAGAGGAACTGCCGGCATCGCTTCGGGGCCAGAGTGCCGAGGAGGGCGATGATCTCAGCGCGGAGGGGGCCTGGCGGAAGGACACCCTGGGCGGAGCGGACCTCTGGGCGGAGGGAGCCGAAGACGATCAATCTGGGGAGAGCGACGGCCAACCCGAGCAGCGGTCCATCGGGCCCAGGAGAGAGAAGCGACCACCCCGAGCAGCGGGCCATCGACCCCGAGGGGAGAAGCCCTCGACCCCTAGTCGGAGGCGATCGACCCCCAGGGCAGAGGCAATCGGGTGCGGGGCGGAGGACAATCGGCGGCATGGCGAACATACGACTCGGCGATGTCCCGACCTGGTATGAGGAGCTCGGGGAGGGCGAGCCTCTCGTCCTGTTGCATGGCGGCTTCGTGGACTCGCGCATGTTCGCCCCCGCCCTGCCCGTGCTCGACGACCGCTTCCGCGTCTTCACCGTCGATCGGCGCGGACACGGCAGGACCTCGGATGTCGAAGGCCCCATCTCGTACGAGCTGATGGCGCAGGACATGATCGCGTTCCTGGAGCAGGTCGTCGGCGGGCCCGCGCACCTGGTCGGGCACAGCGACGGCGCCAATGTGGCGATGATCGTGGCGATGCGGCGACCCGACCTGGTCCGCAGGCTCGTGCTGGTCAGCGGGAACTACCACCATGACGGCATCGTGCCGGGCGTGCTGGAGGGGTTCACGGACGAGGGAGTGCTGCAGCTGCTGGCGCCCAGGTACGGGGAGGTGTCCCCGGACGGCGAGAAGCACTTCCCCGTGGTCGTGGAGAAGCTGCTCCGGATGGTGTTCGAGGAGCCGACGCTGACCGAGGACGACCTCGGGCGCATCACCGGCCGCACGCTCGTGGTCGCGGGCGACGACGACGCCGTGACGCTGGAGCACACGATCGCGCTCTACCGGGCGATACCGGACGCGGAGCTGGCGATCGTGCCCGGAACGTCCCATCTGCTGGTGGTGGAGAAGCCCGACCAGGTCTATACGCTCATCGCCGACTTTCTGGCCAACGATCCCGTACCCACCTGGCAGCCGATCCGCCGGGCCAGGAGCGAGTATTCAGTCCGCAGCTGAACCCGCGGGATGCGGCGGGCGGGGGGCGATACGGTCGGAGGGTGAGCACTACAGCGTTTTCCACGGCGGTCACGCAAGCCCGTGACCTGCTCAGATGGCGTTCGCCGCTGCGGACCGAGCTGTGGGCGGCCCGGCTCACCGCCGCGCTGGAGCCCGGCGAGGTGGATCCGTTCCTGCGCGCGCTGGCCGACGACGGAAGTGCGGAGGCACGGCTGACCCTCGCCGCTCTGGCCGCCGTCAACCAGGGCGCCGAAACCGCCGACGTCGCGCCTGATGATGGCGCTGGCGCCGCACACCATGTAGCCGTGGACGCCGTGCCCGATGACATCGACGAGGTGGCGGTTGGTGCTGGTTGGCCGGGTGACGAAGACCTGGCCAGCCAGGCTGCCGGGTCAGGTGCGGCATACGTGGTGGCTGGGCGTGGGGTCGCGGAGACGCTGCCCGGGTGGGTACGCCGGATGGGGCGCGTGGTGTGCGACGGCGCCTGGTACGGCAAGGCGGACCCTTATGGCGAGCAGGCGCTGGCCGTCCTGTCCTTCCATTATGAGAACGGCAAGGAGCCCCACCTCCTCGTCGTCGGGATCGACCAGGTCAACGGCGGCCTGGCAGTGGACGCCCTGGTCGAAGAGGTGAAGTTCCTCGACGACCTGGACCTGGGCCGGGCCGAGCCGGGGCAGGTCGCGGGCCGGGTCCTGGACGCGTTCGAGTCGAGTGATCGGGTCATGGGCGCGGTGGTCGCGGACACGTTGCCCGCCGTCCGGCCGCTCGCGCTCTCTCGGGCCCGCGCCGTGCCCGGGATCACGCGGCAGGTGCCTGAAGACACGCTGGCCCGGTTCGACGCGCTGCCGGAGCTGCCGGAGCTGCTGGAGCTGCCGGGGGCGCGCGAGGCGTTCGAGAAGCTGGCCGAGTTCGTGGGTGACCGGCCGCTGTGGTGGAGCCCGGGCCGGGTCTCGCAGTTCCTGACCTCGTGGTTGCCCCGCGAGGCGATCCTGTCGGACGCTGCGGTCGAGGCGATGCCTGAGGTGGTGCGTGCCTGGAGCCGGTTCTGCGGCGGCCATCCCGCCGTGCTGCGCCAGATCGACGAGGACGCCCCTCGGCTGCCCGCCCTCATGGCCGACGACTCATTGGCCGGGCTCGGCAAGCGCATCGCCCAGAGCCGTCTGGACGACACTCGGTAAAAGCCTCCCCCTCGCGAACCCCCCACCCCCGGTGACTCAACGCCTGATGGTCCGCACTTCGGTGATCCACCGTCTGGCGGGTCCGCACCGCAGTGACTCCACGCCTGGCGGTCCGCGCCCCAGTGACTCCACGCCTGGTGGTCCCCGCCCCGGCGGTCCACACTTCCGAGTGGTCCACGGGGTAGGGGGGCTCTGACCACGGCCATCACCTGGCCCGGGTTACCTGGGGCACCCCGCAAGCCGGTCAGAAGGCGTAGCGGATGCGGCAGTAAGGGAGGCGGGCGGCGATCAGGTCGGTGAGGGCGGCCACGTGGCGGCCCTTGAGGCCGGTGCGGTAGCGGACGTTCCAGCCGCCCGTCTCCGAGCGCTTGGCCTGCTGCAGCTCCGGCCGCCACAGCACCTCCTCCGCCTTCGGGTGCCACCCCAGGTTGACCTCGTGCAGCCGGTCGTTGTGAGTGAGGAAGATGACCTCGGCCGCGAGCTGGGCGCGCGCTTCCGGGCTGAGCGCGTCGTCGAGATGCTCGAACAGCTCAGCCCAGCTCTCCAGCCACCCCTCACGCACCACCACCGGGCTGAAGTTGACGTGGACCTCGTAGCCGGCGGCCACGAAGTCGTCGATGGCGGCGATCCGCTCGGCGATCGGCGAGGTGCGGATGTCGAGCAGCTTGGAGTCGGCGGCGGGCATGAGGCTGAACCTGATCCTGGTACGCCCCTGCGGATCCCAGTCCAGCAGGTCCCTGTTGACGTATTTGGTGGCGAAGCTGGCCTTGGCGTTCGGCAGGAAGCGGAACAGCTCCACCAGATCGCGGACGTTCTCCGAGATCGTGGCGTCGAGCGAGCAGTCGGAGTTTTCGCCGATGTCGTAGACCCAGGCCAGCGGGTCCACCTGGTTGGGCTCCGGCTTGGCGCCCTGCCGGGCGGCGTGGCGCTGGACGTATCCGAGGATCTTGTCGATGTTGGCGAACACCGTGATCGGATTGCTGTAGCCCTTGCGGCGCGGCACGTAGCAGTAGGCGCACGCCATCGCGCAGCCGTTGGCCGTGGACGGCGCGATGAAGTCGGCGGAGCGGCCGTTGGGGCGCGCCGTCAGCGACTTCTTCACCCCGAGCACCAGCGCCTCGGTCTTGATCCGCACCCAGCGGGCCACGTTGGTCTCGTCGCCGTACAGCTCCGGGATGCGGTGGTGGCTCTCCACCTCGACGCGCTCGGCGTCGGGGAAGCGCGCGAGGATCTCGCGCCCGCGCGGCAGCTCCGCCGCCGCAGGCTCGAGGTAGATGCGCCGGATGTCCAGCAGCCGGTGACCTTCGGTGATCGACATGTTACTCGTTGACCATGCTACCGGGGCCCGGCTCATGGGCGGTCCTCGCCGGCCGCGGCGCGGGATGCGCTGGACAGGAGCATGTCGAGGGCGACCGGGTACGCGCTGTCGTTCATCCGGGCCACCAGCAGCGGCGCGGTGGCGGCGATGTGGGGATGGGTGCTGGCGGGCAGCCGCGCGTACGTGTCGCGCCACACCTCCTCGTCGGCCTCCCTGGCGGCCTTGGGCAGGGCCAGCGTGGCGGCGTCGAGGATGGCGAAGGCCAGGCTCTGGTCGATGAAGGCGTGATAGACGCGCACCGCCGCGGCGTCGGCGAATCCGGCCCCGCGCAGGATGCCGAGGATCGTCTCGTCGCTCGCCACCTCGTTCGAGCGGCCCGTGACCCGGCTGGCGGTCAGCACGGCCGCCTGCGGGTGGGCGAGGTAGGCGTGGTGGATGCGCAGCCCGAGGTCGCGCAGGTCGGCCCGCCAGTCGCCGGTCGGCTCCCAGTCCGCCATCGCGTGGCCGAACAGCTCGTCCGCGATCGCGAGGATCAGGTCGTCCATGCCGCGGAAGTACCGGTAGACCGTGCTGGCGTCGGCGCCGAGCGCGAGGCCGAGCCGGCGGGCGGTGAGCCCCGCCGCCCCGTGCTCGCGCAGCATCCGCAGCGCCGTCTCCACGATGAGCTCATGTGTCAGGATCTGCCCCTGTTTGGTGGGACGCCGCCGCCTGCGCGCCGACTCCGGCACCACCCGCTTGGCCATGGAACGGCTCCTTATGCCAACGCCATTGACGTTGATGAGCCTACTGAAGTTGGATTAACGACACAGCCCCCCAAAATGCCGTAAAAGGGGATTTATCGTCATGCGTATCCTTCTTGTGGGAGCCGGCGGCGTAGGAACCGCCATCACCCGAATCGCAGCCCGCCGCCCGTTCTTCGAGCACATGGTGGTCGCCGACTACGACCTCCCCCGCGCCAAGGCGGCCGTCGCCGCGCTGGGCGAGCGGGCGGGCAGGTTCACCCCGGCCAGGATCGACGCCGCCGACCCCGCCGCCGTCACGGCGCTGCTGGCCGAGCACCGGTGCGATGTCCTGCTCAACGCAACTGACCCCCGTTTCGTGCTGCCGCTCTTCGAGGCCGCGCTCGCGGGCGGGGCCGACTATCTCGACATGGCCATGTCGATGTCGAAGCCGCACCCCGACCGGCCGTACGAGGAGGTGGGGGTCAAGCTCGGCGACGACCAGTTCGCCCAGGCCGCGGAGTGGGCCGGCTCGGGACGGCTGGCGCTGGTCGGCATGGGCGTCGAGCCCGGCCTCGCCGACGTCTTCGCCAGGTACGCCGCCGACGAGCTCTTCGACGAGATCGAGGAGATCGGCATCAGGGACGGCGCGAACCTCACCGTCGAGGGCTACGACTTCGCCCCGTCGTTCTCCATCTGGACCACGATCGAGGAGTGCCTCAACCCGCCGGTCATCTACGAGAAGGACCGCGGCTGGTACACCACCGAGCCGTTCAGCGAGCCCGAGGTCTTCGACTTCCCCGAGGGCATCGGCCCGGTCGAGTGCGTGAACGTCGAGCACGAGGAGGTGCTGCTGGTGCCCCGCTGGGTGGACGCCGGCCGGGTCACCTTCAAGTACGGCCTCGGCGAGGACTTCATCGACAAGCTCAAGACCCTGCACGCCCTGGGCGTGGACAGCACCGAGCCGGTCGCGGTCATGACCGACCGCGGCACCGCGAAGGTGTCGCCGCGCGACCTGGTGGCCGCCGTGCTGCCCGACCCGGCCGGTCTCGGCGACCGCATGCACGGCAAGACGTGCGCGGGCACATGGGTGAAGGGCGTCAAGGACGGCCGGCCGCGCGAGGTCTACCTCTACCACGTGGTGGACAACCAGTGGTCGATGCGCGAGTACGGCTCCCAGGCCGTGGTCTGGCAGACCGCCGTCAACCCGGTCGTCGCCCTGGAGTTGCTGGCCACCGGGGCCTGGACCGGCGCGGGCGTGCTCGGACCGGAGGCGTTCGCGCCGGGGCCGTTCCTGGACCTGCTGGTCGAGTACGGCTCACCGTGGGGCATGCGCGAGCAGTGAGGGGGCCGGGGACCGGCGGCCGGAACGGGCACAGGATCATTGAGGTGCAACGACCCGTACCACGGAGGACCCCTTGAGCATCGCCGACGATCCCGATCGCGCACCGGCCCGCTCCCACCTGTACGCCATGGGCATGTCGGAGGAGGAGATGCGCCGCCCGACGGTCGGCATCGCCACGACGTGGACCGGCACGATGCCGTGCAACCTCACCCACCGCGAGCTGGCCGCCCACGTGGCCGAGGGGGTGCGCGCGGCGGGTGGCCTGCCGATGGAGTTCAACACCATCGCGGTCTCCGACAACCTGACCATGAACACGCCCGGCATGCGCACCTCGCTGGTCAGCCGGGAGGTCATCGCCGACTCGATCGAGCTCATGGGGCTGGCGCACGGGTTCGACGCGCTGGTGGCGATCGTCGGCTGCGACAAGACCGTACCGGCCGCGATCATGGCGCTGGCCCGGCTGGACGTGCCCTCGGTCGTCCTCTACAGCGGCAGCATGATGCCGGGCCGCTGGCGCGGGCGCGACGTGACCATCCAGGACATGTGGGAGGCCCTGGGCGAGCGCGCGGTCGGCCGGCTCGACCAAGCCGAGCTGGACGACCTGGCCAAGCACGCCTGTCCGGGCGCCGGCACCTGTGCCGCCCAGTACACCGCCAACACCATGGGCAGCGTCGCCGACTTCCTGGGCCTGGCCCCGTTCGGCGTCGGCGACATCCCGGCGGTGGCCGCGGACAAGAACGCCGCCGCGCGCCGGGTCGGCGAGATCGCCATGGACGCCCTGGCCCGCGACGCCCGCCCGTCGCGCGTGCTCACCGCGGACGCCCTGCACAACGCGATCGTCTCGGTCGCGGCCATGGGCGGCTCCACGAACGCCGTCCTGCACCTGCTGGCCATCGCCAGGGAGGCGAACCTGCCGCTGGAGATCGACGAGATCGGCGACGTGTGCCGCCGGATCCCGATCATCACCGGGCTCAAGCCGAGCGGCGGCGACCACACCGCGCTCGACCTGTGGCGGGCCGGCGGCACCTCGCTGGTGGCGCGCCGCCTGCTGGAGGCCGGGCTGCTGCGCGAGAACGTGACGCTGGTGGACGGCCGCACGCTGGCCGGCGTGGCGGCGGACGCCGAGGAGACCCCGGGCCAGGAGGTCGTCAGGAGCGTGGCGGAGCCGTTCAAGCCGCGCGGCGCGCTGGCCATCCTGCGGGGCTCGCTCGCGCCCGACGGCTGCGTGCTCAAGCTGGGCGGCAAGGCCGACTTCCGCCACGAGGGGCCGGCCAAGGTGTACGACTCGGAGGCCGAGTGCACGGCCGCGATCGACGCCGGCCTGATCGTGCCGGGAGACGTCATCGTCGTCCGGTACGAGGGCCCGGCGGGCGGTCCGGGCATGCGCGAGATGCTCTCGATCACCGGCCCCCTCGTCGGCCGGGGCCTGGGTGAGACGGTGGCGCTGGTCACCGACGGCCGCTTCAGCGGGGTCTCGCACGGCCTGGTGATCGGGCACGTGGCGCCGGAGGCGTACCGCGGCGGGCCGATCGCGCTGGTGCGCGACGGCGACACGGTGATCGTCGACAGCGCGGCGGGGAGCCTGGAGCTGGTGGTGCCCGAGGAGGAGCTGGAGCGGCGCCGCGCGGCCTGGCGGCGGCCCGAGCGGGTGGTCGAGCGCGGGGTGCTGAGCAAGTACGTGATCACGGTCGGCTCGGCCTCGGACGGCGCGGTCACCATCTGAGCGGTGGGCCGGCGGCCGGCGAGCGCCCGGGATCAAGCGGGCGTTCAGGGCGGCTATGCTGCGCAGTGACGTTTGCCGATGCCCCGATGCGGGCGTTTCAGAAGGAGACTCGCGCGATGTACAAGGAGTTCGCTGTCGAGGCCGTGATGTGGCTCGTCCCGGTCGTGGTGCTGATCGGGCTGGCGCTCCTCGTCACCGCGTGAGTACGCCAGGGGCCGATCGGCACCGAGTGCCGGCCGGCCCCTGGCGGTCGCTCAGCGGTAATACCGGTAAGACACGTACGTGCTCGCGTAGTACCTGAAGCCGGAGAACCCGTCCAGGTAGTCGTTGTACAGGTTGCTCAGCGTGCTGGTGCGCACGGTGCAGGCCGCCCACGTGGTCCGGCGGGCCCTGAGGCCGCCCACGTAGTCGGTGCAGGTCCCGGCCTTGCGCCCGTTGACCTTCAGCCGGGCGTTGAGCCGCACGTTGAAGAGGTTCCTGCGAGAGATGTTGGTGACCCGGACCTTGATCGTGCAGGTGTCCCGGCACCTGCCGAAGTAGACCTTGGTGCGGATCAGCTGCGCGCTCGCAGTGGCGGCCGACTTCGACGTCGCGGTGCTCGCGGAAACGCTCGCGGACGACGCGCCGGCCGTCGATGCGGCGGCGGGCGCCGCCATGAGCGTGGTCGCGGCGGCCGCCACTAAGAGTGTGCCGGTCAGACTCTTGATCATTCTGCCCCCAGTGCAGAGACGGTCGCTCCCCCCTGTTGGCAGCGACCCGTACCTGTTCGACTACTACCAGGAAACGGGGCATTCGAGAGTTTCAGCAAGGTCATCCGATACGAAACGGTTATCCGCTTACGTCCGCCTTATGGGCTCTCCTGTAGATCGACAACGACACTCGGCCCTGACTCCGATCAAGACGCCCACGCCAGCAACGGGCTGCCCTGCCTGAGCCGTTTCAGCGCCTGCTTCTCCAGCTGCCGGATGCGTTCCCTGGTCAGCCCGAGGTGCGCGGCGATCTCGGTGTAGCTCTGCGCCTCGTATCCGGTCAGGCCGTACCGGAGCTTGATGACGAAGGCTTCGCGCGGCGGCAGCGTCGTGACCACCTGGTGCAGCTCCGCGCTCATGGCGCGACGCTCGGTCAGCTCCTGCACCTGCAGCCCGTCCTCGTCGGCGATCATGTCGCCGATCTTGCCCTCGCCGTACTCCCCGACCGGGATGTCCAGGCTGACCATGTCCTGACCGAGCCGGCGTAACGCGGCGACCTGCGCCGGCGACCGCTCGGCCGCGTCGCCCAGCTCGGCGTCCGTCGGCTCGCGGCCGAAGTCCGCGGCCAGCTGGCGTTCGATCCTGATCAGCCGCGACAGCTCCTCCGCCACATGGATGGGCAGCCGCACGGTACGGCTCTTGTCGTGGATGCCACGCTCGATGGCCTGGCGGATCCACCACATCCCGTACGTCGAGAACTTGTAGCCCCGCGTGTAGTCGAACTTCTCCACAGCCCTGATCAGCCCGAGGTTCCCTTCCTGGATGACGTCGAGCATGGGCAGCCCCCGGTAGGAGTAGCGCCTGGCGGCGGCGACGACCAACCGGAGGTTCGACCTGATCAGCAGGTCCTTGGCTCGTTGCCCGTCGCGGACGATCAGCTCCAGCTCCGGCGTGGCGTCACCGCGCTCGATCAGATGACCCGCGTACAGGCCGGCCTCGATCCGCCGGGCGAGATTGACCTCGTCCGCGGCGGAGAGCAAGGGGGTTTTGCCGATCTGCTCCAGATACGTGCCGAGCAGGTCGGGCTCTTCGGCCGACATGCACGGGGGACTACCCGGTAAACGGCGGCGAATTCCCGGCTTCGTTGAGTTCTGCGATGGCCAGCTCCGCCGTAGTGCGGATATCGAAGAACTTGTCCAGTGCGGTGATCGCGAACAGGTGCTTGCACCTGCCGTTGAGCCCCGACAGCAGCAGCCGGCCGCCGGAGGCGGTGACCGCCTTGTGGAGATAGACGAGCACGGACAGGCCGGAGGAGTCGCACACGCTGACGGCCTGCATGTCGATGACGAGCAACGGTGGCTGGGTCAGATCGAGGGCCTTGGTGACGCGGTCGCGAACCTCCGCCGCGGACCCGAAGTCGAAGTCCCCCGTCAGCCGCGCGATGACGCAGGGTCCCTGGAGTCCGAGGCTTATCGACAAGGCCTGCTCCGAAGTCACCCAGCTCCACCTACCTGCGTTGCTTTCCCGATCCAACCACTTTACGAGAAGTAGCGCTTCGGGTTGAACACCAGCATTTGCTCAATCTGGTCATCGGTCACACCCGAGTCCAGCAGTGCGGCCAAGACGTCGTCGTGAATGTGATCGTAGCGCCAGTTCGGTGCGAGCGTGCTGCGGGCCTCGTCCCAGGCACCGCCGAAATAGTCCATGAAACAGGCGGTGTCGTGGCTGAGCACCATGCGATCGGCGTATCCGCGCTGGCAGAGCGCCGCGACCGTGGCCACGCGCTGCGGCGTCGGGTTGTAGACATCCAGCCCGAATCGGTCCATCCCGAGGATGGCGCCGGTGTCGGCCAGCCGCATGAGGTAGTCGAGGTCGTTGCTGTCGCCCGCGTGCCCGACGACCACCTTCGTCAGGTCCACGCCCTCCTTGGCGAACAGGTCCAGCGCGATCAGGCCGCTCTGCGTGAAGCTGTTGGTGTGGACGGTGATGGGCGCGCCCGTGCGCACGTGCGCCTGCGCGACCGCCCGGCAGATGCGCTCGACGCCGGGCGTGAGGCCCTTCGCCTCGACCACGCACTTGAGGAACGCGGCCTTGACGCCGGTGTCGGCGATGCCGTCGGTCAGGTCGCGGACGAAGTCGTCGATCATCGGGTCCGGGCCGTCGAAGAACAGGCCGGGGCCGCGGTGCTCGTACTGGTGCGGGAGCTCCTCGAAGGAGTAGATGCCGGTGGCGGCGATGATGTGCAGGTCCGGCACCTGCTCGGCGATCCGCTGGACGCGCGGGAGGTAGCGGCCGAGCCCCCAGACCGTCGGGTCGACGATCGTCCGCACGCCCTTCGCGGCCACCGCGCTGAGCTTGGCGACCGCGTCGGCCACCCGGAACTCCTCGTCCCACCAGGCGCCTTTGCCGTAATTGTCGAGGTGCTCGGTGGCCACCACGAAGACGTGCTCGTGCATCAGCGTCTGCCCGAGGTCGTCGACGTCGATGGGGCCGCGAACGGTGCTGACGGTGGGCATGCGCGCCTCCATACCGGCTGGTCTGTGGCGCCAACCTAGGCTTCCGCACGATCGCCGTCAACCGCCTGTGCGCACACCGGCGATCGCCGTCAACGCCTGTGCGCACACCGGCGAGCCGCCGTCACGACGGCTCGGCTCGCCGGTGCCCGCGGCTCAGGTGCGTGTCCCGGCCAGCCGCCGGAAGAGCGGCTCGGGCCGGGGCAGCCGCGACCCGCCCACCGCCGCCGCCACGCGCGCCGCCGCCGTCGGCAGGAAGGGCTCCAGGTGTACGGCCAGCGCCCGGCAGGCGTGCACCAGCGTGCCCAGCGACGCCTCCTGCCCCGCCCGGTCCTGCTGCCACGGCCGGGTCCTTTCGACGTACCTGTTCGCCTCCTCGACGAGCTCCCATACGGCCGCCGCGGCCCGCCGGAAATCGAAGTCCTCCAGCGCCGCGTGCACCGCCGGAGACACCTCCGCGAGCCGCTCCCCGGGGGCGTCGGGGACGTGGCCGTCCAGGAACCGGTGCACCATGGTGACGACCCGGTTGACCAGGTTCCCCAGCCCGTTGGCCAGGTCCTCGTCCGCCCGCCCGGCCAGCCGCGCCTCGGTGAAGTCGGCGTCACCCACGCGCGGCACGTCGCGCAGCAGCCACCACCGCACCGCGTCGACCCCGTAGGCGTCCACGAGCGTCACGGGGTCGGCTGAGTTCCCCGCCGACTTGCTGATCTTGCGGCCGTCCACGGTGAGGTAGTCGTGCACGTAGATCTCCGTGGGCAGCGGCTCGCCCGCCGACAGCAGCATCGCCGGCCAGTACACCGCGTGGAACCGGATCACGCCCTTGCCCACCAGGTGCACCTTGCGCCGCTCGGCGACCCACCAGCGGTCGTGGTCACCGCCTTCGAGCGCGGTGACGTAGTTGGCCAGCGCGTCCCACCACACGTAGATCACCTGCTCGGGATCTCCGGGCACCGGGATCCCCCATCCACGGGCGCGGGCGGCGGAGCGCGAGATGCTGATGTCGGCCAGCCCGGCCTCGATGAACGCCAGCACCTCGTTGCGCCGCGCGGCCGGCTCGATCCTGAGCCGGCC
Source organism: Nonomuraea zeae (assembly GCF_005889725.1). GTDB lineage: Bacteria > Actinomycetota > Actinomycetes > Streptosporangiales > Streptosporangiaceae > Nonomuraea > Nonomuraea zeae. The sequence continues at coordinate 35,994 of NZ_VCKX01000009.1, forward strand.
GTCGCGGATGAGCTCCAGCAGGGCGTCCTGATAGCGGGAGAGCCGGAAGAACCAGTTCTCCTCCGACACCCGTTGCAGCGGCGCCTGGTGCCCGTCGGGACAGGGGTCCTCCGGGTAGAACTGCTCGCAGCCCACGCAGTAGAGCCCCTCGTAGTGCCGCTGGTACAGGTCGTGCGCGGTGGCCCGCCAGATCCGCTCGACCCCGGCCCGGTGCGCGGGGTGCGAGCTCGTCCGGATGAACGCGTCGAACGACAGGTCCAGCGGCTGCCTGAGCCCCTCGAACGCGGCCGCGTTCCGGTCCACCAGCTCGCGCACCGGCACGCCTTCCGCCTCGGCGGCCAGCACGTTCTTCAGCGAGTTGTCGTCGGTGCCGGTCTGGAACCGTACGGGCTCGCCGCGCCGGCGATGGTGCCTGGCCAGGACGTCGGCCTGGACGAGCTCCAGCGCGTGGCCGAGGTGCGGCCGGGCGTTGACGTAGGGGATGGTCGTCGTGATGTACATCGGATGCCTCCAAGGGGCCCCGGACACGACGAGAGGCCCCGGTTCGCAGGGCCTCAGCAGGACGTCGCCGGTGAACCCCCTAGGGGGCCATCATCACCGTGTACGTCGTCATGCCGGCCATACTACCCCGGCAGCGGGCGACGCCGCCGGGTGAAACCGGCTGCGTCCGGTAGCCGGGCCGGTGACGTCTTCGTCACGTGAACCCGGCGAGCTTGTAGAGCACGAGCGAGCCCGCCACCGCCACGTTCAGGCTGGCGCCGGTGCCGATCATCGGGATCTCGACCACGGCGTCCAGCAGGTCGAGCGCCTCCCCCGGGATCCCGGTGGACTCGTGCCCCAGCACGATCACGGTCGGCTGCCCGGCCATGGGCAGGTCGGCCAGCCTGATCGCCTCCTCGGCCAGCTCGACGCCGAGCACCCGCTCCTGCCGCTCGGCCAGCCAGGCCATCGGCCGCACCCAGTGCACGCACGCGCCGTTGCGCAGGGTGTTCCCCCTGGCCAGCGCCTCGGGCACCCAGGGCAGCCGCGGCACGGCCATGCAGGCGCCGACGGCGTCGCACGTGCGCAGGAGGGTGCCGAGGTTGGCGCCGTGCATGGGCCAGAGCGGCGCGACGGTGAGGTGGCCCAGGCATCGGGGCGGGCGGCGGCGGCGCTGGGCGCGGAGATCTTTCCTGGTGCGCACCCTGATCCCGCTCATGCGCGCGGGGCGGTGCTCCTGACGTGGCCGGTCAGGTCGTGGATGTGCATGCGGAGGGCGCTTTCAGCGGCACGCCCGAGCCATCGACGAGAGATCACCCCAGTTTACGCACCCCGAACCCCGCATGTCATGAGGCGCCGAGGCCACGGTGGCGCACCACCCAGAGCAGCAGCCCCACCGCGAAGACGGCCAGCCCGGCGAGCACCGAGCTCAGCGGCAGGGTGGCCGCCAGCAGCAGGCACAGCCCCAGCCCGAGGATCGGCACCGGCCTGGGCGGCGCGCCCTCGTCGCGGTCGAGGGTGAGCGCGGCGGCGTTGGCGATGGCGTAGTAGACGAGCACGCCGAACGAGGAGAAGCCGATCGCTCCCCGCAGATCGGCCACGAGCAGCAGCACGATCACCGCGCCGCCGACCGCGAGCTCGGCCCGCCGCGGCACCTGCCGCACCGGGTCCACGACCGCCAGCGCGGCGGGCAGGTCACGCTCGCGCGCCATGGCGAGCACCGTGCGGGAGACGCCGAGCAGCAACGCCAGCAGCGCGCCCAGCGCCGCCACCGCGGCGCCCGCGCCCACCGCCGGCACCAGCCACCCGGCCCCCGACTCCCTGACGACGTCGGACAGGGGCGCCGGGGACATGGCCAGCGGCACGGGCCCGAGCACGTGCAGCGCGGTGGCCGCGACCAGCGTGTAGACGACCAGCGTGACGCCCAGGGCGATGCCGACGGCGCGCGGGATCGTGCGCGCCGGATCCCGGACCTCCTCGCCCAGCGTGGCGATCCGGGCGTATCCGGCGAACGCGAAGAACAGCAGCCCAGCTCCCTGCAGCACTCCCCACCCGTCGACGCCGTCCGCCGTGAACGGCGAGTGGAGGAACGGCTCCGGGGCGGGCGCGTAGGCGAACCAGCCGAACGTGATCTTCGACTCACCGGCCAGGCCCGCGACGACCACCGCCGACAGCACGACCAGCACGAAGGCCACGGCCACCCTGGCCACACCCGCCGACCGCCGGACGCCGAACAGGTTGAGCGACGTGAGCGCGGCGACCGCGCCGATCGCCAGGGGTCGTTCGAGACCGGGCGCGGCGTACGCGCCGAAGGTGAGCGCCATCGCCGCGCACGAGGCGGTCTTGCCGACGGTGAAGCCCCAGCCGGCGAGGTAGCCCCACAGCGGGCCGAGCCGCCGCCTGCCGTAGACGTAGGTGCCGCCCGACTCGGGGTGGCGGGCGGCCAGGCGGGCCGAGGAGGTGGCGTTGCAGTAGGCGACGACGGCGGCGATGGCCAGGGCCAGGAGCAGCCACGACCCCGCGGCCCCGGCGGCCGGGGCGAAGGCCGCGAACACGCCCGCGCCGATCATCGCGCTCAGCCCCACGACGACCGCGTCGGTGGTGCCGAGCCGGCGTGCCAGCTCTTCGGGCAACCTTCCCGCCTCCCCTCCCGCTCGTGCAGGCACCCACTCTGCCGGATCCCACCGACAGATCTATCCGGGGCCCGTCCTCAAGAGAGGCGAGGTGGACGGCCGAGCTCAAGCGGACGGCATCAGGCGGACGGCGAGGCTCAGGCGGACGGCGAGGCTCAGGCGGACGGCGAGGCTCAGGCGGACGCCGGTGATCAGGTGGACGCCGGTGATCAGGTGGACGCCTCCGGGCCCGGGACCACCAGCACCGGCCGGTGCGCGTGGTGCAGCACCCGGTCCGACGTGCTGCCCAGCAGCAGGGACCGCACCCCGCCCAGCCCTCGCGTCCCCGTCACGATGAGCTTGGCGTCGATCTCGTCCGCCACGTCCACGATCGTCGACCACACGGCCACCGAGTCCACGTCGCACCGGGGCGTGGCGTCCAGCCCCGCCTCCCGCGCCAGGTTCGCGCCGTGCTGGGCCAGCTCGCTCATCGCCTGCCCGATCGCCTCGTCCTCCACCCCGGACTGGTCGAGCGTCATCATCAGCCCGGCGGACGCCCTGGCCGAGGTCATCGCGAGGCGCTCCCACACCGTCAGCACCACGGCGTGCTCCCCGCGGAAGAGCTCACCGGCGAAGGCGATCGCGGTCTTGGCGTCGTCGGAACCGTCGTACGCAATCAGAATCGTCATTTCAGCCACTCCCATTCGGACGTCAGGCCCTCCCTCTTTCCCGATCAATCCGTTTCACGCCTGTACCAGGGGTAGCCGCCCGGTATGACGGTTACGCGATTCCAGGATCTTCCCCTTGACGACCGCGACCGGGAGTGGAACGCCGCCGAGGCCGACAAGCGGGTGCGAAAGTGGGCCGGCGCCGAGGACAAGCCCGACGCGAAGTACCGCGACGCCCACATCTGGTACGACGCCGACAACGCCGACGAGTTCGGAGCGTACAAGCTGCCGATCGCCGACGTCGTGGACGGGAAGCTGAAGGCGGTGCCGCGGGCCGTGATCGCCGCGGCCGGGATCATGGACGGCGCCCGCGGCGGGATCGACATTCCCAAGAAGGACGTCGGGCCGGTCAAGCGGCACCTGGCGAAGTACTACGCCAAGATGGGCGAGGCCCCGCCCTGGGAGCGCTGAGCGGCCAGCGGCTTGAGCATCGACAGCCCGGCCAGCGCCAGCACGCCCAGCTCGGTGACGACCACGACCCGCTGGGTCAGCCCGGCCGGGATGTCGTCGTTGGTCAGCGGGATGCCGAACATCCGCACCACGTAGGGGACCACGACCAGCAGCAGCGCGCCGAGGGCCAGCGCGCTGAGGATCCGCACCGCCTTGGCGTACCGGATCCTGGCCTGGGCCAGCAGCAGCCCGGCCACGGGCATCATCAGGAAAGCCGCGAAGGCGGCGTACCGGTGGATGCCGCCCGACAGGGAGAGCGGCACGCCGGGCCGGTCGGTGGGAAAGGCGCCGATCAGGAACATGCTCGTCCCCCACGCCAGCAGCAGCACCACGATCCAGCGGCTCATCCCGGCCCGGCGCAGCGCCTCGGCGATCAACGCGGAGCCGGCCGCGAACAGCGTCAGCGACGCGGGCAGCAGCCATCCGGCAGCCTGGAAGGCGTACTCGCTGATGACGCTGTGCATCGGGTCGAGGCCCGCTTCCGCGTGCAAGGTGAGCATGGCGCCGGTCCCGGTGCCGATCGCCGCAAATCCACTGACAAGCAAACCCTTCATGCCTTAAAGCTCGTGGAAAGCGGCTTTCCGGAGTATCGAGGATCGTCCCGAACAGGCCCTGAAGGATCCCCTAATACCTTGGTCGGGTCCACCCCTGAGCGCCGGTTCCGACCTGCGCGAATGTGACCCTGAGTAGGGCCTGCCCCCTCAGGGTGGGTACGGGGGTCCACCCCGATTTGACTTAGAGCGCACTCTAAGGGCGACTCTGGAGACATGACGATCCAGGAGGCCGCGCAGCGGTCGGGGCTGAGCGCTCATACGCTGCGGTACTACGAGCGTATCGGGCTCATCCACTCGGTCGGCCGCGACGGAAACGGGCACCGCGACTATGTCGAAGGGGACCTCCAGTGGCTGGAGTTCCTGACCAGGCTGCGCACGACCGGGATGCCGATCGCCGACATGTGCCGGTACGCGGAGCTGCGGCGCATGGGCGCCCACACCGCCGATGAGCGCCGGGTGATGCTGGAGCTGCACCGGGAGCGGGTCAGGTCCAGGATCGACGAGCTCACCCAGGATCTGAAGGTACTGGACTACAAGATCGACACTTACAAGGGGCAGGCATGAACACGCGCGCACTCGGAACCGGCGGCCCGCAGGTCTCCGCGCTCGGCCTCGGCTGCATGGGGATGTCGGAGTTCTACGGGCCGGGCGACGAGAAGGAGTCGATCGCGGTCATCCACCGCGCGCTCGACCTCGGCGTCAACTTCCTGGACACCGCCGACACCTACGGCAAGGGCGCTAACGAGGAGCTGGTCGGCCGGGCCATCAAGGACCGGCGCGACGAGGTGGTGCTGGCCACCAAGTTCGGCATCAAGCGGGAGGGCACGAGCAGGACGGTCGAGAACAGCCCCGAGTACATCAGGGCGGCCTGCGACGCGTCGCTGCGGCGCCTCGGCCTCGACCACATCGACCTTTACTACATGCACCGCCGCAACCGGGAAGTCCCGATCGAGGAGTCGGTCGGCGCCATGGCCGAGCTGGTCCAGCAGGGCAAGGTGCGTCATCTCGGCCTGTCGGAGGTGAGCGCCAAGACGCTGCGCGCGGCGTACGCCGTTCATCCGATCGCCGCCCTGCAGAGCGAATACTCGCTGTTCACCAGGGGCATTGAGGCGGAGATCCTGCCCGCGGCCAGGGAGCTGGGCGTCGCGCTGGTGGCGTACTCGCCGATCAGCCGTGGCTTCCTGACCGGCGCGCTGCCGCCCGCCGACCAGCTCCCCGACGACGACTTCCGCAAGTGGATGCCGCGCAACACCGGCGAGAACGCAGAGCACAACGCCAAGCTGGCGGACGAGGTACGCAAGATCGCCGAGGCGGCCAGCGTCACCGCGGCGCAGCTGTCACTCGCGTGGCTGCTCGCCCAGGGCGACGACATCGTGCCGATCCCCGGCACGAAGCGGCTGAAGTATCTGGAGGAGAACGCGGCCGCGGCCGGCATCACGCTGAGCGCCGAGCAGCTCGACGCCCTCGCGGCGGCCGTGCCCGCGGACGCGGTGCGCGGCACCCGCTACCCCAGCATGTCGGAGATCGAGAACTGATCGGGGGGCCGGCTCGGGCTCAGGGGGCGTCGAAGTAGACGCGGATCGCGGTCGCGCCGGCCCGGGTGTGGACGCGTACGAGATCGCTTAGCAGGTTGACGATCAGCAGCCCGCGCGAGCCCGCGACGCGCGGGTCCACCGGGCTGCGGCCCACCAGCGGATCAACGATGTGACCGGCGTCGCTGACCTCGCACACCAGCCGCCCCTCGGCGGCCCACACCCGGAACGTGCCCGAGCCGCCCCCGTGGTCGAGGCTGTTGGCGCCCAGCTCGGCCACCGTCAGCCGGATGTCGTCGATCCTGTCGTCGGCGAACCCCAGCTCGGCCGCCCGCCGCGCGGCCAGGTGCCGCACCGCCGACAGGTTGGTGTGGTCGAAGCGCAGCGAGACGGACTCGCCCGGCTCGCCCAGCGGCCGGTTGTGCCCGTCGACCACCATCTCGGGCGCGTAGCCGGAGCTGTGCCATTCGGTGGTGGCGTCCCTGAGCACGGGGTGGGTGCGCTCCGCCTCGGCGAGCACCTCGGTGTCCAGGCGCTCGGCGTCGTACGGGCACAGGATCGTGACGTGCCGGCCCGCGAACGACAGGTTGATCAGCGCCTCGTGCTGGGCGCAGGCCGGATATTCCGTCGCGGTGCGCCCCGGCCAGATCGGCTCGCCGATGATCCGCACGTGCTCGCCGGGATGCCGGTCGGCGAAGTCGCGCAGCACGCCGGGAATGATCCGCCCCGGATTGCGGCCCGCCTGCGTCATGTCGAGCATCAGCACCGCGCCGGCCTCGGCGCCCAGCTCAGCCGCGATCAGGGCCAGATTGCCCGGCGGGACCGCGACCGCGACCGGCTCGTCCGCCGCCAGCCCCGCGCGGACGAAGGCTGTCGTGGCAGCAACGTATTCCCGCTCTCCCCGGTAGAAGAACGCCGGATGCACGAAAGGTTCTGCCAACATCACGCCTCACGCTACCCAAGGATGAGGAGTTCATGGCAATCCGTTGGGTACCTAATACGTTGTGAAGAGAGTCCAGGTCATCCGCCGTCCCAGGCCCCGGCCCACGCCCTCGTCCCTCGACCTTCGCACGCCCTCCGGCCGTCCTCTCCCGTTCTGAGACCAGTCAGCCACTATGCTCAGGACATGTCGGAATTGCAGATGCGGGTCTCCGACGAGGACCGTGAGCGCACCGCACAGCAGCTTCAGCTCGCATTCACCGAAGGCCGTCTCACCCATCTCGAGCTCGAGGACCGCCTTGAGATCGCCCTGACGGCGAAGACCTACGGCGATCTGCTCGGCCTGATCACCGACCTCCCCGTCGAACAGCCCGTTGACGACGTGGTCACCCTGGAGTCGAAGAACGGTCACCTCAAGCGTTCCGGCGACTGGGCGGTCCCACGCCGGCTGCGGGTGAGCTCCAAGTACGGCAGCGTCGAGCTGGACCTGTCCGAGGCCGTCATCACGCATCCGGTCGTGGACATCGAGCTCGACCTCACCTACGGCTCAGCCAAGATCGTCCTGCCAGAGGGCGGGGTGGCGAACCTGGACGCGTTCCAGACCGACTGGGGCAACACCGCGACCTCGGACGTGCCGAGCAGGCAGCGTCCGGGCGCGGTGTACGTGGTGGTCAGCGGCCGGGCCAAATATGGCGGGCTGAGTGTTCGCTATCCGCGTAAACGCTGGTTCACCCACTGATGGAAGATCGAGATGTGGTGCTCGCTCGGCACGAGCACCCCGCCGTCCCGGTACGCCCGTGACGACATGCCGGGCTGCGTCCGCTCGCAGGCGTCGAAGTCCTGCTCGTTGACCCGGTGGAACAGCTCGACCGACGACGACAGATCCGCTCCCGAGGCCACCACGTCGGGGTGGTAGAGCCAGTCGCACTCGACGATCGTCCGGTCGGCGGCCATGGGTGACATCCGGTGCAGGATCACGTGGTCGGGCACCAGGTTGACGAAGACCTGCGGCTTGACGGTGATCGCGTAGTAGCGGCGGTCCTGGTCCTGCGACACGTCGGGCAGCTTGGCGAACCCGGGGCCGCCGTCCACGGTGAAGCCCTCGGCCCGCTCGGCGAACTCGGCGCCGTGGCCCACGTAGTACTGGGCCGCGTAGCCGCCGGCGAACTCCGGCAGGACCGCGGTCAGCTCCGGGTGGATCGTGGCGCAGTGGTAGCACTCCATGAAGTTCTCGACGATGAGCTTCCAGTTGGCCCGGACGTCGTAGACGATCCTGCGGCCGAGCGCGAGCTTGTCCACGTGGTAGCGCTCGATGGCGGCGGGGTCGCCCAGCCGTTCGGTGGCCGCGTACGTCACCGTCTCCTCGAACGAGGGCGGCTCCGCGGCCAGGCAGACCCATGCGTACCCGAGCCATTCGCGCAGGTGGACGGGGACCAGGCCGTACTCGACGCGGTCGATGTCCGGCATTTTCGCCAGGTTGGGGGCGGCGGCGAGCCGGCCGTCGAGGTCGTAGGACCAGGCGTGATAGGCGCATCTGATCGTCCGCTTGACCTCTCCCCCGGCCTCCACGCACAGGCGGGCGCCGCGGTGCCGGCAGACGTTGAGGAAGGCGCGCAGCCGGTCGTCGCGGCCGCGTACGACGAGCACGCTCTCCCTGCCGACCTGCACCGTCCTGAACACGCCCGGTTTCGGCAGGTCCTCGGCCCTGACCGCGCAGAACCAGAGGGCTTCGAAGATCTTGGCCTGCTCCTCCGCGAACACCTCGGGGTCGGTGTAGGAGCGGCCGGGAAGCGTGGAGATCAAGCTCGACGTGGTGGTCAACCGACACCCCTTGTTGCGTATTACGCAGCGAGTTGCCCTATATGCGACATCGTCAGACGGCCTTCAGGAGACTGTCAAGAGGTAGTTGCTGGCCCGGCGCAGAAACGCCGTGTACCACCCGGTCACGAGCCGGTCGGGAAGCAGTCCCGCGAGGGGGCGCTGCATGTCGGTCATCTCCGTCGCCGCCAGCCTGGCGGGCCTGCGCACCACCTTCGACCGGGCCCGCTCGTACGCGCGCAGGTCACCGATCGAGCGGGCCAGCAGCCAGGCGTCCTCCAGTGCCTGGTTCGCGCCCTGGGCCATGGTCGGCGGCATGGTGTGCGCGGAGTCGCCGGCCAGCGTGGTCGGCCCCTTGCCCCAGACGGCGGGGATCGGCTGGCGGTGGTGGGGGAAGAAGTCGATGTCCGTGATCGTGTCCAGGATGCCGGGCACCGGCTCGACCCAGCCGCCGAAGCGCTCGCGCAGCCGCTCCACCACGTGCCGGTCGTCGGCCCAGAGGGGCTTGCCGGGGGCCGACCTGACGTCGAACCACCACAGCAGCCGGCCCTCGCCCGCCGGGATCAGCCCGCACAGGCCCTGCCCGCCGGCGATCATCACCGCCCTGCGCGCCTCGGTCAGCGAGGTGGGCAGGGTGGTGAACCCCTGCCAGGTGACCCAGTTGCTCAGCCGCGCGGTGTCGTTCCCCCACAGCGCCGTCCGCACCACGGAACGGCGTCCGTCGGCGCCCACCAGCACGTCGCCGCGCACCGTGCGCCCGCCGGCCGGCCGCGCCTCGGCCCGCTCGGGCACCACGTGCTCCACCCGAGCGCCGTAGGTCACCGGCACGCCTTCGGCGAGCAGCTTGACCAGCTCGCTGCGGGCCAGGTGGACGACCGGGTGGCCGTAGCGGCGCTCGGCCACCGTCAGGTCCATGGTGAGCAGCCGCCGCCCGTCGCCGGCCCACGACTCCAGGGTCTCCAGCCGGCGCCCGATCCCGGTGTAGTCGACCTTGAGCTCCTTGAGTATGGCCGTGCTGCCGGGCCAGAGCGAGACGGAGCCGCCCGCCGTGCGCAGCTCGGGCGACTCCTCGTAGACCTCCACCTCGTGACCCGCCATGAGCAGGCCGCGCGCCAGGGCGAGCCCCGCGACGCCCGCACCGACGATGATTACCCTCATAACGACCCCTGTTTATGAGACTCGAAATATCAGATACGAGGAGTATCACAATGTCTGCGCGCGGTCGTAAACCCGACCCCACGGTCGACCACCGCATCAGGCAGGCCGCGACCGGGCTGGTGCTCTCCCACGGCCTCGACTTCACCATGGACGACGTCGCCGCGGCGGCAGGTGTGGGCAGGGCGAGCGTGTTCCGGCGTTACGCCACCAAACGCGACATGCTTCTCGAAACCATCGCCGGCCTCATGAACACCTACGTCGCCATCCCCGACACCGGCTCGCTCGAAGGAGACCTGCGGGTCGTCGTCACCGACACACTCGCCCTCTGGCGGCTGCCCGGCGTGTCCCGCGTGGCCAAGCAGGTCTACGGCGAGGCGGGACGGGACCCCGCGGTCGCCGAGATCATCAAGACCGGCATGCGGACCAGGATGGAACGGTCATGGGTGGTCTACGAGCGCGCCATCGAGCGCGGCGAGCTGCCGCCGAACGCGGACCTGTGGCTGCTCACGGACATGTTCGCGGGGCTGACGGCGTACCGGGGGCTCCTGGATCTTCCGCTGCCCGATCCGGCGGAGATCGTGCAGGTCCTTCTGCATGGCTTTACACCGGCTTGATACCAATGGTGTTACTGGGGTGCAAGCAACGGTCAAGTCCTGGTCCATACTGTTCCCTTCGTTCGCGAAAACCTACGAAGAAACCAACGAAGGGCACGGAAATGACACCCCCTCGTCGTCGCTTGGCCGTCGCGGCCGCGACGCTTACCCTTGCCGTCCTCACCACCGCCTGCGGTGCCCTGGGCCAGGCCGTTGACTGCAACAGTGCCGCCACCGAGGCCAGCAAGATCATGACTGACTGGAGCTCGGAGGTCACCAAGAACGCCGCGGACACCAAGGCCATCGGGACGGCCTCCAAGACCGCCGCGGACAAGACCAAGGAGCTGGCGGGCAAGTACGACGGTGAGGTCGCCGCCGCCCTGAACGAGCTGGCCGGCGGGTTCGAGACCATGGAGAAGGGTGACCTCGCGGGCGTCTCCGAGTTCACCGGCAAGATGAACGGTTTCAGCACCAAGATCACCGCCGCCTGCACCTGATGAGGCTCGCGGTCGCCGCACCTCCTGTGGGGGGCAGGCAGGCGCGGCGGCCGCGTCACGTTCGGGCGGAATCGTTCTAGTCTTGCTGCCCGTGACCGGTGACACTCTGGCGGCGCGACCGGGGGCGAGCGCCGCCTCCCCTTCCATCCGGAGGCGTATCCTTTCCGGCCACCGTGCGGGCGTGGGCGCAATCGCGCTGCTCGCCGCGGTGGCCTACGGGGTGCTGGGGCTGGTCAAGCTGGCCACCTTCCGCGCCACCACGTTCGACCTGGTCATCGTGGACCAGGCGGTGCGCAACTACGCGGCCCTGCGGCCGCCGTACATCCCGGTGCTGGGCATGTTCCACGGGCGCGGCATGGACTACGTCCAGCTCGCCGACCACTTCTCGCCCATCTACGCGCTGCTCGCGCCGTTCTACTGGGTGCACGACGGCCCCGAGACGCTGATCGTCGCGCAGGCGCTGCTGCTCGCCGCCGCGATCCCCTTCATCTGGCTGTTCACCAGGCGCGTGCTGGGACTGGCGCCCGCCTACCTGGTCTGCGCGGCGTACGCGCTGGCCTGGCCCGTCGCGCAGGCGGCCGCGTTCGACGTGCACGAGGTCATGTTCGTCCCGCTGCTCACCGCGATCATGATCGAGCGCTACCACGCGAGCCGCGTGCTCCCCGCCGGCCTGGCGATGTTCGCGCTCCTCCTGGTCAAGGAGGACATGGGGCTCATGGTGATCGGTGCGGGGCTGTGCCTGTTCGTCATGGGCGACCGGCTGCGCGGCGTGCTCAGCGTGGCCTTCGGCGCCGGCGGCGTGCTGCTCGTCCGGGGGCTGCTGATCACGTTCTTCGGCGGCGACTCCCAGGACTTCTGGGCCTACGGCCATCTCGGGCCCGACATACCCGGCGCGGTCATGGCGCTGCTGCGCGACCCGATCGCCGGCGTCCTGCTGCCCTTCAGCGAGGAGGCCAAGGTCGACACGCTGTTCCTGCTCGTGTGGCCGACGCTGCTGCTGTGCCTGCTCTCGCCGCTGTCGCTGGTGGCGCTGCCGCACGTGCTCGAACGCATGCTGTCCGACCGCGCCCAGTGGTGGCAGGCCGACTTCCAGTACAGCGCGTTCACCGTGGTGATCCTGCTCTGCGCCGGCGTGGACGGGTTGGCCAGGCTCCTGCGCCTGCTCAAGCGATCGGACGACGCCTCGCTCAAGCTGGCCTGGTCGGCGGCGGCCTGCGTGGTGGCGCTCACGCTGGTCCCGAAATTTGCTTTGGACCAGCTCTACCATCCCGCCTTCTACAAGGAGCCCAAGGCGGTGGCGGCGGCCGAGGCGGTCAGCAGGGTCCCGGCGGGGGTGACCGTCGAGGCCGTCAACTCGGTCGGGCCGGCGCTCACCGCCAAGGCCACCGTCCTGCTGTGGAGCGGCCAGTCGAAGGGCGCGCCGTGGGTGGTGGCCGACACGACGCGGTGGGAGTTCCCCTTCGGCTCGCCGGAGGAGCAGCTCGCCGAGGTGAACGAGCTCCAGGGGCAGGGGTACGTCAAGGTCTTCGAGCGGGACGGGTACGTGGTGCTGCGCAGGAGCTGAGCGGCCCGCTCCTTTGCGAGCGACCCGCACGGCCGTTCCTTTGTGAGCGACCCGCGCGGCCGCCCGCTCCTTTGTGAGTGGCCGGGCCGACCGCTCGCCTATTTGCCCGCCGACCGCTGGGCCCTGGCCTGCTCGTAGGCCCGGTCGAAGCCGTCGAGCACCGTCGGCCACGAGCCCGCCGTGGGCCGCGTCGCCCGGTTGTGCACGGCGATCGACTCGCGCAGCCCGGCGTCCGTGCACAGCCGGGCCACCGCGCGGGCCAGGTCGCCGAGCGTGCGGCCGAGCAGCCCCTCGGTGCCGTGCCTGACGAAGTCGGCGACCCCGCTCTGCGTCCTGGCCACCACGGGCAGCCCGGCGGCCCGCGCCTCCAGGGCCGCGATGCCGAACGACTCGCGGGGCGCGGGCGCCACGAACACGTCGGCCGACTCCAGGACCTTGGCGATCTGCTCCCTGGAGTAGCGGCCGGGCAGCGAGACCCAGCCGGCCATGCCGTGCTTGTCGAGGAAGCGCTCCATCTGCCCCCGAGCGGGCCCGTCGCCGACGATCGTGGCGCGCATGGGAATCCGGGCGGGCACGTGCGCGCGGGCCGCCTGGAGCAGCTTCAGCAGCCGTACGGGCTGCTTGCGCGGAGCCAGCCGCCCCACGGAGACGACGTGCACCTCCTCGCGCCCGGGCGGCGTGCCGGGCGGCGGCGCCCAGCCCGACAGGTCGAGGCCGTTGGAGACCACGCGCACGGGGACCTCCGGCCCGGCCACGGCGCGGATGGGGGCGGCGGCGGCGTTGCTGACCGTGGTGGCCACCAGCTTCCAGTCCTGCCACCCGTACGCCAGCCGCAGCAGCCGGTAGAGCCCCCGCGTGACCGGGTCCCACATGCTGTGCACGGTCACCACGCAGGGCGTGCCCGCCCGCGCCGCCGCGCGCACGCCCATCCAGGCGAACGGCGAGACCGCCCCCGTGTGGACGTGCACCACGTCGGGACGCGCGGAGGTGATCCGGCGTGTGAGGTGCCCCACGCCGAACGGGTGGACGGGCAGGTCGAACGGCATCCTGGCGACGATCCTGTGCACGCCCGGCAGCGGCTCGCCCCTGGTCGCCGTGGCCACCGACACCTCGTGGCCGGCCTCCCGCTGCATCCGCACGAGGTCGGCCACCTGGACCTCGATCCCCCCGAGTCGCGGCAGGTAACAGTCACTCACGTGAAAGATCCGCACCCCTCCCAGACTAATCTGGGCGTGTGCCTCCACGTACCGCTGTGTTCTTCCATGCCCATCCCGACGACGAGGCCCTGCTGACGGCGGGCACCATGGCGATGCTCGCGGCCGAGGGGCACCGCGTGGTGCTCGTCGTGGCCACCGCGGGCGAGCGGGGCCTGGCCGAGATGGCGCCCGGCGACGCGCTCGGCGAGACCAGGCTCAAGGAGCTCTACGAGTCGGCCGCGCTGCTCGGCTGCGCCCGCGTGGAGTGCCTGGGCTACGGCGACTCGGGGCTGAGCCCCAAGGGCGGCGTCGCCGACGAGCGGCCCGACAACGCCTTCATCGACGCCGACACCGAGGCGGCGGCCAAGGCGCTGGCCGCGATCCTGCAGGAGGAGCAGGCCGACCTCCTGGCGATCTACGACCCGGCCGGCGGCTACGGGCATCCCGATCACGTGCAGGTGCACCGGGTGGGCAAGCGGGCGGCGAAGATCGCCGGCACGGAGATCGTCCTGGAGGCGACGGTCAACCGGGATCCGCTGGTCAGGCTGCTGAAGCTGGCGGGCAGGTTCTACCGGTTCCCGCCGGAGTTCGACGTACGGACGTTCGAGAGCGCGTACTCGTCGAGCGAGACGATCACCCACCGGGTCAATGTCCGGAAATATACGAAACAGAAGCGGGCCTCCATGGCCGCGCACGCCTCCCAGGCCAGCGGCGGCGACAGCGACCGCACGCTCGCCGTCATGCTGAAGGTCCCGAGCCCTCTCTACCGCTTCGTCTTCGGCACCGAGTGGTACGTCCGCCGCGACCTCCCGCCGGGCACTCGCCTCACTCATCCCTTCGACCGGTGGCCCAAGTAGGACCTAGGGTTGACGCGGCCGACACGCCCACCCGGCAGACTGGACCCCGATGAAGAACAAGTGGCTCCAGATCACCCTGTCCGTGCTGTCGCTCGGGCTCGCCGTGCTGCTCGTGATCTACCTGCCCCAGATCGTGCGCTCCCTCACCGGCAAGCCCGTCTCGTGGGCCGAGATCGGCGCGTTGTTCGGCACGCTCGGCGCGGGCGAGATCGCGCTGATGAGCGCGCTGTGGCTGCTGAGCCTGCTCGCCTACACGTTCGTGCTGACCAACTCGCTGCCCGGTCTCAACAACCTGCAGGGCCTCACGCTCAACGCGGCGGGCAGCGCGGTGAGCAACCTGCTGCCGTTCGGCGGGGCGGTGGGGGTGGCGCTGTCGTTCGCGATGACCAGGGGCTGGGGCTTCGCCAACCGGGCGATCGTGGTCATGACGCTGGTCAGCGGCATCTGGAACACGTTGTTCAGATTCATCCTGCCGGCCGTGGGGATCATCGCGCTGCTGATCGCCGGCGAGGCGCCCAACGCGACGGTCGCCAAGGCGGGCTGGACGGGCGCGATCTCCATCCTGGCGCTCTGCGCGGTCGTGGCCGCCGCACTCTACTGGGACCGGGCCGCCACGCTGCTCGGCCGCGCCCTCGACGGGCTGACCAGGCTGCTGCGCCTGAAGGTGCACGCCTCGGCGGCCTTCCACCGATTGCGCGCCGACACCGCCGAGATCGTCCGGACCAGATCGCTCGGCCTGTCGCTCGGGATGGTGTTCTTCCTCGGCTTCCAGTGGGCGGTCATGGCCGCCTGCATGCACGCCACCGGCGCCTGGCCCGGCCTGGCCCAGTCGATCGCCGTCTTCGCCCTGTCGCGCGTGCTCACCAGTGCCTTGATCACCCCCAGCGGAGCGGGGATCATGGAGGGCGGGGTGGTGCTCTTGCTGACGTCCGCGTTCGGCGTGCCGGCCGCTCCGGCGACCGCGACCGCATTGCTTTTCGGCTTCTGGACTTACACTATCGAGATCCCGTTCGGCGGCCTGGCTCTGGGCGCATGGGCGCTCCTGCGCAGGCGCAACAGCCGGAGCGCCGAGGCGGAGCCCCCGTCCGCGATCTCGAAGGCCCCCTAGTGACAATCCCAAACCCATCGAGTGCTAATCAACCACGGGCCTTGTGCGTGATTCGCAGGCCCGCATAGCGTGGCGGCTGACATGGTGGCGTTCCGAGTTCTGGGGCCAGTCGAGGCGTACGAACACGACGACGAACTCGACCTCGGCGGGTTGCGGCAGCGGGCCGTCCTCGCCCGGCTTCTCGTGGCCAGAGGGCAGGTCGTGCCCGTTGACACGCTTCTTTACGACTTGTGGGACGACGACGCGGCAAAGGGCGCGCAGTCGGGCCTGCAGGTCTACATCTCGCGCCTGCGCAGGGTGCTCGAGCCGGGCCGCCCGCGCGGCGGCCCCAACCGGCTGCTCGTGACGGTCGCCTCCGGCTACGCCCTGCGCGTGGCCAGCGACCAGGTCGACGCGCTCCGGTTCGAGCAGCTCGTGCGCGCGGCCGGCGAGCACCTCGAAGAAGGCGATCCGCAGGCCGCCCGCGGCCGCCTGGAAAAGGCGCTGGGCCTGTGGCGCGGCACGCCCTATTCCGACTTCGCCGACCAGCCGTGGGCGGAGGCCGAGGTCAACCGGCTGACCGAGCTGCGCCTCGTGGCGCGCGAGCGGCACGCCGACACGGGGCTCCGGCTCGGCATGCACGCCGAGACCGTGCCCGACCTGGAGGCGCTCACCACCGAGCACACGCTGCGCGAGGAGGGCTGGCGCCTGCTGGCGCTCGGCCTCTACCGCTGCGGCCGGCAGGGCGACGCGCTGGCCGCGCTGCGCAGGGCCCGCAACATCCTGGCCGACGAGCTGGGCATCGACCCGGGGCCCGCGCTGCGCAAGCTGGAGTCCGACATCCTGGCCCAGGCGCCCGAGCTGGAGCTGGCCGCCCCGCCGCGGCCGTCCAGGCCGGCGCCGGTCACCGACACCTGGCCGCCCCGGCCGGCCGCTCCCGTCGAGCCGCCGCCGCTGGAGCCGGAGCCGTTCGTCGGCCGCGACGCCGAGCTGTCCAGGCTGACCACGGCGGCCTCGCGCACGGGCAGGTTCCAGGTCGCGATCGTGGCCGGGGTCGCGGGCGCGGGCAAGACCACGCTGCTGCGCCAGCTCGAAGGCCGGCTGGGCAGCGACGGCTGGATCACCGCGTCCGGCGCCTGCCCCGACTCCAGCGCCACCCCGCCCGGCTGGGCGTGGGTGGAGATCCTGCGCACGCTCATCGGCATGAGCGGCGCCGGCGAATACGCCCAGCTGCTCGCGCCGCTGCTCGACGACGCCGCCCCCGATCCCGACGAGGACGAGGTGTCCGGCGGCTTCCGGCTGCACCGCGCGGTCGGCGGCTACCTCGCGGGGGTCGCGCGCCGGGGGCCGGTGCTGCTCACCCTCGAAGACCTCCACTGGGCCGACGACCAGACGCTCGCCCTGCTGCGCGCGCTGCCGAGCCTGCTGGCGACCAGCCGGGTGCTGCTGGTCGTGACGTGCAGGGAGAGCGAGCTCGACGACCGCCAGGCCGACGTGCTGGCCGCCCTGGCCAGGCTGGGGCCCGTACGCGTGGGGCTGTCGGGGCTCGACCCGAAGGCCGTGGCCGAGCTGGTCAAGGCGACCTGCGTACGCGAGATCGACGAGGACGCGGTCGAGTCGATCGTCGAGCGCACGGGCGGCAACCCGTTCTTCGTCCGCGAGACCGTGCGCCTGCTCGACTCCGAGGGCGCGGCCGACCGGGCCAGCGCCACCGAGGTGCTCTCCCGGGTGCCTTCTGGGGTGCGCGACGTGCTGCGGCGGCGCATCTCGCGGCTGCCCTCCGGCGCGCAGCAGATCCTGCTGCAGGCCGCGGTGATCGGCCGCGACGTCGATCTCGACGTGCTGGTCGCCGTGGAGGTCGACGAGGACCAGGTGATCGAGGCCGTCGAGGCGGCGCTGCTGGCCGGGCTGGTGACCGAGCCGGGCCCGGGGATGCTGCGCTTCGACCACGACCTGGTCCGCGACACGATCTACTCCGACGCCTCCAGGCTGCGCCGCACCAGGCTGCACGCGCGCGTGGCCGCGGTCATCGAGGACCGCACGCCGTCCGACGTGGCGGCGCTGGCCCACCACTACTTCCTGGCCGACACGGCCGAGAAGGCGGTCCACTACACCGGGCTGGCGGCCGAGCAGGCCGAGCGGCGCTTCGCCCACCGCGAGGCGGCCACGCTGTGGGAGCAGGCCATCGCCGCGTTCGACCGGGGCAGCTCGCGCCGGGAGAGCGACGAGCAGCGGTCCGAGCAGCCGCCCGAGCGGGCGAAGGAGCGCCTGCGGCTCATGCTGCGCCAGATCAGGGCGCTGGCGTTGTGCGGCGACATGTCGGCGGCCCGGCTGCTGCGGCGCCAGGCCATGGACGCGGCGCTGCCGCTGGGCGACCTGGAGATCACCGCGAAGGTGGCGGCGTCGCTGGCCGTGCCGCACAAGGGCATGGCGCGCGATTTCACCCGCACCGCGTGGGAGATCGTCGACGTCACCGAGCGGGCGCTGATGGAGCTGCCCGCTGGCGAGCAGCGGCTGCGGGCCAGCCTGCTGACGACGCTGGCGCTGGAGCTGGAGGGCTCCTCCTCGCCCGAGCGGGGCCGCCAGGCGTCGCTGGAGGCGCTGGAGCTGGCCAGGCAGAGCGGCGACCCGACGCTGATCGCGGCGGCGCTCAGCGGGCGGCTGCGCCAGTCCTACGACATCCCCGCCGTCGACACCCGCGAGAGCATCGGCAGGGAGCTGCTGGAGGTCGCCCAGCGTTCCGGGCAGATGGCCACACAGGCGCTGGCCCATCTGGTGCTGCTGGAGTGCGCGGCGGCCAGGGGCGAGTTCTCGGTCGCCGACGAGCACGCCGCCGCCGCGGACCGGCTGGCCAAGCAGTACGACCTGTCGGCGCCCGCCGCGGTCGTCGTCTGGTACGCGGGCCAGCGGCTCATGATCTCCGGCGACTACGCCGGCGCCGAGCGGGCCTACCGCGACGCGGCCAGGATGACCGCGCGGGCCGGCATGCTGGAGGGCCGCCAGGACCTGCCGCTGATCACCACGTTCTGCCTGCACCTGGTCGACGGCCGGGCGGCCGAGACGGTCGATCTGCTCTCCGAGGCCCACCTGCGGGGCGCGAAGTGGACGCTCGACGCCTACGCGCTGGCCCTGGCCTCCGCGGGGCACCTCAACGACGCCAAGGCCGTGGCCGCCACCCGGCCGCCGGTGCGCCCCGACTTCCTCTACGAGCTGGTGATGACCTGGCGGGCCCTGGCCGGGATGCTGCTCGACGACCGCGAGCGGATGGTCGACTGCTACGACAAGCTCAAGCCGTTCGCCGATCGGGTGGCGGGGGCGGGCACCGGCGTGGTGGCGCTGTGGCCGGTGGCGCTGACGCTCGGCGACCTCGCCATCCGGCTGGGCCAGCCCGACGCCGCCCGCGCCCACTACGAGAAGGCGCTGGAGGTGGCCGAGCGGATCGGCGTGCCGCGCTGGGTGGAGGCCGCGCGGCAGTCGGTCAACAGCTCACCTGGAAACGGTCGCTCTTGATGACCTTGGCGTCGCCTGCCTGGAGCTCGACGCGGTACCAGCCGGGGTTCCCCGACACCTGGGGCCGCCACTCGACGGTCTCGCTGCCGCCCGCGAACCCGTCGTACTTCACCAGGTAGGTGCGCCAGGTCTTGGTGGCGGTGCTCCAGCGGGCCAGCCGCCAGCCGTAGCTGACGCTCTGCTCGGGGCCCTCGGCCGTGAGGACGCTGCGGACCAGGTACGACTTGGCGCAGCCCGCCTCGCCGCCGGCCAGGATGCTCACGCTGATCTGGCCGGTCTCGGCGGCGGCGGTGCTCGTCTGGACGGGGGCGGTGACGGGCAGCTCGCGGGCCGCCAGGGTGATCGTGTGCGCCGGCTCGGTGGCCGAGCTGGCGTTGCCGTAGGCGGAGAGGCCGACGTACGCGCTGGTGAAGGCGAGGGCGGCGACGAACAACTTGGCCGCGTTCGCGGTACCACTGGCCAGGACGGCTGCGCTTCTCGTCGGCATCTTCAACACCCCTTTTGGCTCACTCATAGAGTGGGACCAGGTGGTTGAGCGCTGGTTGTCGGCTGGTTGCACCTTTTGCCGGGCGGCTTGCAACCCGGTGTGGCAAAGACTTGCGACGATGAATTAAGGTAAGGCTGACCTAAGGTCACGGAGGGGTGGTGGGCCGGCAGATGCGGCATGTGATGATCGCGGTCCCGGCCCCGGCGGATCCGTTCTGGCTCGGGCTGCCCTACTGGCTGGTGGGCGCCGTCCTGATCCTCGCCCTGTTCGGGGCGTTCCAGGTCTACTACTGGGTCGGCCGCAAGCTGGGCGAGCGCATGTACGACTCGCGCATCGGCGTCAAGCTGGGCCGCGAGCGGATCGCCAAGATCGAGCACGTGGTGGAGCGGTGGGGGGCGCTGGCCGTCTACGGGTGCTTCTGGGTGCCCATGCTGCGGCACACGCTGCCGTGGGTGGCGGGGGCGCTGCGGGTGTCCTATCCCTGGTACGTGGTCGCCAGCGCGCTGGGCTGCCTGACCTGGGCGCCGATCTGGTGGTTCGGCCTGACGGCGCTCGTCTGGGGCTGGCTGGAGCTGGCCGCGCGGTCGCCCGTCACGGCGGCGGTGGTGGCCGTGCTGGCGGTCGCCGGTGTCGCGTGGCTCGTGATGCGGCGCAGGCGCAAGAAGCGCACGGCCGAGGAGAACGCCCTGGCCTCCTGACCGGCAACCCGGCCGCTCCGGCCTTTTCGCCGCCCTGGCCGCTCCCGCCTTTTGCCCGCCCTGGCCGCTCTGACCGTGCCGCTCGCCCTAGCCGTGCCGCTCGCCCTAGCCGCTCTGCTCGCTCTGGTCGTCGATCGTGGCCTCGGGCGCGTTCCTGCGGACGGTCTCGATGCCGTTCACGCAGGCGACCTTGCTCGGGAAACCCTCGCCGATCGCGAGCGTCTGCCCGTTGTTCGCGATGAGCGCGAAACGGAACCCGCCGCGCCCGTCTTCGCTGATGACGAACCTGCCTGCCATAACCAACCGCCCCGGCCATATCGGATCTATGATTGATTTACCCCTATCTGATGGTGCCTTATGGCCGCGTTCGGCAAACGAACCCTTGATCTCCTGACAACATGTTTGCCATGCATATTGGGGGTTTCATTAGCTCTGCCGTCCTCGCGCTGGTTGTCGGGGTCTCCTCCCCCGCCACGGCCGCGCAGGCCGCGGACGCGCCGGCGGTGGGGGCCAAGTCGGCGTACCTGATCGATTCCACCGGAACGGTCCACCTCGGCAAGCGGGAAACGCGCCGGCTTCCCGTGGCCAGCCTGGTCAAGGTCATGACCGCGTACGTCGTGCTGCGCGAGGCCAGCCTGAGCGACACGATCACGATCACCGCGGCCGACGTCAGCCACGCGACCAGCAACGGCGCCACCACTGCGGCGCTGAAGAAGGGCGAGCGCCTCACGGTCAGGGACCTGCTGTACGGTCTCATGCTGCCGTCGGGTGCGGACGCGGCCAACGCGCTGGCCCGGCGGTACGGGCCGGGCAAAACGGCGTTCGTGGCCAAGATGAACCGCACCGCGCGCTCGCTCGGCCTGGCCGACACCCGCTACACCAACCCCGACGGCCTGCCGACGCCCGGCAGCGGCGGCTACTCCACGGCCGTCGACCAGGTCAGGCTGGCACAGCGGGCGCTGGCGAGCGACACGTTCAAGACCGTGGTCGGGAGCAAGGTGCACAAGGTGGCCAAGTCGTCGGTGCACCGGGCGCACACCTGGACCAACTCCAACAAACTGCTCACCCGCGCGGACGGGGTGCTCGGGGTGAAGACGGGCTACACCAGGGCGGCCGGCTACTGCCTGCTGTTCGCCGGGGAGCGCGGCGGCAGGGAGGTCGTGGGGGTGCTGCTCGGCGACCAGAACGAGCGTCGCTTCAGCACGGCCGAGCAGCTGCTCGACTACGCCGAGGAGCAGATCGCCCTCGGCTGACCCAGCCTCCCACCCGGTCACCACAGCCCGGTCACCACAGCCCGGTCACCACAGCCCGGGCATCCCAGCTCGGCCGCAGTGGACCGCCCACCCCGACCGGCCTCCGCGGTGCGGCCAGCCGGAAGCGATGCGGCCGACCGAAAGCGGGACGGCCGGCCGGAAGCGGGACGGCCGGCCGAGAGTGCTACGGCTGGCCGAAGTGGAGCCGCCGACCGAAAGTGGGGCCGCCGATCGAAAGTGGGCGCGGTCGGGCCGGCGGTGGGGCGCGGTCGGGCCGAGGGTGGGGCGTGGTCAGCCGAAGGTGATGCGGCCGCTGCCCGGGAGGGTGCTCATGCCGCGGGTGGCGCAGCCGAGGATGGCCGTGGCGGGGCTGATGCCGCCGCGGACCCGCTCGTTCGTCAGGGGGCCCGCGGCGACGCGGCCGGTGAGCAGGGCGTCCGCCGGATGCTGGGTGGCCAGGCGGTCGGCCCTGATGCGCAGCTTCGAGGTGCCGAGCGGGCGGCCGGCCGCGCCGAACCAGGTGATGACGGCCGTGCCGCGCACCTGGCGTGCGCTGGCGCACGACACCTGCGCGGTGGCCTGCACGCTCACCCAGCCCGAGCGGAGCTGCGGGGCCGACCCATCAGGGGACGCGCAGCCGGTGAGCTGGAGGTTGCCCCGGACGGCGACGTCGCGCGGCGTGAGGCCGACCCTGGGGGCGAAGGCCAGCGGCCGGCCTGACGGGGTCGCGACCGCGCAGGTCAGCGCGGCCGGCGGCGGGGCGGCATGGACCGGCGGCACCGCCGTGGCCGCCGCTGCGATGATCCAGGCCACGAGCATGGGACCCCCAGAACCGACTTGCTCCCCGTAATCGACGCGTCACATTGTGCAGCATCACGCCGTACGGCACACCGGGTCCAGCCGGTCGGCGGTCCACCTGAGCGAATGCGCGAGACGTACCCGGACCACGCCCCTCTCCCGGTGCGGCCGGCGCGGCGCGCCCGGCAGCGCTTCGTCCAGCGACCCCCGGTAACCCATCGCCGTCTGGTGTGCGAGGACTTGCATGGCGTCCATAACTCCTCCTTAATCCATTAAGACCTTAATCAATTAAGAAGCTGCGGGCAAGGCGTTCGGTACGGTTGGGCCATGGCCAAGGTCACGCTGCAGACGATCGCCGACAGGCTCGGCGTGTCACGGGCCACCGTGTCCTACGCCTTCTCCCGGCCCGACCAGCTCAGCGACGGGATGCGGCGGCGAATTCTGGAGGTGGCCGACGAACTGGGCTACGCCGGCCCCAACCCGACCGCGCGCTCGCTGCGCCTCGGGCGGGCGGGCGCGCTGGGGCTGCTGTTCAGCGAGACGCTGGCGTACGCGTTCGCCGACCCGTACGCGCTCGGGTTCTTCCAGGGGCTGGCCACGGCGGCCGAGGAGGCGGGCGTGGGCCTGCTCATCCTGCCGCTGCCGCACGGCGACCGGCGCAGCGAGACGGTCAGGGACGCGGTGGTGGACGCGTTCTGCGTGGTGTCGCTGCCCGACGGGCATCCGGCGCTGGCCGAGGTGCTGGCCAGGAAGCTCCCCGTCGTGGTGGTGGACGAGCCGTACGTGCCGGGGCATCCGTTCGTGGGCATCGACGAGCCGGCGGCGGGGGCCGCGGCCGCGCGGCACGTGCTGGAGCTCGGGCACCGGCGGGTGGGCGTGGCCATGGTGGGGCTCAACGAAGACGGCTACACCGGCTGGGCCGGTAAGGACCGGCAGGCCGGCGCGGTGTTCGAGGCCATGCGCGCGCGGCGCGGCGGCTACCAGCGCGCCTGCGAGGAGGCGGGGCTCGACTGGGACGGGGTGCCGTTCTACGAGCTGGCCCGCAACTCCCGCGAGGCCGGGCGCAAGGCGGGACACGCGCTGCTAGGGCGCGAGCCGCGGCCCACCGCGATCCTGACCAACACCGACGTGCTGGCGCTGGGCATTCTCGACGCCGCCGCCGACCTGGGCCTCGACGTGCCCGCGGACCTGTCGGTGGTGGGCTTCTCCGACAGCGCGGCCGAGGAGGCGGGGCTCACCACGATCAGGCAGGCCAAACAGGAGATCGGGGAGGCGGCCGGCCGGCTGCTGCTGTCAGGGGGCGCCACGCAGCCGGAGCGGCGGCTGTTCCCGCACGAGCTGATCATCCGTACGTCCACCGCTCCACCTGCCTGACCTGTGGTCCGGCCGCCCGCACCACCACTCGGCCAAATTACGGCCGGGAAGCAGGTTCGCTTCGGCCTTCCGTGGATAGTGTGAGGCTCACTTCCCTCCTAAAGGACAACCTCATGACGGAATTCATCGAGGTCCGAACGACGATCGAGGGCCACGAGAAGGCCGCTGAGCTGGCACACGGCATCCTCAGGTCAGGACTGGCGACCTCGATCGACCTGACCGAAGTGGCCCAACCGGCCGCACCCCACGACAGGACCACCTGGCAGCTCACGCTCATCACGACCGAGCAGCAGGCCCCGGCCCTCGAACTGCACATCAGGGACGTCGACCGTCATGCCCCGATCAGCCGGCAACCGGTCAGCGAGGACATCGACGCCTATCCCGACTGGCTCATCAACGATCAGCCCTGAGACCTACTCCCATTCCCAGCGGGGCACCTCCCGGAGGGGATGGAGTTGATCGTCGGTCTCCGCGTGTGAGTTCTGCACGGCCACCTCCGTGCCGAACTCCACATGAGAGCGCAACGCCGCTCTGAAGGCGTCGTCGGCGGGCAGCCCGGCCGTGTCGGCGGCCGCCAGATACAGCTCGACGAACCGCTGCCGCTGCGCCTCCTCGATCTTCAGGCCCCGGTGCGCGTCGATCAGCGCCGGGAAGCCGCCCATCTCCTTGGAGAAGGTGTCGGGACCGCCGAAGGTCTCGGCCGTGAAGGCGGTCAGATGGCCGACGTGGCTCGCCTTGCCCGCGCCGAAGAGGGGCTGGAGGAGCGGGTCGGCCAGGACGCTGCGGTAGAAGACCTCGATGAACCTGCGTAAGCCCTCTTCGCCGCCCGCGTGCTCGAATAACGTCTCCATGATTACAGCATTACATGCCTGCGGGAAGCCGTACCAGACCTGGCGGCCGGGTGAGCTATCTCGATCGCATCAGGCCGTGGCACGCGATCGCGGCGGCGGCCACCACGTTGAGCGAGTCGACGCCCGCCGCCATCGCCGCCGCGCTCATCGGGATGCACACCGCCCGGTCCGCCTCCTCCAGCCAGTGGGACGAGAGCCCGTCGCCCTCCGAGCCCAGCAGCAGCGCCACGCGCTCTCCCAGCTCGACGGCGTCCAAGGGGGTGGCCGCCTGGTCGGGGGTCAGCGCCAGCGTCTGGAAGCCCGCCTTCCGCAGCTCCGTCAGCCCTTCGAACCAGCCGTCCATCCGGGCGTACGGGATCGAGAACACCGCGCCCATGGACACCTTCACCGACCGCCGGTAGAGCGGGTCGGCGCACCGGGGTGACAGGACGATGCCGGCCACGCCCAGCGCGGCGGCGCATCTGAAGATCGCGCCAACATTGCCGTGGTCGACCAGGTCCTCCAGGACCAGCAGCCGCCCCGCTCCCCCGGCCAGCAGCCCTTCGACCGAGGGCAGCGGCAGGCGTTCCATCGAGGCCAGGGCGCCGCGGTGGATCTGGAAGCCCGCGATGCCGGCCATGACCTCGTCGCTCACCACGTACACGGTCGCGTCCCCGAGCACGTCCGCCAGCGCGGCCAGCCAGCGGTGCGTGGTCAGGACCGAGCGGATCGGGTAGCCCGCGCCGATCGCCCGCCTGATCACCTTCTCGCCCTCGGCGAGGAACAGCCCGCGCTCGGCCTCCAGGCTCTTGCGCAGCTCCACGTCCCGCAGCCGGGTGTAGTCGGAAAGGCGCGGGTCGTCGGCGCCGGTTACGTACTCAAGCACCTTCCGATACTGCCATGCGCCGCCTGACCTGCCAGACCGCCGCGTAGCAGGTGAGCACCAGGCACAGGCCGATCACCGTGCCCGCGCCCGTCTTGGTGATCACGCTCGGCAGGCCCAGCGCGGGGCTGGGCTCGTCCACGAGCGGCCACAGGAACGCGCCCGCCACGATGCCGGCCGACCCGGCCGCCATGACCGTCCAGCGCACGCGCGGCGAGATGCGCAACCGGTCCGGTACGGCCGCCGCCGCCATCCCGGACAACCCTCGCCAGCCCCACCAGAGCACGACGGCCAGCCCGATCACGGACGAGGCGTACTGCAGGAACCGGAAAAGGCTGATCACGCCGAAGACGGAGACGCTCAGCCAGTCACCCCACTCCACCGGGCCCGTGGAATGCGTGAAGGAGTCCCACAGGACGTGCGTGGCGGCGCCGAGCACGCCGCCTGCCGCCATGGGCAGGAATCTGAGCCGGTCGGGCGCCAGCAGCGCGGCGCGGCCGGCCAGCGAGGGCGGCAGCAAGGAGATCAGCGGGTCTCTGAAGACGCCGTGGAACAGCGGCAACAGCAGCAGCACGGCGGCCAGGTCGATGGTGAGCACACCGAGCCAGGAGTGCCAGTTCCCGTAGTCGGGCAGGAACGGCAGGAAGATCGGCAGGTCGGGGACCATCGCCCCCAGCGCGAGCGCCCAGGGGTCGAGGAATCTGCGCACGCGCGGCGACGACGCCAGCGGCAACACCGCGGCGATATGGCTAGGCGTGAACGGCACGACCCCTCCCCTGGTGATCAACTGGGTGATCACCGCTCATTATCGGGTGAAGCTTGACCATCCTTTGCCGAGGCGCTCTAGAGTCACTGTGAGTAATGGGTACGGTACGTATCGCTGTCGACGGCCGGATTGCCGGGAGTTCGGGGGTTCACGGTGCCTGATCAGCGGATTCATGAGCATCCGGCCGCGTCAGCCGACTGGCTGCGCGCGGCGCGCACGGCCCGCACGCTCTCCGCCGTCACCCTGGTCTGGCTCACCGTGGAGAGCACGCTCGGCCTGGCCGCCGGGCTGGCGGCGCATTCGGTGGCGTTGATCGGGTGGGGGCTGTCGGCGTTCGTGGAGGCGGCGGCGAGCCTGATCGTGATGTGGCGCTTCACCGGCAAGCGCACGCTCTCGCCGGACGCGGAGGCGACCGCCAGGCGGGCGGTCGCGATCAGCTTCTGGCTGCTCGCCCCCTACCTCGTCATCCACGTCATCCACGATCTGGACGCGGGGCACCGGGCCGTGCCGAGCGTGCTGGGGATCGTGGTGACGGCGTTCAGCCTGGTCAGCATGCCGGTACTGGGGGTGGCCAAGCGCCGGCTCGGCGTGCGGCTGGCCTCTGCCGCCACCTCGGGCGAGGGGACGCAGAATCTCATCTGCGCGGCCATGGCCGCGGGCGTCCTCGCCGGGCTGTGGGCCAACACCGTGGGCTGGTGGTGGGTGGATCCGGTGGTGGCGGTGGCGCTGGCGGTGGTGGCCGTACGGGAGGGAAAGCGCGCGTGGCGTGGTCACGCATGCTGCCACTGAAGGCAACATAGAGTAATCACCGCACCAAAAGGGCTGTTTTGCCACACTGACCGCACCGAGTATCGTTCCCGGAGTATTGCGGAGCATCTCCCGCTAGGGTCTCCGAAAGGTCTCAACACACCGAAGAGGACATCGTGGGGCGACATCGCACAGACGAGCTCGACGGCGGATACCGGGCGAACGAGCCCGCCCCTCGCAGACGGCCCAGCCGCGGCCGCGGCAGGGTGCTCGTCCCGCTGGCGGGAGCCGTCGCGCTGGCCGTCCTGCTCGGCGTCGCCGCGTTCGTCATCTTCAACCGCGACCATGACTGCTCGGGCGGCAAGCTGCCGCTGCGCGTCGTCGCGACCCCGGACATCCAGCCCGCGCTCAACAAGATCGCCGGCAACTACAACAAGGCCATGCACTCCATCGACAGCAAGTGCGTCGAGGTGACGGTGGCCAAGGAGGCGGCGGCCAGGACCGCGAACGGGCTGGCGGCCGGCAAGGTCACCGCCGACTTCTGGGTGGCCGACTCCAGCCTGCTCCTGGAGAGCATCCGCAAGACCCCGGCCGGCCAGGCGCTGCCGGAGGTGGAGGGCTCGATCGCCACCTCGCCGGTGGTGCTGGCCGCGGCCAAGTCGGCGGCGGCCAAGCTGGCCGACTCCCTCCAGCCGAGCTGGGTCAACATGATCGCGGCGGCGAACGTGGCCAACGTGGACGGACCCGGCAGGAAAGTCCGGGTGCTCGCCCTCGACCCGCAGAAGAACTCCGCCGGCCTGGCCGCGCTGCTGGCCGCGGCCGGCAGCGCCAAGGAGGCGGGGCAGGACAAGGCGCTGGTGGGAGCGCTCAAGGAGCTGTCGGGGCAGATGGCGTCCGACTCGACGGCGCTGCTGGCCAGCCTCACCGTGAAGTCGGGCAGCAAGGTCCCGATCGGTGTCACCTCCGAGCAGGCCATCTACGCCCACAACACCAAGAAGCCGGAGGCTCCGGTCGTCGCCCTCTATCCGAAGGAGGGCACGCTCAGCCTCGACTACCCGGTCACGGTCCTCACCAAGGACCCGGCGGTGCTCAAGGCGGCCACGGACTTCAAGCAGGACCTCGCCACGGAGTCGGCCAAGAAGACGCTGCGCGCGGCCGGGTTCCGCAGCTCGGACGGCAAGGCGGGCGACGCGCTGTCCAAGGACAAGGGGTTCGTGCCCGACACGCCGCAGGCCCTCGAGCCGCCGGACGGCGCGACCGTGGCCCGGATGGTGCAGACCTGGTCGAGGCTGAACCTCGGCACCCGGCTGCTGACCCTGCTCGACGTCTCGGGGACGATGGCGCTGCCCGTGCCCGGCACGAACATGACCCGCATGCAGGCGATCAACAAGATCGCCACGGAGGGGTTGGGGCTCTTCCCGGCCGGCTCCGAGATGGGGTTGTGGACGTTCTCGACGCATCTGAACGGGCAGGGCAGGGACTGGAAGGAGCTCGTCTCCGTCGGCCCGCTGAGCGAGTCGATCGACGGGGCGCTCCGCAAGGAGGTCCTGGCCAGGACGTTCTCCCAGATCCAGGCCAAGGCCACCGGCGACACGGGGCTGAACGACACGGTCAAGGCGGCTTACGCGCAGCTCACGAAGTCGTACCAGGAAGACAAGATCAACACGCTGCTGATCCTGACGGACGGCGCGGGCAACGACGATCCTGACGGCGGCGTCAAGAACGGCGAGCTGCTGCAGTTCCTGAAGAAGACCTACAACCCGAAGCGGCCCATCAGCATCCTGCTCATCGCGTTCGGTCCTGAGGCCGAGCAGGGCAAGCAGCAGATGGACGCGCTGGCCAAGGCCACGGGCGGCGAGGCGTACATCGCCAAGAACGTCCTCCAGGTCCGCGACTTCTTCCTCCAGGGCATGGAACGCCGCCTCTGCTCCCCCAACTGCGACGGCTGAGTCCAACCAGAGCGGGGGAAGACGGCGGCGTTGGGCGACCGAGCCCGCCTGCGCGGAGCGGAGGCCATTGAACGCGCAACATGCCGGTTGGGTATGGGGGGCGAACCTGGCCGGATGAGGCCGCGTCCTCTCCGCGTGGGGCTTGAGTGCCTGTCCTACCTGCGGGGAGGGAATCCGTGCCCGGATGGCCGACGGTCGATCGCGCTGACGATCACGAGCTGGTCGAGGCGCTGCGGCGGGTCGATGCCGATGCGCCGGCCAGGCTCTACGACTCCTATGCCGAGCGGCTGCACGACTACGCCTGCTCCCTGGCCGGGCAGCGGGATCTGGCGGCGGACGCCGTACACGACGCGCTGGTCACGGCGCAGGGGTGCGTGCAGCGGCTGAAGGAGCCGGCCAGGCTGCGGGCCTGGCTGTACGCGCTCACCAGGTTCCAGGTGCGGGCCAGGATGGCCCACAGGAGCGGGACCCCCGCCCACGGCATGCCGCTGCCGGAGCTGGACGAGCAGGAGGACCCGGAGCTGGCCGATCTCGTCCGCGAGACGCTCGGCGAGCTGAGCCGCAACGAGCGCGAGGTGCTTGAGCTCTCGACGCGGCACGGCCTGACGCCGTCCGAGGTCGGCGCGGTGCTCGGGCTGACCTCGCGCCAGGCCGCCGCCCGGCTCGGCCGGGCTCGCGACCTCCTGGAGAACGCCGCCGCGGCCGTGGTGCTGGCCAGGACGGGACGGGCGCACTGCCCCGACCTGTCGGCGATGGTGGACTCGTGGGAGGGCCCGCTCACCCCGCTGCTGCGGCGCCGGCTGTCTGGGCACATCGGCGGCTGCGAGGTGTGCACGGAGGGACGCCACCGCCAGGTGTCGGCCGGGCGGCTGCTGAACATGGTGCCGATCGCGTACCCCCCGATCTCCCTGCGCCGCCGGGTCGTTGACACGTGCGTCAATCCCGAACGCGACCAGACCCGCACCCTGATCACCGATCGCGGCGACAGCTTCGACAGGTCCGGATTCCCCGTCGCCGTCGAGCCCCGGTCCCGTCGGCGCAGGCCGCGCCGGCTGGCCCCGGTGGTGCTGGCGGGCGTGTGCGTGCTGGCCGCGACGGGCGCCATGGTCGTGATCAACGGCCGCGACGCCTCCGACAGCACCGCGCTGCGCCCTTCGGCCACCCCCACGTCCTCGGGCACGGACCCGAGCCCGACGCCGGAGCCGGTGCTCGACACGGGCGAGGCCACGCCGGAGCCCACGCCGGCCCCGAGCCGCACCCCGTCGGACCGGGTCTCGCCGGGCGGGCGGCCCGCCGCCACGCGGCCGAGCACGAAGCCGGCCGCCGTGCCCACGGCGACCCGCCGCAGGCCCGTGCCGGGAGCCCGGCTCGCCGCCGCGTGCCCGCGCGCGATCGACGGCGCGGCCAAGATCGGGCTGAGCGCTCGCAACGCCTCGGTGTCCTGGGTGGCGACGGCAGCCGAGGGGCTGGACGTGTTCCCGGCGAGCGGGTCGATCAAGGCCGGCGGCTCGGTGACGGTCTGGGTCACGGTCGTGGACCCGAACGGCTCCGGCAGCGGCCGCGTCTCCATCACCTCGAACGCCGGCCCGGCCACCTGCTCGCTGTCCTGGGACGGCCGCGATCCGCAGAGCTCCGAGCCGCCGTCCGACCAGCCGACGCCCTCCACCGACCCGAGCGAGACGCCCACCGGGGCGGAGACCTCGTCCGTTAACCACGAGCAAACAGAGGCTCTGGGAGAGTGAGAGTGCAAAGCAGCTCTCAACTCACAGTAGATCCACAGTTTTGATCGACAAATGGGTATAAATCGGACCCTGACTCGAAGATCCTAGGCCACATAGGGCATTCTGGTGTGCTTGGGGACCGCGTCGGGGTTAGAGACCACTTGACCTTGTGTTGAAGGTCACACAAGAAATCTCTTCCTGCGGTAAACCGGAGTGCGTCGCCAAGCGTCGGCATTGACGTGTCCAGGCGCGGATTGGTCCCATGAACTGGCGATCGATCGCGCCGCAACCAGTAAGAGCAGGAGAGAAACAGGAGATGCTCAAGCACCGCAGAGCGCTGGCATGGCTGCTGGCGCTCGCATGCATAGCGGGGGCGGCCGTGGCGCTGTTCGACATAGAGACGCCACTGCGCCCGTTCTTGATCTCTCTGTTCCTTCTGGTCGTGCCAGGGGCGGCAGTTGTGGGACTGTTGCGTGATCGTGATCCCCTTGCCGCACTATCAGTAGGAGCTGCGGCAAGCCTCGTACTGAACGTGCTCCTCGCCCAGGCCATGCTGCTGTTCAACGCGTGGTCTCCCAGGGCGGGTGTGGCGACGGTCGCCGTGCTCGGAGGGTTCATGTACGTGCTTCGCGTGTTGTACCGGGGGAAGAGCATGCAGACCGAACAGGGGGCCAGGGCAAGGTGAACATCCAGGTAGTTCGGCCGAGAGACCTCGGAGACTCCGAACGCGCACGCTGGCGAGAGCTGCAGAAGGCAGACCCCAGTCTGGACAACCCGTTCCTGTCGGTGGAATTCGCCGTCGCGATGGACCGCTTGCGCGATTACGTGAGGGTGGCGGTCATCTCCGACGGAAACGGCATCGCGGGATTCTTCCCGTACGAGCGGCACAGTTTCGGCATCGGGAAGCCGCTCGGCGGCTTCCTCACTACGTGTCACGGTTTGATCTCGATCCCCGAGCTTCAGCTGGACGCGAAGGCTCTGCTGCGGGCGTGCAAGCTCAGCGTGTTCGACTTCGACCACCTGGTGGCGGGGCAGCCGACGTTCGCGCCCTACGAGGCCGACGTCCGGCCGGCGCCGGTCATGGACTTCACCGCCGGGTACGAAGCCTGGATCGAGCAGGTCAAGTCCAACTCGCCGAAGAACCTCAAGACCGTCCGCTACAAGGAGCGCAAGCTCGGCCGGGAGCAGGGGGAGTTGCGCTTCGAGTGGGCTTCGGCCGATCCGGAGGTGCTGCGCACCCTGCTGGCGTGGAAGTCGGACCAGTATCGGAGAACTGGCCGCGTGGACAGGTTCGCCCAGCCGTGGATCGTCGAATTGACGGACATGATGCATGCCGAAAAGTCATCGGACTTCGCGGGCGTCCTCACCATGCTTTATGCCGGGGACGTACCGGTGGCTGGGCATTTCGGCCTCCGTACCGCCACCACGCTTGTAGGGTGGTTCCCCGCCTACGACACCGAGTTCGGCCGTTATTCGCCGGGCATCGTCCATCATCTGCAGATGGCCGAGGCCGCCGCGAAGGACGGTCTGCACATGGTTGACATGGGCAAGGGCGGCAAGGAGTACAAAGACTGGCTCAAGAGCGGGGTCCTGTACGTCGCCGAAGGCCGCATCTCACGACCCTCCGCCACGGCGGCGGTTCACTGGATGGGCCGAACTCCTTTCAACAAAGCCCGAACAATTGTCATGGATCGACCGTCTCTCTATAGAGCGGCTGACCGTGTCCTCAAGGGCTTCGGTCGGGTGCGCAGCTCGATGCAGCAGCAAGAGTCACCCAACTCAGTAGTCAAGGAACCAACGGGAGCACGCTGAGCGCGCTCTCACCCCCCGGCCACAGCACACCCTCACTCCACAGGACCCTTCGATGCACTGTTCACCGGCTTCGTCATTCCCGCAGCACCCGGGGGTGGCACCGGCCGGAGCGCGGAGCGGGGTCCCGGAAGGATTTCCCTCGCCATGAGTCCCGAGATAACCAAGCACAACGGCAAGCTCCAGGCCGCGCCCCTGCGATCCATGCCGCCACCGTCCAGCTTCACGCCCGTCACCCCGCACCTGGCCATTTCCCCGACGGTGAGCGTGGTCGTGCCGGCGATGAACGAGGCGGAGAACCTGCCGCACGTCTTCGCCACGTTGCCGCAGTGGGTCGACGAGATCGTGCTCGTCGACGGCAACTCCACTGACGACACCGTGGCGGTGGCCAGACGGCTGCGCCCGAATGTGAAGGTCGTGACGCAGACCGGCAAGGGCAAGGGCGACGCCCTGGCCGCCGGTTTCGCGGCGTGCACCAGCGACATCATCGTGATGATCGACGCCGACGGCTCGACCGACGGACGCGAGATCATCTCGTTCGTGGGCGCGCTGGTGACCGGTGCCGACTTCGTCAAGGGCACCCGTTACGCCCCCGGCGGCGGCAGCGACGACCTGACGCTCAACCGGCGGCTTGGCAACAAGGTCCTCACCGGGATCGTCAATGTCATGTATCGCACCCAGTACACCGACCTGTGCTACGGCTACAACGCCTTCTGGGCCCGCCACCTCGACGTACTCGACCTCGACTGCGACGGCTTCGAGGTGGAGACTTTGATGAACGTGCGTGCCGCCAAGGCCGGGTTGAAGGTGCACGAGGTGCCGAGTCACGAACGTAACCGCATTCACGGCGAGAGCAACCTTCGCGCCGTACGAGATGGCTTCCGTGTGCTCAAGACCATCCTGAAGGAGTGGCGTCGCCAGCCCTCTCCTGCACAGCCTGAGCCCACCGCCACTCCCGCCGCTGACCGAGGCGTCGCTTAAGAAGGATCGTTGTGAACACGTCTGTTGTCATCTGCGTCTACACCGAGGAGCGGTGGGAGGACATCAGGCAGGCAGTCGAGTCGGTCGAGAACCAGACGCGCCCGGCACACGAGCTGATCCTGGTGGTCGACTACAACCCGGAGCTGCACCTCAAGCTCAAGCGTGAATATCCACGGGCCATTGTGGTGGAGAACACGCACGAGCAGGGGCTGTCCGGGGGCAAGAACACCGGCGTGGCCACGGCCAACGGTGAGGTTGTCGCCTTTCTCGACGACGACGCGGTCGCCGACGCCGGGTGGCTGGAGGCTTTGGAGGAGGGCTTCCAGGAACCCGGCGTGGTGGGCGTCGGAGGTCGGACCGACCCCCTGTGGGCGTCCAAGCGCAGGCCGCGGTGGTTCCCGTACGAGTTCGACTGGACTGTCGGGTGCTCCTACCGCGGCATGCCCGCGGTCCGGGCGCCGATCCGCAACGTGATGGGCGGCAACGCCGCCTTCCTGCGCGAGGTCGTGTCCGACGTCGGCGGGTTCCACAGCGGCATCGGCCGCAGCGTGCAGGGACGCAAGTCGCGCCCGCTGGGGTGTGAGGAGACGGAGTTCTGCATCAGGCTGAGCCAGCGCAAGCCGGGCTCGGTCATGCTGTTCGAGCCGCGCGCGGTGATCGGGCACAAGGTGTCCAAGCAGCGCGAGGGCTTCGCCTACTTCCGGTCCAGGTGTTACGCGGAAGGGCTGTCGAAGGCCCTGGTGACGCAGGAGGTCGGCACGCAGGACGGGCTGGCCAGCGAGCGGGCGCACGCGATCAAGACGCTCCCGCTCGGCGCGCTGCGCGGGGTCGGCGAGGCCCTCCGGGGTGACGTCGGCGGGCTCGGCCGGGCCGCCGCGATCGTGATCGGGCTGGCCTGGACGACCTGGGGCTACGTGGTGGGTTCGGTACGTCTGAAGGTGAAGCGATCATGATCCGGGTCCCCATCCTCATGTACCACTCGGTCACCGACAGCCCGAACGACGAGACCAAGCCGCACTCGGTGCGGCCCTCGGACCTGGCCGAGCAGCTCGCCTATCTCTCCGAGAGCGGCTTCACGCCGCTCACGCTGGGCGACCTGGTGGCCTCGCTCAACAAGAACAACGGCCGCTCGGTGCCGGAGAAGCCGATCGTGGTCACGTTCGACGACGGCTACGCGGACTTCCACGGTCACGCGCTGCCGCTGCTCGAACGCTACAACTTCCCCGCCACGGTCTTCCTGACCAGCGGCTGGGTGGCCGACGCCGGCGCGGACGCCGCGGGCCGGCCGCTCGACGACATGCTGTCCTGGGGCCAGGCCCGCGAGGCCGCCCAGACCGGCATCGAGATCGGCGGCCACAGCCACAGCCACCCCCAGCTCGACCAGCTCCGGCTCGAAGAGCTCCGGCAGGAGCTGCGCAAGAACAAGGGCCTGCTGGAGGAGAAGATCGGTGCGCCGGTCGCCACCATGGCCTACCCCTATGGATACTCCAGCGCCCGCGTACGCCGCGAAGTGCGTAAGGCCGGCTATTTCGCCGCCTGCGCCGTGAGCAACACCATCGCCGCGGACCGGCACGACATGCTCGCCATCCCCCGGTTGACGGTCGGCAAGGGCACGACCATCAACATGTTCAAGCGCGCCGTCGAAGGCAACGCCGTACCCCTCATCTACCTGCGCGAGCGCATCCTCACCAAGGGGTACGCGGTCGTGCGCAGGACGAGGTACGGGTTGCAGCGGGTGCGCGGAAATGTCTAGCGTCTGGGCGAAGGTCCTTCGCGACCTGCGTAACCCGCTGTTCCGGCAGGGCTACGCGCTGATGGCGAACACCGTCGTCACCGGCGTGCTCGGCATGGGCTACTGGCTGCTGGCCGCCCACTACTACTCGCCCGAGGAGTTCGGGCGCGGCCAGGCGGTGATCACGGCGATGCGGCTGTTCGCGTCGCTGACCGCGCTGGGCTTCGTGGGCGCGCTGGCCCGCTTCCTGCCGCTGGCCGGGCGGCGCACGCCCGAGCTGATCCTGCGCGGGTACGGCCTGGCCGCCGCCACGGGCGGGGTCGCGGCCCTCGGGTTCCTGCTGACGCTGCCGATGTGGGGGAAGACGTACTCGGTGCTGGCCGGGTTCGGCCCCGGGCTGTTCTTCCTGGCTTCCGTGGTGGTGTGGGCGGTCTTCACGCTGCAGGACGTCGTGCTGACCGGGCTGCGCAGGGCCACGTTCGTACCCCTGAACAACCTGGTCTTCGGCCTGGTCAAGATGGGCCTGCTGGTCGCGATGGCGGGGGCGCTGCCCTCGGGCGGGATCTTCGTCTCCTGGGTCATCCCGACCGCGCTCGCGCTGATCCCGGTCAACTGGCTGATCTTCGGCGTGGTGGTGCCGAGGCACGTCAAGCAGACCGACGTCGTGGCCCAGCCGCCGCGCTTGCGCGAAATTGGAAGGTTCCTAGCTGGGGACTTCCCCGGGACGCTGTCGATCCTGGCGATCGTCTACCTGGTGCCCGTGGTGGTCGCCACGCAGGTGGGCGAGGCCACGTTCGGGCGCTTCTCGATGGCGCACACGCTGGCCAGCATGATCGAGCTGCTGGCCATGAACATGGCGGTGTCGCTGACCGTCGAGGGCTCTTTCGATCGTGCCAAACTGGCCCTGAACTGCCGGCGGGCGCTCCGGCGCGCCTTCATGATCGTGACTCCGATCATCGTGGTGGCGATCCTGGGGGCGCCGCTGATCCTGACCATCTTCGGGTCGGAGTTCGCCGACGAGGGCACGACCCTGCTGCGGCTGATGGCGCTGGCGGTGCTGCCCCGGGTGCTGATCGAGGTCTACCTGAGCGCCCTGCGGGCGCAGAGCAGGGCGCGGACGCTGGCGATCGTCCAGATCGGGCTCGCCGTGCTGGTGCTGGTGTCCACTGTGGGGCTCTTCCCCTTCGCCGGAGTCAACGCGGTGGGGTACGGACTGCTCTTCAGCGAGCTTCTGATGGCACTTTTGATCTTCGGAAATCTACGTAAAATTCTCAAGTTTGGCGATACTGGGACGCCGACTGTCACCCAGGGGTCGTCCGGGGCCGCATGATGGTCAACGTGAGGCAACGGGACGGCGATGGCAGGACGACGGGGACCTCGGGATCCTCGGATGTGCGCGGGGACAAGGAGGAGTCAGACGTGCCCTTCGATCCGGAAGCTACCGGGGTCATCCCGAAGCTGACGTTCGAGTCCTCTCCGGAGGACTCCGGCTCGTCTGAGGACTCGGCGACCCTTCCTGCGGCTTCCAAGGATGCCGCCTCGGCCGGGTCCTCCGAGAAGGAGGCCGGTCAGGCTTCTGACCAGGATGACGAGCCGAACGCTGACATGACCACGGCGTTCCGGCTGCCCAGCTCCGTACACATCGGGCATCCGCCCACGGTAGACGAGGCGGCGGACGCGTCCGCCGCCGGGACCGTGACCATGCCCGCCGCCGGGGGGAAAAAGGGCGCGGATACGCCTTCGCCGGCTTCGCGGGCGGGCTCGCCCGCCGAAGCCGGCCGGAAGAGCGGCGACGCCAAGTCCGGCGGCGGCACGCGGCCTTCTGGTGACGGCAAGGCCGCCGAGGGCGCGCAAGGTGCCGGTGGGCGTCAGCCGGACAGCGGGCCGCAGCGGGCCGCGTCGTCCGAGGCCGCGGGTACGAAGCCGACCCCCGTCGCGCCCAGGACGGCGCCGTCTCGGCCCGTCAAGGGGCCGACCGGCAGGGACGCGTTCGCCGACGCGTCGGCGGCCGGGACGCTGCCCGCCACCTCCCCAGCCGCGGGCACGCCCGCCACCGGGACCAAGCCCACCGACGGATCCTCAGCCGGAACGAAGCCCGCCGGTGGGTCGTCCTCCGGAGCGAAGCCCGCTGGAGCATCGACGGCGGGAACGAAGCCCGCCGGTGGACCTCCAGCAGCGACGAAGCCCGCCGCAGGGCCCTCCGCGGGAGCGGCGGCTGCCGGTCCGGCCAAGGGCGCCGGACCGCAGGAAGCCGGACCGCAGGAAGCCGGCGCGCAGAGACCCGGAGCGCAGGGGCGGCCCGGCGGGGCGGCGGGGCAGAGCGGGGCCGCACAGGCATCCGGCGCCTCCGCCCGCACACCGCAGCAGGCCCCCACCGCATCCGCGCAGCAAGCCACCACCGCATCCGCACAGCAGGCGCCCGGCGCATCTGCGCAGCAGGCCGCCGCTGCGTCGGCGCAGCAGCAGGCCGGTGCGTCCGCGCAAAAGGCGGCCGGTGCGTCCGTGCAGCAGGCGTTGCAGCAGGGGCCGCCGGCTCCGCCCGCTGGGCCGCAGCACGCGCCGGCCGGTTCTCCCCAGCAGGGGTTCTCCGGTGCCCCGCAGCAGGCTGCCCAGCAGGCCCCGCAACAGACCCAACAGCAGACCCAGCAACAGACCCAGCAACAGACCCAGCAACAGACCCAGCATCAGGCCCAGCAGCAAGCGCTGCAGCAGGCGCCGGCCAAGCCACGGCCCGGCGCCGGTGGCCGGGTCGGGGCGCTCATCGCGAGCGCGCCCAAGTGGCTGCCCGT
This sequence comes from Nonomuraea zeae, assembly GCF_005889725.1. Lineage (GTDB taxonomy): Bacteria > Actinomycetota > Actinomycetes > Streptosporangiales > Streptosporangiaceae > Nonomuraea > Nonomuraea zeae. The sequence goes on from NZ_VCKX01000009.1 coordinate 73,885, forward strand.
GCTGCTGGTCCTTGAGGGCCTGCTCATGTACATCCTCGCCATCAAGGTGGCCCCCGGGCCGCTGCGAGGCGTGAACCCGGCCGACATCGACGGCCTCGGCCTGATCTCGGCCCTCCCGACCACCGCGTTCGTGGCCATCCTGATCATGATCGTGTCGTTCTTCGTCACGGTCGCCCAGAGCACCGACCGCAAGTTCCTGCTGCTGTTCCAGATCGCCGCGATCACGTTCGCCCTGCACGGCGCGGGCGCGCTCGTGGCGAGCGAGCCGCGCTTCCCCACCGCCTACATCCACGCCGGCTTCGTCGAGTTCATCGGCAGGACCGGCGAGACTGCCATCAGCATCGACGCCCGCATGGGCTGGCCGGGCTTCTTCGCGTTGTTCGCCTTCGTGACGAAGGCGGCCGGCATCAGCGACATGACGACGATCCTGCAGTGGACGCCGCTCCTGTCGAACCTGCTCTACCTGCTCCCGTTCGTGCTGATCCTGCGCCAGGTGGTGGCGACGACGCGGGCCCGGTGGTTCGCGGCGCTGCTGTTCGTGCTGGTGCAGTGGATCGGGCAGGACTACTTCTCGCCACAGGGCTTCACGTTCGCCCTCTATCTGGCGTTCGTGGCGATCCTGTTGCGCTGGTTCGGCCGGGTCGAGCCACGCACGAAGCCGGTCCCGCCCAAGGGCCTGCGCAAGCTGCTCGGGCGGCTGGACGCGATGACGCCGGGCGAGCTGGCCAACACCGGGACGTTCAGGGCCGACAAGCTGCTCATGCTGATGATGCTGCTGGCGCTGTTCTTCGCGGCGGTGGCCTCGCACCAGATCACGCCGTTCATGATGCTCGGCGTCGTCACGGCGTTCCTGATCTTCAAGCGGACCACGCTGACCTGGGCGCTGCCGTTCTTCCTGGGCCTGGTGGTGCTGGCCTGGATCAGCTATCTGACCGTCGGCTTCTGGTCCAGCCAGATCGACGCGATCTTCGGCGGCCTGGGCAACATCTTCGCGAACATCGGCGGCAGCACCGGCGACCGGATCGAGGGCAGCGACCCCGCGCACGCGATGGTGCTGCAGGCGCGCCTCGGCATCCTCGTGGTGATCCTCAGCCTGGCGGCCACCGGCCTGTTCCGGCGGCTGCGGCGCGGGGTGTTCGACCGCTCGGCGCTGATCCTGCTCTGCGTGCCGGTGCTGGCGCTGGGGTTGCAGAGCTACGGCGGCGAGATCGGGCTGCGGATCTACATGTTCGCGCTGCCCGGCTCCTGCCTGCTGGCCGCGTACGCGTTCTTCCCGAACCTGCCGGCCGACAGCGCGGACGTGCGCGAGGAGACCGTGCCGCTGCGCAAGCGGAACGTGCGCTTCAACCCTGAGCTGACCAAGAAGCTCTCGGTCGTGCTCGCCGCGTGCTTCGCGGTGCTGTTCGCGTTCGCCTTCCTGCTGGCCAGGTACGGCAACGAGAAGTTCGAGCGGGTCACCACGGGCGAGGTGGCCGCCATGCACTACATCTACGAGCACGACAAGCCCAGCGCCAAGGTGCTCTATCTGGTGCCCAAGGTGGGGCCGGAGGTCACGCCGACCATGCCCTGGGGCGAGCGGGACGTCGAGCTGGTCAACTTCGGCGTGCAGGCCCTGGTGCACAAGGACCCGACGAAGGTCGACGACGCGATCAAGATGCTGAAGGAGCAGCCGCGTAACTCGTACCTGATGGTGAGCCGCGGCCAGATCAGCTACCTGCAGCTCAACGAGGGGTACGCGGAGGACTGGGGGCCGAAGTTCCGCGCCGCGCTGGACGCCTCACCCGATCTGAAGCGGGTGTTCTCCAACGACGACGCGGCGCTCTACACCCGGAAGTCCTTCGTCAGGGGCACCGAGATCCCCGAGCCGAACCCGTACAAGGGACGCGGCGACCCCACCTCGCCCTGGACGCCGGTGGGCATCGGGGCGCTGGGTGTGACATGGGTCGCGCTCTTCGGCTACGAGATCATCCGGCTGAACGGCCCGAACCGGGCGCGGAAGACCCGCAAGCGCCTGTTGTTCCTGGCCGTCCCGGCATTCGTGGTGGCACTCGCGGTGATCATCGAACGATTCATTTACATCGCACAAAATAACTAAAATTCACAGGAAACCCACAGGAAGTACGGGATGATGCTCTCCGATGAGGACACAGGAGACACTTCCCGTCACGCCGAGCACTCGACTCGCGGCCGCGCGGATCGCATCCGTCGATGCGTTACGCGGCTTCTCGCTGCTCGGCATCCTCGTCGTGAACATCGCCTTCCTGGCCTCCGGTTACCGGATGGCCGGGCTGGCCGAGCCGGCGTTCGACTCCTCACTCGACTGGGTCGTGCGCTGGCTCGTGACGCTGTTCATGGAGAACAAGTTCTACCTGCTGTTCTCCTTCCTGTTCGGCTACAGCTTCACGCTCCAGGTCGACTCGGCCAAGCGTCAGGGGCGGCCGTTCGTGCCGATGTTCCTGCGGCGGCTGGCGGGGCTTTTCCTGCTCGGGCTGGCGCACGCCGTCCTGCTGTTCCCCGGGGACATCCTGACGACGTACGCGGCGGTGGGGCTGGCGCTGCTGATCCTGCGCAGGATCGGGCCCAGGACGGCGGTGGTGCTGGCCGTCCTGCTGACCCTGCTGCTGGCGCTCGGGTTCGTGCTGCTGGCGCTGCTGGCGATGGCCGGACTGGACACGACGGGCACGGTGACGGACGGGGCCGCGGAGGCCGCCAGGTCCGACACGGCGCTGGGCGGGGTCTTCTGGCAGATCGTCGGCGAGCACGTCAGGAAGCTGTCGCTGATCATCGTGACGCGCGTGTTCTTCCAGGGGCCCGCGGTCCTGGCCGCCTGCCTGATCGGGATGGCGGTCGGCAAGCTCGGCGCCCTGCGTGACCTGTCGGCCCACACGGGCACGCTGCGCAGGCTGCAGTGGACGGGGTTCACGGTCGGGCTGGCCGGCGCGTTCTTCTACACGCTGTCGGCCTGGCACGGGACGGTGCACAAGTTCTGGGGCGAGGCGGTGGACCTGGTGACCGCTCCGCTGCTGGCGGCGGCGTACGCGGCCACGTTCCTGCGGGTGCTGCCGTACATGCCGCGCATCGCCCGCGCGCTGGCCGCGCCGGGCCGGATGGCGCTGTCGAACTACCTGGCGCAGTCGCTGATCTGCTCCCTGATCTTCACCGGGTACGGGATGGCGCTCATCGACCGGGTGAGCCCGCCGCTGGAGGTGGCGATCGGAGCCGGCATCTTCGTCGCCCAGGTCCTCTACAGCCACCGGTGGCTCAAGAGGCACCGCTACGGGCCCGTGGAGTGGCTCCTGCGCTTCCTCACGTACTGGCGCAGGCCGGGACAGCCGTCGCGCTGAGGCGGGCGCAGGAGCGGCGTCAGGCGGTGCCGCGCCCCGACCACTTGATCTCGTACGGGGCCAGCGTCACCTGCTTGCCGTCCACCGTCGCCGTCACGGCCGCGTCCGAGGTGTTCACCATGACGACCTGGCGCTCCTGGGCCAGCGCCAGGACCTTCGGGTCCGACGACTTGGCCGCCTGCGCCCGCACCCCGGCGGGGAACCACTTCGTGAAGCCGCTCAGCAGGCCGGCCATCGGCTGCTCACCGCCCACCTTCGGGGACCACAGGCAGCCGCCGCACTCCCCCGCGTCCTTCTGCTGGGGGTTCCAGTAGAGAGCCGTCGTCACGCCGCTCTTGGCGAACTCCATCAGCGCCGCCGCCTGCACGGCCGTCCGCTTCTCCTCGGTCCAGTCCGAGTTCTCCGGCTCGACGTACCACTCGGCCCACCACACCGGCAGGTCGTCGCTCTTCTGCCGCAGCCACGTCGTGATCGCGCCGAACTTCGCCTGGGCGGCGAAGTCGCTGGGCACGTTGCCCTTGTCGTTCGTCATGGACGCACCGTCCACCACGATGAAGTCGGCGCCCTTCTTGTGCTCGATCCAGTACTGGATCGCGTCCAGCGCCCGCTGGTCGACCGTGCCCCACGGGCCGCTGAGCTCCGACGGCCCGCCGCGCGCGTTGCTCTCGATCGGGATGTACGGGCCTCCGACCTTGATGTCCTTGTTGACCTTCTTCAAGGCCGTGTAGACCTTGTTGTACATCTCCGTGTACGCCTCGGCGTCCCACCGGTTGGTGGACGGGTCCCAGAAGCCCTTGAACTCGTTCCACACCAGGTAGTGCTTGACCGTCGGATACTGCCTGGCCACCCGGCTCGCCAGCTTCGCGTAGTCGTCGAAGTGCTCCCGCTTCGGCGCGACCGTGTGGTTCTTGCTCCAGTCCGTCCGACCGGCCTGCCCGCCCTTCATCCAGTCGGGCGCGCAGCACAGCGTGATGACCGGCACCGCCCGCGATGACGCCATGAACTGCAGCCGCCGGTCCAGGTCACGGAAGTTGTACTGGCCGGGGCTCGGCTCGGGGTTGCCCACGCCCCAGCCCATGATGTGCTGGTTCTGCAGCATCGGCACCCGGCCGAGGACGCCCCTGGCCTGCTCGACCACGTCCTGCGGCTCGTTGTCCGCGCTGTACTGCGTGTGGGTGATGCCCCAGCGCGGCCAGTTCGCCAGCGCGGGCGGGTCCTCCAGCTTGGGGGCGGGCTCGGTGGGCACCACCGTGGCCACGTCGGCGCCCTTGAACTCACTGCGCGACTTCGTTCGGAGAGCGGCGTAGACCATGATGCCGGCCACGAGCACGACCGCGAGAATCCCTGCTCCCAGTGCGATCGGCCATGGTGATCGCCGGCGCGCGTGTCGGCCATCGGACGGAATCACTGGACGCTCCTCGTCTCCCGAACGAATGAAGGGCTGGGCATAGCCCAGCCCTCAACACGCTAATCGTCCCACTTGCAAGCGACTTGCGGTTAATCTGCACCTGGCGGCCGCTGGCCCCCGGCGGGGCCGGGCACCCCGGAATAACGGTAGGGCACCGGCTGCCTGCCAGGTTGCACGATCAGCAGGGTGCCTGGAGTGTCCGCATAGAAGGCGGATTCGACGGCGGCGGCCACGTCCCCGGCCGCGAGCAGCGGGAATCCGGCGTTGACGAACATCTCCCGCGCCTCCGCCACCAGCGGCGTATCGGTGAAGCCCGGGCAGACCGCGCTGATGCGGATGTTCTGGGCGGCGAGCGGCTCGGCCAGCGCCCTGACCAGGCCGACGACCGCGTGCTTGGTCATGGTGTAGATCGGGTCGCCGGCGAACGCGACGAGCCCGGCCAGCGACGCGGTGGCCACGATGGCGCCGCCGCCGGAGCGCGCGAGCAGCGGGACGCTGGCCTGGACGCCGAAGACGACGCCGTCCACGTTCACCCCGACCACCTTGCGATAGCGCGCCAGGTCGAACTCGGCGAAGTCCACCCGCCCGGTGATCCCGGCGTTGAGGTGGACCAGGTCAAGCCGCCCATAACGGCTCTCGGCCAGCGCGACCGCCTCCTGCGAGGCCTCCTCGCTGGAGACGTCGGCGGCCAGCCACGCGCCGTCCACCTCCTTGGCGAGCCGCTCGACGCCTTCGCCGTCAAGGTCGACGAGGACGCACCTGACGCCCCGTGACGACAGGCGCCGCGCCACGGCGGCGCCGATGCCGCTCGCCGCTCCGGTGATCAGTGCAACTGTGCTCATGACGCTCCTTGCGGGGGGGGTTAAGGGCGGCTTCCTGCGAGGCGGGCTCGGTACGTACGGTCAGGGCTGATCGAGCATGCGATGCGCGCGGGAGATCAGCGTGGGCACGGCGGAGCCGATGCGGTCGAATCCCTCCCCAACGGTCTTACCTTGCCGGAAGCGAGCATGAATACCCTCCACGATGACCGCGAGTTTGAAGTTGCCGAAGGCGACGTAGAACCCGAGATCCGAAATTTCGCGGCCCGACACCTTGGTGTAGTGCCCGGCGAACTCGGCGGCGTTCATGAACCCGGGCGCGACCGTCACGTCCCCCGCCACCGGGATCCCGGCCCGCTCCTCGTCCCCCCGGTCGTGCCAGTACGTCAGCGTCAGGCCCAGGTCCGCCAGCGGATCCCCGAGCGTAGACATCTCCCAGTCCACGACCGCCTGGATCTCCAGGTCCCCGAGCGTGACCAGGGTGTTGTCGAGCCGGTAGTCGCCGTGCACCAGCGTGCTGGCCGACTCGGCGGGCAGCCGCTCGCGCAGCCGCTCCACCAGCCGGTAGTAGTCGGGCAGGTCGGCCGTCTTCGACCGCTCCCACTGCTGGCCCCACCGGTCGAGCTGCCTGGCCAGGTACCCCTCGGGCCGCCCGAAGTCCCCCAGCCCCACCTCGCGGTAGTCCACGGCGTGGATGGCGGCCAGCACCTCGGCCAGCCGCTCCGACAGCCGCCGCGTCCGCTCCGCCGCCGGCTCCCCCAGCTCGGCGCGGGTGCGCACGGCGGCGCCCGCCACGTACCCCATGAGATAGAACGGCGCCCCGATCACGTCCTCGTCGGCGCAGAACGCGACGGGCTCGGGCACCGGCACCGGCGTCGGCGCCAGGGCGGAGATGACCCGCCACTCGCGCCTCATGTCGTGGGCGGTGGGCAGCACGTGACCGAGCGGGGGGCGGCGCAGCACCAGGCGGCGTTCGCGCGCCTCGATCAGATAGGTCAGGTTCGACCGGCCACCCGAGATCAATGACACGGACAGCGGCTCGCCGGCGTCGGGCACGTTCCGGCCCATCCACGCGACCAGGCGGGGGTGGTCAATGCCAGGTACGGTCATGGACACACATTAGAACGTCACTCGGTCCTGAAAGCCAGCTGGCAGTTCTGTAACGTTCCGGACCTGCGTAGATAAGCATCAGACGAGATCCTTTACCCTGGCAGTACACACGACTGCTCAGATGCTGAACAGTGGTGTTTCCCGACAGTAGGAGCCCATGCACGTCACCCTTGCCCACCCTCGCGAGCTGGGACCAGACGAACTGAGCCGATGGCGGGCTCTGCAGGAGTCGGACGCCGCCTTCGACAATCCTTTCCTGTCCCCCGAGTTCACGATCACGGTTGGCGAGTTGCGCGACCTCGTCCGGGTGGCCGTGCTCTACGACGGCCAGGACATCGCCGGCTTCTTCCCCTTCGAACGGCATCCGATGGGCATCGGCAAGCCGGTCGCCGCGGGCCTCACCGACGCGCAGGGCCTGATCCACGCCAAGGACCTCGACGTCGATCCCGCCAAGCTGCTCAAGAGCTGCGGGCTGTCGGTCTACGAGTTCGACCACCTCGTGTCGGGCCAGCCGCTGCTGGACGAGCGGCACGAGCGGCATCCCTCGCCGATCATCGATCTGCGCGACGGCTACGGCCGCTACACCGCCTCCCTCAGGGAGCACTCCGGCAAGACGTACAAGTCCACCCTGGCCAAGGGGCGCAAGCTCCAGCGCGAGGCGGGGACGCTGCGCCACGACTACGCCACCACCGACCTGGCGCCGTTGCGCACGCTGCTCGGCTGGAAGACCGACCAGTACCGCCGCACGGGACGCACCGACAGGTTCTCGCACCAGTGGATCGTGGAGCTGGTCGAGCGGCTGCTGGCCACCCAGTCGGAGAGCTTCGCCGGCGTGCTCGACATGATCTACGTGGACGACGAGCCGGTGGCCGGGCACTTCGGGCTGCGCACGCGCACGACGCTGGCCGGCTGGTTCCCCGCCTACGACACCCGGTTCGCGAAATACTCCCCCGGGCTGATCCACCACCTCGCGATGGCCGAGCGGGCCGCCGAATCCGGGATCCAGGTGATCGACATGGGCCGGGGCCAGAAGGAGTACAAGGACAAGCTCAAGAACGGCGAGCTCGAGGTGGCCGAGGGCCGCGTGGCCAGGGTGGGGCCGGCGGCGGGAGTCCACTGGATGATGCGGGTGCCGGTGCGCAAGACGCGCGCGACCGTGATGGCCAATCCCTTCCTGCTGAAAACCGCTGACAAGGCATTGAAAACCTATGGGCGGCTCCGTACTGTCCTACAAGGGTGAAGCTCATCGCACAGCGCACAGGCCGTCACTGTCTGTCGCTCCCGTCCAACCGCCTCGGCCTGTACCTGGCATTACGCCACTGGTGCGTCCCGGGCCAGCGGATCCTCATGTCGCCCATCTCGGCGGACGAGATCCTCTTCCTGGTGCTCGCGGCCGGCCTGCGCCCGGTCATCGCGCCGCTCTCCCCCCGTGACGGCAACATCGACGCCTCCCGGGCCGATCTCGGCACGGTGGACGCCGTCCTGACGACCAACCTGTACGGACTCCCCGACCAGGTGGGCGCCTTCACCGGGAAGATCCTGATCGAGGACGTGGCCCACGCCATGGAGACCAGCGTCGGAGGCCGGCCGCTGGGCACGTTCGGCCAGGCGGGGGTCTTCAGCCTCTCCAAGCACCCGGGAGCGGGCTCGGGCGGCGTGCTGGCCGTGGCGGACGAGTCGGACCTGCGCGCGCTCGAACACGCCCGCGACGCCCTGCTGGCCCCCGGCTCGCTGCGGTCCGACCTGCTCGGCGTGGCCACCTCGATGGCCCGGCAGGCGGCGCTCAAGCTCGGCCTGGTCCGCCCGGCGCTCGCCCTCATGCGCGCGCTCGGCCTCCAGGAGCAGCGCGAGGGCTACCGGATCGCGCTCGACCCCGACGGGCTGGAGCTGGCGCTCAAGCAGGTGCCCGCGCTGCCGCCGTTCGACCCCTGGGTCCGCGCCGACCTGCACGACTATCGCGCGCGCCGCGGCGCGGTGGCCCGCTGGTACCACTCCAGGCGCCTGGCCAAGGTCCCCGCCGACCGGGCCCGCCGGCTCGCGGGCGTCCGGCGGCTGGCCGAGCTGCCCACGGTCGCCCCCGCCGTCCGCGACGACCTCACCCGGCCGCTGTTCCGCGTGCCGCTGCTGGTGCGCGACAGGGACGCGGCCATCGCCGAGCTGGAGCGGCACGGGGTGGCGACCGGCTACCTGTACGACCCGCCGTACGACGACTACGCCCCCGCCTTCACCGAGGCGTCCCCCGATCCGGCGCCCGCGCGCTGGTGGGCCCGGCACGTGCTGCCGGTCGACCCGGTGCACGCCGCCCGCTCCCTGCCGGTGCTGCGCCGGCTGGAGCCCCCTACGCAGGGTCCGACCTGACCAGCCGCAGGAACGCCTTCAGCCCCGTGATGACCTCCTGGTTGTCGCCCAGCCCGTCCACCGTCTCGTCGAAGCGGCGGGCCATGAGCGTCATCCTGCGCCCGAGGTCGTGGTCGGCCGACTCCAGCCGCCCCGTGGCCGCCGCCAGGCCGGCCGCGACCTCCTCGACGTCCCTGCGGAGCCGTTCCGTCGTGGTCTCCAGCGCGAGCACCTGCTCGCGCAGGGCGATCACGTCCACGCGCGGGTAGCGGATCTCCTCCCCCAGCGTCCTGACCCGGTCGCGCAGGTGCGCGGTGTAGGCCCCGACCGGGCGGAAGCAGGTCGCCAGCAGGTAGAACGCGGAGAAGTAGTAGCCGATCCGCGCCCCGGAGAAGTACGTGACGACCGCGATCACCGCGGCCGAGACGACATGGCCGGAGATCGCCAGCACGAGCATGCGGCGGGCGATGCTCCTGGCCTCGTCCTCGCGGCGCCGGGTCACCTCGATGCCGACCTCCCTGGACACCTCGATCTCGTGGACGACGTGGCGGGCGGCGAAGCACAGGTTCCAGGGGACGGTCAGCAGGACGATCAGCCAGAGCAGGGCGATCGCGCCGGCGCCCAGCGACAGGAGCGTGGACAGGGGGACGCCGGCGTAGAGGATCAGCCAGGAGGTCAGCAGCGTGACGAGCAGGCATGCGAGAAGGAGCCACCATTTCATGCGTCTCAGCCTGCGGTGCCCGCGCGGCCGGGCGCGAGAGTCCGGCTACTCAGTTCTTCCCTGAGCACCCGGGATCAGCTCCGCTCTTCCCAGAGCACCCGGGATCAGGTCCGCCAGGATGCGGCAGCCGCGCCTGACGTCGGCGAGCGAGGCGGAGCCGTAGCCGATCACCAGGCCGTGCAGACGGCCGCGGGCGTGGTGGTGGCGCTCGGTGGAGTCGAGCAGGACGCCGCGCTCGCCGGCCCGCGCGACCACGGTGGGCACCGCGTCCGCCGGGAGCTCCGCCAGGACGTGCAGCCCGGCCGTGTCGCCCCGCAGCCGGCACACGGGCCCGAGCAGCTCGACGACCGCGGCGCGGCGGCGCGCGTATTCCAGCCGCATCCTGCGCAGGTGCCGGTCGAGGTCGCCGCGCTCCAGCAGGGTCGCCACGGCCTGCTGGACGGGGCCGCTGGTGCGGTCGGCGACCGCGCTGCGCAGCCGGGCGATCCTGTCGACCAGCGCCGGCTCGCCGACCAGCCAGCCGACGCCCACGTCGGGCGCGAGGATCTTGGACAGCGTGCCGAGCAGCACCACCCGGGAGGGGTCGAGGCCGTAGAGGGCGGGCAGCGGCGCGACGTCGTAGCGGAACTCGCCGTCGTAGTCGTCCTCCACGATCGTCGCGCCCGTGCTCCTGGCCCAGGCCAGCAGCCGCTCCCTGCGCGGGATCGGCAGCCGGCCGCCCAGCGGATATTGGTGCGCGGGCGTCGTGTAAAGAACCCCCAGGTCGCGCGGGAGCCCGTCGACGATCACGCCGTCCTCGTCCACCGGGCACGGCACGACCTCGGCGCCCCTGGCCGCGAACACGGTGCGGGCCACGTGGTAGCCGGGCTCCTCGACGCCGGCCCTGGTGCCCGCGCCGAGCAGGGCCAGCGCGCACAGGTCGAGCCCGTTGCCGGTGCCCCTGGTGACCAGGATGTTCTCCGGGCCGACGGCCATGCCCCTGGCCCGCCTGAGGTGGTCGGCGAGCAGCTCCCTGAGGTGCGGCAACCCGTACGGGTCGGGCTCGGCCCCTGGCGGCAGGTCGGCGGCCTTGCGCCAGGCCCGCTTCCACGCCGCCCGGTCGTAGTCGCGCACCCACGGCCGGCCGGAGGTCAGGTCGATCCAGCTCACGGGAGGCGGCGGCGGGGCGGGCACGTACGGGCTCTCCCTGGGCGGCGTGGTCAGCTCCATGTCGGCCACGAACGTGCCGGACCCGTGCCGCCCGTCCAGCCACCCTTCCGCGTAGAGCTGCTGGTAGGCCTCCGTGACCACGGTCCTGCTCACCGCGAGCTGGGCCGCCAGGGCCCGGGTGGACGGCAGCCGCTCGCCGGGGGCCAGCGTGCCGGCCAGCATGGCGCGGCGCAGCCAGGCCGCGAGCTGGGCGGTGAGCGGGGTCTCCGACTCCCGTGACAGGGAAACCGGCAGGTCAACATGGGTGCGCATAAAAGTGGTCTCTAGAAAGGGCTCGATAGTGGCCCTACAGAATAGGTCCACTTCGTCATTACCGTCGAATCATGCTCTCCTCCACACCCCGCACCACGCTCGGCCGCGAGAAGCAGCGCGCCAGCACCGACCGCGACGATCTCTACGAGGTGCTCGACACCGGCCTGGTCTGCCATCTGGGCGTGGTCGTGAACGGCCACCCCATGGTCGTGCCCACCGGCTACGGGCGCATCGGCGAGACCCTCTACCTGCACGGCTCCACCGGCGCGACGTCGCTGCGCACGGGCGACGGCGGCGAGGTCTGCGTCACGGTCACGCACCTGGACGGGATCGTGCTGGCCCGCTCGGTCTTCCACCACTCCGTCAACTACCGCTCCGCCGTCGTCTACGGGCGGGCCAGGCTCGTGACCGATCCCGACGAGCGCATGGAGGGGCTGCGGGCCCTGTCGGAGCAGCTCGCGCCCGGCCAGTGGGACTACGTGCGGCGGCCGTCACGCAAGGAGCTGGCCGCCACGGCCGTGCTGGCGCTGTCACTGGAGGAGGCGTCGGTCAAGATCCGGCGCGGCGGGCCCAAGGACGAGGAAGAGGACTACGACCTGCCGGTGTGGGCCGGGGTGCTGCCCCTGGTCACCGCGTGGGGCGAACCCGAGCCAGATCCGATGCTCCCAGAAGGTATCGGTGCGCCTGTTCACATCCTCCATCGGGAGTAGTTCCATGAATCCGGAACCACCTGGCAAACCTATCTTCTTGATCGCACGTCTCATCAGGTGGGCCGGCTCCTGATGGGAGAGGGCAAATGGAGTGGAGCGCTCCCGGATATACCGAGATCAAGCAACTGGGGACGGGTGCCAGCGGACGGGTGGCGCTGGCCGTACATGATGAGACCGGCGTCAAGGTCGCCATCAAGTACCTGTCCGAGGAACTGCGGCGCGATCCTTCCGCCCTGGCCAGGTTCCAGTCGGAGGCGCGGCTGCTGACCACGCTGCGCGATCCCAACATCGCCACGATGTGGGAGTACATCCAGGACCCTGGCGGCGCCGCCATCGTGATGGAGCTGGTCAACGGCGTCTCGCTGCGTGCGCTGATGCGTGAGCACGGCGCGACGGAGCCGGAGGCGGCCCTGGTCGTGCTGAAGGGCTCGCTGCTCGGCCTGGCCAGGGCGCACGGGGTCGGCCTCGTCCACCGGGACTACAAGCCCGAGAACGTGCTCGTCAGGGACGACGGGGTGAGCAAGCTCGTCGACTTCGGCATCGCGGTGAGCCAGGGCACGATCGCCCACCCCGAGGGCACGCCCCCGTACATGGCGCCGGAGCTGTGGGAGCGGCAGCCCGCCTCGCCCGCGACCGACGTGTACGCGGCCACGGCCGTCTTCTTCGAGTGCCTGACCGGGCACCGGCCCTACCGCTCGACCGAGCCGAGCGTCCTCGGTTACCAGCACATGCACGCGCCCGTGCCCTTCCACGACGCGCCCGAGCCGCTGCGCGGGCTGGTCCGGCGCGGGCTGGCCAAGGACCCGGCGCAGCGCCCGCCGACCGCCCAGGCGTTCGTGGCGGAGCTGGAGGCCGTGGCCGCCGCGGCGTACGGGGAGGACTGGGAGGAGCGCGGCAGGCGCCGGCTGGCCGCGCTCGTGGCCCTGCTCGCGCTGCTGCTGCCGATGCCCCAGACGCCCGCGCCCGAGGTCACCACTTCGCTGGCCAGGACGGTCTTCCGCGGCGTGCGCTCGAACGTCACCCGCGTGGCCATGGGCAGCGCCGTGGCCGCCGTGGTGGTGGCGGCCGCGGTCGTGGTCGTGCTGGCCAACCGGCAGACGCCGCCCACCGAGCCGATCGGCGCGGCGGCGGCCGTGCCGCCGTCCCTGTCCACGACGGAGCCGGCCGCGGTCTTACCGACGACGCCCGAGCCGGAGAGCACGCCCTCGGAGACACCCGAGGAGACGCCTGAGGCCTCACCGCAGAATTCGCCCGAGGCGATCGTGCCGGAGGAGAGGCCCACCAGGTCGCTCGCGCCGCCGCCGGCGGTCACCAAGCCGGTGAAGACGCCGCCGACGACCAGGAAGCCCGTCAAGAAGAGCACGCCGACGCCGGTCAGGTCGAAGACGCCGACGCCGACGCCCACGCCGACCCCGACGCCGACCACGCCCACTCCCACGCCGACCACCCCCACCCCGACGACGCAGACCCCGACGGTGGATCCGCCGCCGCCGGTCACCTCGGTGCTCGGGGTGACCGTGAACGGGATCACGGTCGGCGAGGGGACGGTCGCGACCGCCACGATCGCCGTACGCACCGACGGCACCGCACCGGTCTTCGCCACCGCGAACTGGTCCGCGCCCGGCACCGGCGGGCACACCGAGCGCGTACGCCTGGCCGGCGCCAGGTTCTACACCCGCACGCTCACCTGGTCGATGGGCGAGCGCCCGTGCGGGAAGACGGTCACGCTGGCGCTCACCACCTCGCCGGCGGCGGCCGGCGGCGCCAGGACGGCCTCGGTGTCCGTGCCCGCCTGCCCGACCAGCGTGACCGGGCTGCGCGTCAGCCTCGGCCTGCCGGCCGCCCCCGGGCGTACGGCCACCGCCCGGATCAGGGTGACGGCGAGCGGCACCGCGGAGATCCCCGTGGAGGCGCGGTTCGCGGTCAACGGGGACACCGTCGGCACCCGTACCGCGAGCCTGTCGGGCCGCACCTCCTACTCCCGCGCGCTCACCCACACCTTCAGGTCCCGCCCCTGCGGCGCGACGCTGTCGGTGGTGGTGCGCGCGGGCGGCCGGACCGCCACCGCGCGGGCCTCCGTGCCCTGCCCGCCGCAGGTGCGGCAAGTGTCGATCGTCGAGGCCGGCACGAGCAGGGGCGGGCTCAGCGCCACCGTCCGGGTGACCACGTCCAACACCCAGCCGGTACGGCTCAACGTCTCGTTCTCGGTCGGCGGCGAGGGCGGCGGCACCCGGTCGATCACCCTGTCGGGCGACACCTCCTACACCGAGACCGTGAGCCTGCCCGTCAAGCTGCCCTGCGGCACGAAGTGGTCCGTGACCGCCTCCACCGTCCCGGCCGCGGCCGGCGGGAGCGACAGCAGCAGCGGCAGCACGGCGGCGTGCCCGCCCAAGGACCCGCCGTCGGATCCACCCAAGGACCCGCCGACGGACCAGCCAAAGGACCCCGAGCCTGACGAAACGCCAAGCCCGGAATCTCCTGGCACCATTGAGTGACAATCCTGACACCTTGGCATATCAGTAGCGGGAAAGCGGTTCCCTCTGGTTAAGCTACGGACCGTCTGATGAGGGTGGGGGCCCAGACAACTCCAGAGGAGACCGTTATGTACGGTGATGGGCAGTGGGGGGTCCCTGGCTACACCGAGGTCCGCGAGCTCGGCACAGGAGCCGCCGGGCGCGTGGTGTTGGCCAGGCGTGATTACGACGGCGCCGAGGTGGCCATCAAATACCTCAGCGACGAGCTGAGAGCCGACGTGGGATTTGTCGCCCGCTTCCGGCACGAGGCCCGGTTGCTCGGCACGCTCCAGAGCGTGCACCACGCCCGGTTGATCGACTATGTCGAGACAGGCCAGGGCGCGGCGATCGTCATGGAGCTGATCAGCGGGGTCTCGCTGCGCGAGATCCTCAGATCCGAGGGCCCCACAGGGCCTGAGGCGGCGCTGACGGTGCTCAAGGGCTCGCTCCAGGGCCTGGCCTCGGCGCACGCGATCGGGGTCGTCCACCGCGATTTCAAGCCCGAGAACGTCATGGTCCAGGGCGACGGCACCAGCAAGCTCGTGGACTTCGGCATCGCGGTCAGGGCGGGCGAGGACGCGAGCGCCGCCGGCACCCCGCCGTACATGGCGCCCGAGCAGTGGTCGGGCGGCTCTCCCGCGCCCGCGACCGACGTGTACGCGGCCACCGTCGTGTTCTTCGAGTGCCTGACCGGCACCCGGCCCTACCGGGCCCCGAACATCGCCGCGCTGGCCCGCCAGCACCAGAGCTCGCCGCCGCCCGTGGACGAGGTGCCCGCGCAGTTACGCGGTCTGGTCGAGCGCGGCCTGGCCAAGGACCCGGCCGGGCGCCCGCCGTCGGCGGAGGCGTTCCTGACCGAGCTGGAGGCCGTGGCGGCCGAAGGCTACGGCCCCGACTGGGAGGAGCGCGGGCGCCGCCGCCTGGTCGCCCTCGCCGGCCTGCTGGTCCTGCTCTTCCCGAGCGCGCTCGACGAGCCGGCCGAGACGCAGACCTCGCTCGCCGAGACCCGCTTCCGTGACCCGTCCCGCATCCTGAGCAAGCTGCCCGCCAAGGTCGCCATCGGCGCGACCGCCGTGGGCGTCCTGGTGGCCGCGGCCGTGATCATCGCGAACGCCTCCAAGGAAGAGCCGGTCCTCCAGGCGCAGACCAGCCAGGTCACGCCGACGACGGGCGTACCGGCCACGCCGGAGCCGGTGGAGACGGACGAGGAGCCGACGCCGGCCACCGAGGAGCCGGTCACCGACGAGCCGACGCCGACGGCCACGCAGAGCGACGCGCCGCCGCCCGCCCAGCCGACGGGCAACCCGCCCGCCGCGACGCCGACGCCGACCGCGAGCAAGACGCCGACGAAGAAGCCGACCAAGCCGCCGGTCAAGACCAGGAAGCCGACCAAGTCACCGACGCCGTCGCCCGACCCCGAGGTGTCCGGCAAGGTCGGCGACCCCGACGGCAACACGCCGCCCACCTCGTCCGCCCCGAGCGCGTCGATCACGCCCACGACGGCTCCCACGACCTCCGCCCCTCCGACCAGGACGCCGAGCACGACGCCCACGTCGGCGCAGCCGTCGCCCACCCGGGACGACGGCCCGGTAGAGGGCGGGCCGACGAGCGACGACGGGACCCCTCGTGAGAACGAGCCGACGCCGCAGGAGCCCCGGCTGGACGACGTGAGCAAAGCCCAGTCCGCATTGATCGCCCTGGGGCTGGTGACGTCGGGCACTGTTCCCGTCACACTTGCGGTGAGGCGCCGGATGGCAGGACGCCACAGGAGGAAGCGCTAACGCGCCGGGGGGGCGACGGCGATGAACAACCCCGAGAACGACATCGCCGGGTTCCGGCTCACTGAGCACACCTGGATCACGGAGCTCGGCAACTGGATCGACGCCATCTCACCCGATGGCCGCAGGGCGGGGGCGCTCCTGTTCGATCCCAAGATCATCGGATTGCCCGGTGTGCGCGACCGCGTGGTGCAGGCCGTCATGACCGACCAGCGGCTCGTGCTGGCCGGGCTGCCCGGGCTGATCCCGGTGGCCGACGTGGTCGCGGCGGGCCGGCAGGTGTGGCTGCTCACCGCGCAGGCGGTCAGCCCGACCCTGGCCGACCTGCTCGCCGCCGGGCCGATCGACCCGAGCGGCGCGGCGGCGGCGCTCGTGGAGACCGCCCAGACGCTGGCCGCGCTGCACGAGGCAGGTGTCACGCACGGCTCCGTGCACCCGGGCACCGTGGTGATCACCGCGGAGGGGGCCGCGCTGCTGTCGGAACGCGGCCTGTCCGACGCCATCCGCGGCCGGGTCTCCGGACGCGAGCGGGACGCGGCGGGCTGGGCCTCGCTGGCCCGCGGGCTGGCCGCCTCCTTCGGCCAGAGCGCGCCACGGGCCGCCGCGCTGTTCGACCGCGCCGCGTCCGCGGCCGGCACCCTGGGCCTGGCCGCCGCGCGGAGCACGCTGATCGGCGAGCGCGCCGCGCTGCCCGGCGGCACGATCAGCAGGGACGGGCTGGCCAGGGCGGCACGTGGCAGGTCGGCGTTCGCGCAGCCGCGCTCGTACGGGCAGGCGCCGGTCCCGTCCGTCGCGCCGAGGGACGAGGGCGACATCGTCACGCTCCTGCACGTGCCCGGCAGGTCGGCGGGGCCGTTGCAGTTCGGGCCCGGAATCGGCACTCAGGAGCAGCGGCCGGAGACGACCGCCGAGCGGATCTGGCGGGCCGGACGCGGCGAGGTCACCACCGAGCAGCGACCGGGCGGCCGCCTGGCCAAGGCCTCGCGGGCGCGGCGCCGGCGGACGATCCTCGCCACGGCCCTGTTCGCGGTCATCATGGCGGGGGCGCTCCTGGCCTGGTTCAGGCTGGGCGACACGCCGGACCTGGCGGTCAAGTCGATCAACGTGGTGGCGCCGAAGAAGACCCAGGGGTGCGACAGCGCGGTCGTGATCACCGGCACGGTCGTCACCAATGGGGCGCCCGGTGAGGTGACGTACGAATGGCGCAAGAACCTCGATAAGCAAGTCGTCAAGGGAACATTGCGCACAAATTCGGATCAGACGTCGTACACAGTGCCGCTGCGGTGGACGTTGCAGGGAAAGAGCAGCGTCAAGGCCACGGCCACGCTGCGGATCCTGACGCCGGGCCCGGTGCGCACGGACAAGGCGAGCTTCACTTACAAGTGTTGATCCCTGCTCAGCAATGCATATCAAAGCGGTTCTTACTAATCTGGCCAACATGACCACGCAGACCCCCGCGGGCTGGTACCCGGACCCGTACGGAGAGCCCCAGCTCCGCTGGTGGGACGGCAGCCAGTGGACCGACGCCACCCACGCGCAGGAGCAGCGGCCGGGACAGCCCCAGCAGCCCGCCTCAGGGCCGCAGCCACAGCCTCAGGCGCCGGGCCCCGGCCAGCCGCCGGGCCAGGCCCCGGGCCAGCCCTCGGCGCAGACGGGACCGAACTGGGCGAGCACGCCGGCCAACCCCACGCTCCAGTACGGCCAGCCCACGTTCGGCCAGTCGGCCTACGGCCGGCCCGCGCCGCCCACCCAGCAGTGGGGCGGGGCGCAGCTCCCGGGGCCGGGCTACGGCCCGCCGCCCAAGCAGGGCAACCCGCTGCCGTGGGTGTTCGGCGGGCTGGCGGCGCTGGTGGTGGTCGCGCTGATCGTGGTCGCCGGGATCTTCTTCATCAACAGCGGCGGCTCCAACCCGGTGGCGGCCCCGACGCCGAGCGAGACGTTCGAGTCCGAGGAACCGCCGCCCTCCAGCCGGCCGTCGCCCAGCCAGGCCCCGTCCCAGCTCCCGCAGCCGGCCGACGGGCGCATAACGGACGCGGCGAGCGGCCTGTCCTTCGCGGTGCCCGAAGACTGGGAGGTGCCCGCTCCCGAGCGGCTCAACGGCCCTGACCCGACCGAGCAGGCGTGGTCGAGCGGGGTGCAGGCCACCTCGCAGGAGAACTACGAGGGCGAGTCCGACTGGATCGGCAACGTCTACACGGGCGTGCTCAACGAGCTCTATCCCTACAGCGGGGCCTCGGGCCTGGGCGACACCGCCAAGGCGGTCTTCGTCGACTTCTCCAGCAAGTACTACGCGATCGCGCACGAGAGCAAGGTCGTGCAGGACAAGGCCATGAAGGTGGGCGACCGCGACGCGTGGGTGCTGCAGTTCGAGCTCGACTTCACCAAGGTGTCGGAGGAGAAGGGCTACAAGTGGAAGAAGGAGAACGGCGCGATCGTCCTCATGGATCGCGGTGAGGGAGAGAGGCCGGCCATCCTGTACGTCTCCGTTCCCGACAACCTGGGCACCGACGTGGTCGGCCAGGTTCTCGGCTCGCTGAAGTCCTCATAACCCGTGGCACTAGGCTGGTGGGGTAACAAGCGGGCGGATTGCTCCGAGCCGCTGGGCGAGGAGATCTCATGAGTGACTTGCTGGTCTGGATCGACTGCGAGATGACCGGGCTCGACCTCGGTCGCGACGCGCTCGTGGAAGTGGCGTGCGTCATCACCGACAGCGAGCTCAATCAGGTGGACGAAGGCGTCGACGTGGTCATCAAACCGCCGCCCGAGTCGCTGGAGCAGATGTCGCAGGTCGTGCGCGAGATGCACACCGCCTCCGGGCTGCTGCCCGAGCTGGCCGGCGGCGTGACGCTGGCGGAGGCCGAGTCGCTCGTGCTCGACTACATCCGCCGCCACGTTCCCGAGCCGAAGAAGGCGCCGCTGTGCGGCAACTCGATCGGGACGGACCGGACGTTCATCTCCCGAGACATGCCCGGGGTGGATTCCTATTTGCACTATCGGATGATCGACGTCTCGTCGATCAAGGAACTGGTCCGGCGGTGGTATCCCCGGGTCTACTTCGCCGCACCGGAAAAGCAGGGCGGACACCGGGCTCTGGCGGACATCACGGAGAGCATCAGGGAGCTTCGCTACTACCGCGCGGCGATCTTCGTAGGGCAGCCGGGACCCGACTCGGCGACCGCGAGATCGCTGGCAGAGCGTGTCAGCGGCTAAAGGAGTGGCGTAAAGACTCCCGAATCCCGCTACACTTTTCCTGTGCCACCACACAGCGGTGGCCATGGTGGGTGTAGCTCAGTTGGCAGAGCGCCAGGTTGTGGTCCTGGATGTCGAGGGTTCAAGTCCCTTCACTCACCCCAATGCGAACGGCCGGTCCTTCGGGATCGGCCGTCGTCGTTTTCTCCCGACAACGGCCCCAAATTATGACATTGCGGGTTATGCTCGCTGTCTACCGCTAACGCCGGAAGCACGGGGGCCATCGGCGATCTGACCGTCTGCGCGCCCCCGGAGGCCGGATGAGAGTCGACGACGCAGCGTTCGATAGCGCGTTCACGTCCCTGAGCAAACGCGAGGCCGAAGTGATGGACCTGATCGCCACAGGTCAGTCCAACGGCCAGATCGCGCAACTGCTGTTCCTCAGCGAGAAGACGGTCAAGAACCACGTCAACCGCATCTACGCCAAGCTCGGCGTCGATTCCCGGGTCACCGCCATCGGCCTGTGGCGCTCCCGGCAGCAATAGCATCTGGGGGCGCGCGACTCGGGAGCCGGGTTTGCTACCGGAAGCGGGAGCGGAGGTAGGCGGCCGTGCTCTCGTCCGCGGGCAGGAACGCTTCGAGCTGGAGCTCGGCGAGCGTGACGTCCACCGCGGTCGCGAAGGACGTCAGCGTGGTCAGCAGGCGCAGCTCCTCCTCGCCGCACCGCAGCCGGAGCGGCACGGCGAAACCGAGGTGGCCGGGCCCGGGGACGGTCTCGGGGACGTACGACTCCAGCTCGGCCACGAACGCGTCCAAGCGCGGGTCCGGGCTGCGCACGAGACGCCCGCGCAGGCTCTCCACGATGTGCCGCCCCCACTCGGGGAGGTTGAGCACCCTCGGGGCCAGGCCCTTGGGGTGGAGCGCCAGCCGCAGGACGTTGAGAGGCGGCGTCAGGAGCTCGGGCGCGGCGCCCTCGGTCAGGAGGTCCAGCGCGGCGTTCGCGGCCACCAGTTCGCCGTAGGGGCGCACGACGACCGCCGGGTACGGCATGTGCCCCTGGAGGATGTCGTCCAGGGCGTCCCTGATGGGGCGGAGCATGGGCTCGTCCAATGACGACTCCGGAAACAGGGGTGCGTACCCGGCGGCCAGGAGGAGGCTGTTGCGCTCCCTGAGCGACAGGTCCAGCGACTCGGCCAGGCGCACGACGATGCCGCGGCCCGGGCGGCTGCGGCCCTGCTCCATGAAGCTGAGATGGCGCTGGGTGGTGCCGGCCCGGTTCGCGAGCTCCAGCTGGCTCACCCGGCGGCTGCTGCGCCAGCGGCGTAGCTCGGTCGCGAATGCTTCCACCTGCCCTTTCTAGCCGACTTGCCGTGCTGACGGCGATTCCCCGGAGGGAATGACGCGACCGCACGGCCCCGCGCGGACGCCCCGGCACCACCCGCCCCCAGGCCCAGGGTGTGACGGTGGGTCCGTGACGGCGCCCCTTTGACGCCGGCCAGAGGCGTCCGGTCCGGGGTGTGCGGTCCGGGGTGTGCGGTCCCAGGTGTCCGGGTGCGCGGTCCGCGGTGCCCGGGGGCGTCCAAGGTGGTCGAGCGGGTTCCCCGATGGTCTGGGGGCTGGGGCGGCCGGGTGGCGGATGGTTGGCGGCGGATGGTTTAAGTGGTGCTCTTGGTGCCATAGACATCCAAGACGGTGTTCAGGGGAGGGACCTGGTCATGGGGCAGAGAGCGCGTGTCGTGGTCGTGGGGGCGGGCTTCGCGGGGCTGGCCGCCACGCGGGAGCTGGCCAAGGGCGGTGCGCTGGTGACGCTGATCGACCGCACCCCGTACTCGACCTTCCAGCCCCTGCTCTACCAGGTCGCCACGGCCGGGATGGGCACGTCCGACGTGTCCTACCCGATCAGGACCTTCGCCGCCAGGTGGCCCAACGTGCGGGCGCGGCGGGTCGGGCTGAGCAAGGTGCTGGCCGACGAGCGGCGGGTGGAGCTCGACGACGGCAGCGGGCTCGACTACGACTACCTCGTGCTGGCCACCGGCGTCACGACCAACTGGCTCGGCGTGGATGGCGCGCCGGAGAACGCGCTGCCGATCTACTCGCTGCACGACGCGGCGACATTGCGGCGGCGGCTCCAGCACTACCTGGAGGACACGGCGGCGGGCCGGCGCGCGAGCACCCACGTCGTTGTGGTGGGCGCGGGCGCGACCGGCGTCGAGATGGCGGGCACGCTGGCCGAGCTGCGCCGGCGCACGATCCCGCTGACGCATCCCGAGATCCGGCCCGACCAGACGAGCGTGACGCTGGTGGAGCGGTTCGACTTCGTGCTGGCGCCGTACAAGGCACGGCTGCGCGACCAGGCGGCCAAAGCCCTGCGCAAGAGAGGGGTGCGCCTGCGACTCGGCTCCACGGTCGCCTCCGTCGAGCCGGACGCGGTGGTGCTGGCCGACGGCACGCGGCTGCCGAGCGACGTGACCGTGTGGGCGCTGGGCGTCACCGCGCCGCACGACGTCTCCCACTGGGGGCTGCCGCAGGGCAAGGGCGGCCGGATCACGGTGACGGAGACGCTGAGTATCCCCGGGCATCCGGAGATCTTCGTGGCCGGCGACCTGGCCGGCCCGCCCCACCCGCTGCCCCAGCTCGCCCAGCCGGCGATCCAGATGGGCAAGCACGTGGGCAAGCAGATCCTCGGGGACGTGCAGGGGAAGGCGGCGCAGCCGTTCTCCTACGACGACCCCGGGATCATGGCCACCGTGGGCAAGGCACAGGCGGTGCTGCAGCTCCCCAACGGGATGACCATGCACGGGCTGCCCGCCTGGCTGGCCTGGATCTTCATCCACGTGGCATACCTGCTGGGCGGGCGCAACCGGGTGAGCGTGCTGCTCAACTTCTTCTGGCGCTACTTCGGGCCGCGGCGCACCGCGGCCAGCGTCACGCAGTGACCCCGCTCAGAGCGCCGCGGACAGGGCCGCCAGGCCGTGGTCGAGGTCGCTCTCCGGGATGTTCAGCGCGGGGCGCATGCGTACGGAGCGCGGACCGCAGGCCAGCGCCAGCACGCCCTGCTCCTCCCGCAGCCTGGTCACCAGAGCGTCGCGGGCGGCCTGGTCGGGCAGGTCGAACGCGCACATCAGGCCCCGGCCGCGGACGTTGGACATCGACTCGGGGTGCTCGGCCTCCAGCTTGGTGAGGCGTTCGAGCAGCACGGCCCCCAAGGTCCCGGCGCGCTCGATCAGGCCGTCCCGCTCGATGATCTCCAGGATGCCCCGGCTGCGGACCATGTCCACCAGGCCGCCGCCCCACGTGGAGTTGATCCGGCCGCTCTGCTGGAACACGTTGTCCGGCACCTGGTCCACCCGGCGGCCCGCCATGATCCCGCCCACCTGGACCTTCTTCGCGAAGGCCACCACGTCGGGCGCCAGCCCGAGCTGCTGGTACGCCCACGGCGTCCCGGTCGTCCCGCCGCCCGTCTGGACCTCGTCGAGGATGAACAGGGCGTCATATTCGTGGCACAGGTGCTGCATGGCCTGGAGGAACTCGGGCCGCATGTGGTTGTCGCCGCCCTCCCCCTGGATCGGCTCGGCGATGAAGCAGGCGATGTCGTGCGGATTGCGGTCGAACGCCTCCCGCGCCTGCGCGAGCGCGCGCTCCTCGGCGGCCTCGACGTCGCCGAAGTGGATGGCGGGCACGTCGATGCGCGGCCAGGAGAACTTGGGGAAGCGGTCGGTCTTGGCCGGCTCGGTGTTGGTCAGGCTCAGCGTGTAGCCGCTGCGGCCGTGGAAGGCCCTGGTCAGGTGCAGGACCTGGGTGCCCAGGTCGCGTGATCTGCCGGCGGCCTCATTACGCCGGCTCTTCCAGTCGAAGGCGGTCTTGAGCGCGTTCTCGACGGCGAGAGCACCCCCCTCGACGAAGAACAGGTGTGGCAGCTCGGGATCGCCCAGCACCCGGTCGAAGGTGTCGACGAAGTCCGCCAGGTGCTCGGTGTAGATGTCAGGGTTCGCCGGCTTGTTACGCGCGACCTGGCCGAGGAGCTGGGCGAAATCAGGGTCGAAGGGCGGGTTCACGCCGAGGGGCGCCGAGGCGAAGAACGTATAGAAGTCCAGATAGCGGCGGCCGTTTCGAGCATCGACGAGCCAAGAGCCGCGGCTGAGCTCGAGATCAAGCACCAGGCGGTATCCGTCGACGAGAAGGTGGCGGGCAAGTCGGGTGTGTACGTCCATGTCGCCTCCACAGTCGGGCTGGGCGGGGCCGCACGTTCCTCCTGTGGAACGCCGACATATATCTAAAATTTACGGCACTCCTGCCCCTGGAGTGAAGTTCTTCACGCGCAGCGATAGCGCGATCATGGCGATGCCGTACAGGATCGCGAAGACGCCGATCAGCCAGACGAGGCTGAGCATGCCCGCCCCCGGCCAGACGATGAGCAGGACACCGAAGATCACCGACAGGATGCCGCCCACGATGAACATCCACTCGTTGTCGATGACCTTGCGCAGCTGGACACCGGCCACGATCTCCGCGATGCCGGTGAAGATGGCCCAGAAGGCCACCACGTAGAGCAGGGCCAGGGAGGTGATCCCCGGCCAGATCAATGCCGCTATACCGGCCAATATCCCGATAATTCCGGAAACGATGAGCCAGGTTCTCGACCTGGCCCTAGCCCCGTGCCGGAGCCCGGCGATCAGCTCGGACACGCCGCTGACCAGCGCGTACGCACCGAAGAAGATCACCAGAACGAGTAGTGTCATCCGCGGCCAGATCAGCGCCAGGATGCCGAAGATGATGGCCGCGGCGCCCCTGATGAGCAGGAGCCACCACGACCGAGCCAGATCCCCCATGCTGGTCTTGCTTTCCGAGTCCCGCCCGAAAACAGACCAGCATCGGGTCAAATGTCGGTGATCCGCACACCTACGGTGCCGGTGTCCCCCCTGCGAAGCTTGCTGCCGAGCAGCGTGATCCGCCCCAGAAGGCCGTATTTACGGCGCAGCAGCTCGCGCACCCGCTCGGTCTCCGCCGCGTCCAGCACCTCGGCCCGCCCCCGGACCGGCTCGGTCTTGAGGTTGCCCCGGAAGTCGCACCCGGCCACGCTCACCTCGGGATTGTGCCTGATGCGCTTGATCTTCCAGGAGTCGGCGGGGGTCCAGAAGACCACCGCGTCGCCGTCCTGCGCCGCCCACACGGGGGTCGCGACCGGCCGGCCGTCCCTGCGGTAGGTGGTCACCGAGATGTACTGCTCCGTCCCAAGATTCACACGTGCGAGTAGACCACAATGGACACCGCGATGTACTGCACCAGGTACGCCGCCACGGTGAGCGCGTGGAACACCTCGTGGAAGCCGAACCAGCGGGGCGAGGGGTCGGGGCGGCGCAGCCCGTACACGATCGCGCCCGCCGAGTAGAACAGGCCGCCCACCGCGACCAGCACGACGGCGGCCACGCCCGCGCCCTCCAGCAGCTGCGGCATCACGAAGATCGCGGTCCAGCCGAGCGCGAGGTAGAGGACGGTGTAGAGCCAGCGCGGCGCGCTCATCCAGAAGATTCGGAACAACACCCCGGACAGCGCGCCGCCCCAGATGACGGCGAGCACCGCCACCCGGGCCGCGCCTTCCATGGCCAGCAGGGCGAAGGGCGTGTAGGTCCCCGCGATGATCAAATAGATGTTGGCGTGGTCCAGCCTGCGCAGGAAGTCGGCCAGCTTCGGGCCGAGCGTGCTGCGGTGATAGGTGGCCGAGATGCCGAACAACAGCGCCGAGGTGAGCGCGTAGATGACGGAGGCGAGGCGGGCCTGGAGGGTCGGGCCGAGCGCCACCAGCACGAACCCGGCGACAAGCGTCACAGGCAGTGCTCCGGTGTGCAACCAGCCACGCAGCCTGGGCTTAACGGTGATGGTCGTCATATAACCTACGGTACCGTAGGTTACAGTCCCTTCAAGAAGCGGACCGCCACCGGAACGGCGGCGGAGCGGCCGGAGCCCCCGTGCCGCACGAAGACGCAGAAGGCCAGGTCGTCGCGGTAACCGATGAACCAGCCGTGCGACTCCCCGTCCGGCACCTCGGCCGTGCCCGTCTTGCCCGCCACGCCGTCCGGCAGTCCCGCCTCGCTGGCCGTGCCGTGGTCGACCACGGCGGCCATCATCTCCCGCAGCGCGCCGACGATCCGCTCGTCGAGCCGGACGTCCCCGAACGGCTCGCCGTCGATGCGGCGTACCTGCTTCTCCGACAGCAGCCGGGGCGAGCGCCAGGTGCCGTTCTGCACCGCGGCGGCCAGGGCGGCCATGCAGAGCGGGGTGGCGACGACCTCGCCCTGGCCGATCGCGTCGGCCCCGAACATGTTCTGGTCGTCGGTCTCCGCCATGGTGCCGCAGGTCCCGCCGATGCCGGTCGCGATCGGCCGGCCGAACCCCCACTCGTCCGCCGTCTCACGCAGGTCCTCGACGGTGAGCCTGGTGGTGGCCTGCTCGACGAACGTCGTGTTGCAGGAGTAGGCGAACGCGTCGGTGAAGCTGACCAGGCCGCGGTCCACCTCGCCGTCGTTCTGGAAGGGCCGGTAGGACGGGATGGTGTACGTACCGGGGCACGGGAGCTGGTCCGACGGGTTCAGCCCCGCCTTGAGCAGCGCCGCCGCCGTGATCGTCTTGAAGGTGGAGCCCGGCGGGAAGACGTCCCGCACAGCGCTGTAGCTCTCCTTGAGCCGGTCGGCCAGCGCGAGGATCTCGCCGGTGCTCGGCCGGATGACGATGATCGTGGAGTCCTCGACCCCGTCCAGCGCGCGGGCGGCGGCCGCCTGCACCGGTCGCGACAGGGTGGTGCGCTCGACCTTCGCCTCGGGCTGGCGGACCATCAGCCGGCGGTCGGGCTGCCCCGGGACCTTCGACACCAGCGCCCAGCCGTGGTTGGCCTGCTCGAACTCGGGTTTGAGCTGGTCGAGATAGGAGTCCGCATAGCTGTCGTTCGGGATCTTGTCGCCCTCGCTGGTGACGAGCTCGGCCGCCGAGGATTCGATCTCGCTCAGCTCCAGCGTGCCGCCGCCCTTGAGCAGCGGGTGCAGGGTCTCGGGCGTCCACAGCACCTTCCATGCCCGATCGCGGACGGCCAGCCGCAACACCCCGTCGAACGGCCACGCCCCGAACTCGGACAACTGCCGCACGCCCGCGAACGGCACCTCGGCGCTCTCCTCCCCCGTGCTCTTGAGCTGCCCGGAGGTGAGCTGGATCGACTCGACGTGCAGCTCGTCGCTCAGCTCGCGGTGCAGGACGACGAAGTTGGGCGGCGGCTGGTAGGCCAGGCGGGCCATGGCCTGCACGTCACCCTTGCGCCACGCCCTGAAGTAGGCCGCCGCCGTCTGGGCGGCGCTGCCCTTCACCCCGCTGGACGCCAGAACGGCGAAAGCACCCGCCCCAACTACCGCGACAACCGCGATAACGAGCACAATCAGCCTTCGTCGTCGCATACGGTTCTCCCAGGGAGGGGATCAGCGTGGCCCGTGGACAGCGAGAACCGATGCCTGGCCGGTATCCAGTGACGTTCGGCGAGATCGAACTGCTCCGGGATCTGGACAGGCAGGACGGCTGGGTGCTGTCCAAGGATGGCGTACCTCAGTCGTATGTAGATCTACAAGACCCGACATTTCTGGAATTTGAGTATGTACGACTCATGGCGGACGTGATCGACCTTCTCCAAGATGGGCCGTTGAGCTGCGTGCACGTGGGCGGAGGCGCCTGCACGATCCCCCGCTACGTCGCCGCCACCCGCCCCGGATCCAGGCACATCGTGATCGAGCCCGACGGCCTGCTGATCAACCTCGTACGCGAGCAGCTCGACCTGCGCTCGGTCCCCAAGCTGAAGGTCCTCGTCGAGGACGGCCGGGCCGGCACCGCCAAGGTCTGGGACGCCACGGCCGACCTGGTGGTGCTGGACGCCTTCTCCGGCGCGACCATGCCGGTGGAGCTCGCCACGGCCGAGTACATGGGCGACATCGCGCGGATCCTGCGGCCGGGCGGCACCCTGCTGATCAACATGGCCGACGGCAAGGGCCTGGCGTTCGCCAAGCGGCTGCTGGCCACGGTGACGGGCACGTTCAGGAACGTGGCGCTGCTGGCCGAGCCGGGGATCATGCGGGGCAGGCGCTTCGGCAACCTGATCGTCGCGGCCTCCCGCACCGAGCTGCCGGTCGACCTGCTCACGCGGCGCGCGGCGGGCGGGCTGACGCAGGCGAGGTGCGTGCACGGCGCGGCGCTGACGAACTTCGTCGCGGGCGCGTACCCGATCAAGGACGGCGACCCGGTCCTGGCGCCCGTCCCCCCGCCGGCCGTCTTCGGCTGACCCTCCCCCTCATCCGGCCGCCGGCGGCGCCCGGCGGCCCTTTCGCGATGCCGGAAACATCCTCTTCCCCGCCCGTCAAAAAAGTGATATCACTTTGATAGCACACCAAGCCGAGGAGAAGGGGACGGACCATGGGGGAGATTTCCGGCGGGGTCGCGCTGGACACGACGATCGTGGACATGCCCGAGCCGCACACGACCGAGCGGACCGTGCGGGCGAGCAACGGGTTCGTCATGCTGGGCCTGGCGACGCTGCTGGACCTGGCCGGGATCGCGCTGCTGACGGCGGGGATCATCACCCTCGCGACGGGCGGCGGGCAGATCGGCACCTGGATGATCGTGGCCGGCTGCCTGCTCCTCCTCATCGGCAGCACGCTGGTCTTCGGCCTCACGGCGGTGGCCCCCGGCGAGGCCAGGGTCGTGCAGCTGCTCGGCCGCTACGTCGGCACCCTGCGCTCGCCCGGCCTGCAGTGGGTCAACCCTTACACCCTGCGCCGGCGGGTCTCGACGAGGATCCGCAACCATGAGACGGACGTGACGAAGGTCAACGACGCGGACGGCAACCCCATCCAGATCGCGACCGTGGTGGTCTGGCAGGTGCAGGACACGGCGCAGGCGGTCTTCGAGGTGGACGACTTCGTGGAGTTCGTCGCCATCCAGGCGGAGACCGCCGTACGGCACATCGCGGGCTCTTATCCGTACGACGCGCACGGCGAGCCCAGGCTGTCGTTGCGCGACAACGCCGACGAGATCAACGAGCGGCTGTCCGCGGAGATCGCGATCAGGGTGGCCTCGGCCGGAGTGAAGATCATCGAGTCGCGCATCATCCACCTGGCCTACGCGCCGGAGATCGCCCACGCGATGCTGCGCCGCCAGCAGGCCGGGGCGGTGGTGGCGGCCAGGCAGCGGATCGTCGAAGGGGCGGTCGGCATGGTCGAGATGGCCCTGGCCAGGCTCGCCGAGCACGACGTGGTCGAGCTGGACGAGGAGCGCAAGGCGGCGATGGTCAGCAACCTGCTCGTGGTGCTGGTCGGCGACCGCGACACCCAGCCGGTCGTCAACGCCGGCACGCTCTACCAGTAACCCGCCGTGGAGAGGAAGAAGCTTCTTCTGCGGCTCGACCCGGTGGTGCACGACGCGCTGGCCAAATGGGCCTCCGACGAGCTGCGCAGCACGAACTCGCAGATCGAGTTCCTGCTGCGCAGAGCACTCACCGAAGCTGGGCGCCTGCCCGACGGGGTGGAGCGGATGCGCCCGCGCGGACGGCCGAGGAAGACCCCGCAAGACCCCGGAGCACAGGACGAGGAGGAGAACCCTGATGGAGAAGCGACCGCAGGCGGAGCAGGGTGAGTCCCTTCCCGCGTCGGCTTTCCTGCTGGCCTTCGACCCGCGCAAGGAGCGGCTGACCAACTGCCGCGACCTCGGCCGCCTCATGCGCGCGGCGGCGCTGGCCGAGCTCCTGCTGAGCGGCAACCTGGCCGACGAGTCGGGCAAGGCGCGGGCGGTCACCCCGCCCGCCGATCCCGGCCCGCTCCAGGCGGCCGTCTGGGAGCAGATCACGACCTCGAAGCCCCGGACGTGGCGGCGGTGGGTCGACTGGGACCGCACTCAGGCCTACCGCCTGATCCGTGACGAGCTGGCGACCGCGCGGCTGGTCCAGATCGAGCACCACCGGTTCCTGATGTTCCGATATGAGCGGGTCAAGCCGCGGCGGGGTTACCTTTCGCGCCGGCTCGCCGAGCGCGTCGGGCGGGCGATCCGCGGCGGCCAGCCCGTCAACCGGGTGGACGAGGACGTCCGCGCCCTGGCCGCGCTGGCCGCGGCGGTCCGGCTCAAGACGGTCATGTCCGGACGCGAGCGACATGCACACAAGGGCAGGCTCGACGAGCTGGCCGGCCCGGTCCGGCCGGTGACCACCGCGTTACGCAAGAGCGTGGACGCCGCGAACGCCGCGGCGGCGGCCGGCTGACGCCTCGACGCTTCGTCCGCCGTTTGAACGTCCCGTTCCTAGGCTCCACGGCATGAAGTCCCATATGGTCATCGAGCCCAGCATCCTGTACTTCGGCACCCCCGTCGTGTTGCTCTCGACCGAGAACGCGGACGGCTCGTACAACCTCGCCCCGATGTCGTCGGCGTGGGCGCTCGGCCAGGTCGTCGTGCTCGGGCTGGGCGCGGAGGGGCAGACCGCCCAGAACCTGGCCGAACGTCCCGACCTGGTGATCAACCTGCCGGCGCCGCACCAGTGGGCGGCGGTGGAACGGCTGGCCCCGCTCACCGGGCGCGATCCGGTGCCCGCGAGCAAGCCGGACGGTTGCCGGTTCGAGCCCGACAAGTTCGGGGCGGCCGGGCTGCGCCCCGAGCCCGCCGACACGGTGCGCCCGCCGCGCGTGCGCGAGTGCCCGCTCCAGCTGGAGGCGCGGGCACAGAGCGTACGGCGGGACGCCTCCGGCTCGTTCGTCATCGCCGAGGCCGTCGTCGGCAAGGTGCACGCGGACCCGCGCATCGTCGTGCCGGGGACGCAGCACGTGGATCCGGCCGCGTGGAGCCCGCTCATCTACAACTTCCGCCACTACTTCGGCCTGGGCCAGGAGCTCGGCCACTCCTACCGCAGCCAGACCCCGCACGCCGAGCGCGCGGACTACGCCGGGTCCGGGCCCAGGTAGGCGAGCACCGCGGCCACCCTGCGGTGCACGTCACCGCTGTTCTCCAGGCCGAGCTTGGTGAAGATGGCGTTGACGTTCTTCTCCACCGACGAGATCGAAAGGTGCAGGGCTCCGGCGATGCCGGAGTTCGACCGGCCGTGCGCCATCTCGCGCAGCACGTCCCGCTCGCGGGGCGTCAGAGCCTCCCGCTGCCCGCGTACGTCCCGCCTGGCCAGCAGGCCCTCGACCACCTTCGGATCGATGACCGAGCCGCCCGAGGCCACCGCCCTGATCGCGCCGAGCAGCTCGTCCAGGTCGCCCACCCGGTCCTTCAGCAGGTACGCGTACCCCTCGGTCCCGTGCTTGAACAGCTCGAAGGCGAACAGCGCGTCCGAGAACTGCGACAGCACCACCACCCCGACCCCGGGATGCGCCGAGCGGATGCGGTGGGCCGCGTCGATGCCTGGCTCTTATACCCAACGTGCCCTGC